>JBFLWR010000259.1:0-16727 GCA_040755925.1 Pseudomonadota bacterium
ACGGCGAGACCTGCCAGGTGTCGTTCTTCGGCTTCCTGCGCCCGGAACTGAAGTTCGATGGCCTCGATGCGCTGGTGGCGCAGATGAAGAAGGATGAGTCCGAGGCGAGGGCGTTGCTCGCCGGTGTCCGGCCCCTGTCGGAACTGGACGCCGCGATCAGCTTCTAAGGGTCTAGCGCTTCAGCGCCAGGCCGATGGCGATGAAGCTCCAGCCCTGGAAGATCAGGTCGATGGCCAGGAACATGCCGAGGATCCACAGGCTGTTGACCGGCCATCCCATGGCAATGGTCAGGCCGAGCAGGATGGAAATGATACCGGCCACCAGCAGCCATCCCCAGCCTTGCTCCGGCCGGTGGTTGAAGGCGACCCAGGACCTGAGCAGCCCGGAAGCGACGAGCGCGATTGCGAGCAGCAGCGTCAGCACCGCCGAAGCGAGCGCCGGATTATCGAAGGCGAAGAAGCCGGCGACCGCATAGAGCAGGCCGCTGAGCAGCCAGTAGAAGAACCGCCCCCACGTCTTGACCCCGAAGGCATGGATGATCTCGATCACGCCGGCCATCAGCATCAGCCAGCCGACGACATAGACCGAGGCGACGGTGGCGATGAACAGATTGCCGAAGGCGATACCGCCGAAAATCAACAGCAGCACGCCGAGCGCCACGAACCATCCCCATTTGTCGCGCGTCTGGCCGATCGCGTCCTTCAGGGTATCGCCGGACAAGGTCATGATTTTATCCCTCCAGAATTCGCCGCGCCGCACGCGGCAAAATTGAAGGTAATCCTGTTGCCATCACCCGTCCAGCGAGCTCCGGCCGAGCTGGTCGGCCTTGCGCGCGACGTCAGTTCAGAGTCGCAGCAGGGTCTTGATGGCCCGGCGTTCGTCCATCGCGCGATAGCCTTCCGCCACGTCTGCCAGCGGCACTTCGAAGTCGAAGACCTTGCCCGGGTTGATAGTGCGGTCGAGCACGAGGTCCATCAGGTGCGGCAGGAAGCGGCGCACCGGCGCGGGCCCGCCGAGAAGGCTCTTCTGCTGGAAGAACAGGGTCTGCCCGTCGAACTGGACGCCGTGCGGCACGCCGACGAAGCCGATCTTGCCGCCCGGCCGGGCGCAGTTCATGGCCTGCTGCATGGATTGCTCGGTGCCGACGCATTCCAGCACGGAGTCGGCGCCGACGCCCTTGGTGAGCTCCTTGATGCGGGCCACGCCTTCGTCGCCGCGCTCGGAGATGATGTCGGTGGCGCCGAATTCCAGCGCAAGGTCCTGGCGCGACTTGTGGCGGCTCATCGCGATGATGCGGCCGGCGCCCATCTGACTGGCGGCAAGCACGCCCATCAGGCCGACCGCGCCGTCGCCGACCACGACGGCGGTCGAACCTTCCTTTACCCCCGCCGCGTCGGCCGCGTACCAGCCCGTGCCGAGCACGTCCGAGGTCGCCAGCAGGCTCGGGATCAGGTCGTCGGCGGGAAGCTCGTCGGTCGCAACCAGCGTGCCGTCCGCGAGCGGCACCCGCGCCAGCGGCGCCTGCGCGCCCTTCATGAATTCGCGCTGCTCGCAGGACGACTGGAAGCCGAACCGGCAGTGCGGGCAGGTGTTGTCGGAGAGGCAGAACGAGCCGACGACGAACTGGCCGGGCCGCAAGGTCCTCACCGCGCTGCCGACCTCGACGACGATGCCGCAATATTCGTGGCCCATATGCTGCGGGCTCTCGATGCCCTGCAGGCCCCGGTAGGGCCACAGGTCGGAGCCGCAGATGCAGGACGCCGACAGTCTGACGATCGCGTCGGTCGGCTTCTCGATCGTAGGCTCGGCGATCTCTTCGCATCTGACGTCGCCGGGGCTGTAGAGCAGGGTTGCCAACATGGAGGATTTCCTTTCGTGCTTCCTGATTGGTTGGTTGCGCCAGGCGCCTTCCTTACCGGCGTGCCGCCAGCACGGCGCAGAGCATGGCGCCCGCGCCCATCGCTGCGATCACCGCACCCATCGGCCACGGGGTCCCGTCGTCAAACGCGTCCAGAAGTCCGGACCCGGCGATGCCGCCGCCATAACCGATCGCGCCCACCAGGGCCGAGACGGCGCCGGCCTGCTCTGGATAATCGGCGAGCGCTGCCGCGATGGAATTGGCGATGATGAATCCCGACATGGATACGTAGAGCAGCAGCGGGACAAACAAGCCCCACAATCCACCCCAGCCGGAATAGGCGGAGGCCGCGGCCAGGAGTGCCGCAAGCAACGCGGCGCCCGTTGCCGCCGGCAGCACGCTGTTGATGCCAAGCGAGACGATGACCCGCCGGTTGATCATGTTGGTGATGACGATGCCGAAGATGCCTGCTGCAAAGAGCAGCCCGTAGATCTCCGCCGGACGTGATGGTAGGTGATGAATGCGAACGGCGTTCCGGCGATGTAGGCGTACAGGCCGGCATAGAAGAATGCGCCCGTGCCGGCATAGCCGAGTATCCGGGTCTGGCCGAGCAGGCCCGCGTAGCGGCCCAGGGCGCTTAGCAGGGAGTCCTGGCGCCGCTTGTTTGCGGAAAGCGTCTCGGGGATCGTGAACAGCGCCAGCAGCGTCGCGGCGCCGACGGCGACAAGCGCCCAGAACACTGCGCGCCAGCCGGCGATCGCCGCGATCTGGCCGCCGACGATCGGGCCGAGGATCGGCGCGATCGCCATGACGGCCATCAGCGTCGAGAGCATTTGCGCCGCGCGAGGTCCTTCGTAGAGGTCGCGCACCATGGCGCGCGACAGCACCACGCCGGCGCAGGCGCCGAGGGCTTGTACTATACGCCAGGCGATGATCGCGTCGATGCTTTGCGAAAGCGCGCATCCGGCCGAGCCGATGATGAACAACACCAGGCCTATGGCGACGGGAATGCGCCGCCCGTACTTGTCGCTGATCGCGCCCCAGAACAATTGCCCGACGCTGAAGCCGATGAGGAAGCCGGAGATCGTCAGCGCGACGCGTCCGGCATCGGCATGCAGGGCTTCGCCCATCGCCGGCATCGCCGGGAGGTAGACATCGGTCGATATCGAGGCGAAGCCCATCAGCGCGCTGAGGGTCGCAAGCAGATGCCACGGCTGCGCGGCGGGTGAGGGCGCAACGGCGACGCTGTCCGGCACCGTCATGGCCGGCGTCAGGGTTTGGGAGCTCATTTTTCGGGACTCGCTTTGCGTGGCCTGCCGCTGGTCGATGGCTCGTCTCCATCGAGAAGCATTCGCGACACGCCGTGTTTCTCTGCGGCGCAAGATAACGTTGACCGGTCCCGCCGATTAGATATTCAATCGCGCATGAACTTATGCTCTGGATTCATCAATGAAACGGGATGAGCTCGGTGACCTCGCCGCATTCCTGACTGTCGCCGAGGAACGCAGCTTCACGCGGGCTGCGGCCCAACTCGGTACCTCCCAGTCGGCGCTGAGCCACACGGTGCGCCGTCTCGAGGAGCGGATGGGCGTCAGGCTGCTGACCAGGACGACGCGCAACGTGGTGCCGACGGATGCCGGCGAACAGCTGATGGAGACCCTGCGCCCCGCCTTCGACGATATAAGGGGCCGGATGGATGCGTTGAGCGCCATGCGCCAGCGCCCGGCGGGCATGATCCGCATAACATCGGGCCTCTACGCCGCCGAGACGATCCTGATGCCGGTCGCGAAACGATTGATGGCGGAGTATGCCGATATCAAGGTCGAGATCGCGATCGAGCATCGCTTCGTCGATCTGGTCGCGGAACGCTACGACGCTGGCGTGCGGCTCGGCGAAAGCGTCGAGAAGGACATGATCGCGGTCAGGATCGGGCCCGAACTGCGCATGGTCGTGGCCGGCTCGCCGGACTATTTCCGACGCCACCCGAAACCGGCGACCCCGCACGAATTGACCGGGCACAATTGCATCAACCTGCGCCTGCCGACGCTGGGCGGCCTCTATGCCTGGGAGTTCGAACGGGGCGGCCGGCCGTTGAATGTCCGAGTCGAGGGGCAGTTCATCTCGAACGACGTGACCATGATCATCGACGCGGCGCTCAGCGGCGTCGGCCTCGTCTGCCTGCCCGACGACCATCTTGGGCCGCTGGTTCGCGACGGGAAGCTGGTTTCGGTGCTGGAGGACTGGAGCGCTCCGTTTCCGGGCTACCACCTCTACTATCCGACCCGCCGCCTTGCCTCACCGGCTTTCGCCCTGCTGGTCGACGCGCTACGTTACCGGTGAGCGTTCAGCGCCCGCAAAAATGCACGATCCGCCGATGCCGATATTACGGATTTTAATTCAAATTTTACCGAAACGGCGTCATGGCTTTGGCGTTTGCCGGGTGTTCCTGCCGGCCTGTTTCGCGTAAGGGGTGACGATGCGTATTGTCGGGACGATTCCGCTGCTTCTCGCCTCCAGCCTTATGGCCGCAACCGCCGCCCAGGCGGGTGAGGGGAGCTGGATTTCCGGCGACTGGTACCTGACGCTCGGCGCCACCGGCCTCATCGCCCCGAATTTCGAGGGCGGCAGGCGCTACATGCTCAGCGCCCAGCCCATCATCTCGCTCGGCAAGGCCGGGCCCGAGGCGCGCTTCATCTCGCGCAACGACAACATCTCGCTGGCGCTGATCGACGACGGCAGCGTGCGCGCCGGCCTGACCGGCAAGTTCCTGTTCTCGCGCGACAGCAAGGATGAGCTGCAAGGCCTCGACCCGGTGCGCTGGGGCGGCGAGGTCGGCGGCTTCTTCGAATTCTATCCGCTGGACTGGGTGCGTGCCCGGGCGGAACTGCGCCACGGCATCCGCGCCCATAACGGCTTCGTCGCCGACATCGCCGCCGATGCCTTCTACGATGTCACGCCCACGGTCCGCATCTCCGGCGGCCCGCGCGTCTCTTTCGCCTCGGCCGGTTACTTTGACGCCTATTACGGCGTCAACGCCCAGGAATCGGTGGCTTCGGGCCTGAGCCAGTACTACCCCGGCGGTGGCCTGAAATCGGTCGGTCTCGGCGGCGCGATCACCTGGAAGGTGACCGATCCGATGAC
Source organism: Pseudomonadota bacterium (assembly GCA_040755925.1). Classification (GTDB taxonomy): domain Bacteria; phylum Pseudomonadota; class Alphaproteobacteria; order Rhizobiales; family Rhizobiaceae; genus Mesorhizobium. The sequence continues at coordinate 5,000 of JBFLWR010000259.1, forward strand.
GGCGAGCCTGTTCGGCGAATATTCGCGCCTCGAGGGTCCGGCCGCCGATTCCAGCCTGGTCAGGGAACGCGGCGACCGCAACCAGTTCACCTTCGGCGTCTCCACCGCCTACCGCTTCAATTTCTCGATGTAGGCCGGGGACAGGGTTGCCGGGTCACTTCGGCGCGGGCTCGAGCACGTACAGCCCCACGTCGATCGTCCCGGCCCGGAAGCCTGCTTCGCAGTAGGCCAGGTAATATTCCCAAAGCCGCCGGAAACGCTGGTCGAAGCCTAGACACTGCACGGCCCCGGAACGCTGTCGGAAGCGGGCGCGCCATTCGGCGAGCGTTCTGGCATAGCTCTGTCCGAAGCATTCCGCCGAGACCAGCTTCAGCCCGGCATCTTCCGCGTGGGACGCGATCAGCGTCTTGGTCGGCAGCATTCCGCCTGGAAAGATGTAGCGCTGAATGAAATCGGCGCCCTTTTGGTAAGCCTCGAAGCGGCTGTCGTCTATCGTGATCACTTGCAGCACGGCCTTGCCGTCCGGCTTCAGCAAGCCTCTCAGCTTCTCGAAATAGACCGGCCAGTAGCGTTCGCCGACGGCTTCCAGCATCTCGATCGACACGATGCGATCGAACGTGCCCTGGCAGTCGCGGTAATCCTGCAGCTCCAGTCTCACCCGATCCCCAACGTCGCTCTTGCCCGCGACATCCCTGGCAAAGGCCAGTTGCTCGGCCGAAAGCGTGATGCCCTTGAGGCTGGTCGCCTGCTCGGCAAGTCGTACGGCAAGAGCGCCCCAGCCACAGCCGATCTCGAGGATATCGGCGTCTGGCGGCGCCGCCAGCAGCTTAGCAATGCGGTCGAGCTTGTTCTCCTGCGCCTGTTCAAGAGTTTCATTGTCCCTCCGGTAAAGCGCCGACGAGTAGGTCAGGCCCGGGTCGAGCCACAGTCGATAGAAGTCATTGCCGAGGTCGTAGTGGAAGGCGATGTTGCGCCGGCTGCCGCGACGGCTGTTGGCATGCATCAGATGGCGCGCGCGGTTGAACAGCCGCACAGGAAGGAGGCCCGAAATGGCGCACTCGATTTCGGCGATGTTGACGGCTGCGAGTTCGAGCAGCGCCGGCAAGTCCGGGCTCGACCAGTCGCCGTCCATATAGGCCTCGGCAAACGCGATATCGCCACCGGCCAGCAGGCGCCGCAAGGCCCGCCAGCGATAGAGCACGACGGTCGCTTCCGGTCCGGGCCGTCCGGTCTGGTGATCCAGCGCCGCGCCATTTGGCATGCGCACGCTGATCCTGCCGACCTTCAGGCAAGCGAGCAGCCGCTTCAGCACCGGGCCGGCCAGAATCCCGGGCCACAGACCGGCTTTCGCCCTGGTTTCAGTATCCAACGACATCGGGCTCGGTCTCTCTTTGCGAAAGTCTGTTCGTGGCGACATGGGTGACGGGAAGGTGAGGCGGGGCAGGGCGCTCGTGGAGCCGTACTCCCTTTGCCCAGAGCAGCAGCGCCTCCCAATGAATGCCTGCAACCACCTTCAGCGTCAGCAGCGGGTAGGAGAAGAAGGCCCGCAGCAGGGCTCCATCCGTCAATGCGCGCCGTTTGCCCGAAAAGCTGGCGACGATCAGCGGTCCTTCGCCATCGCCGCCGGTGATGTGGACGGCGACGTTGTCCCCGGGCGGGCCGATGCGGAAGCGATAGTCCATCCCCATGCCCATGAAAGGCGAAACGTAGAAGCGCTTGTCGCAGCGCTGCCTGACGGTGCCCTGGCGTTCATCGCGGACCGGAACATCCCCTACGGGGATAAGGTAGCTGTGCCGCTGGCCGAACGTGTTGTTGACCTCATAGAGGATCGCGACGAGATCGCCTTGCCGGTCATGGCAGAAGTAGATGCTGATCGGGTTGAAGGCGTAGCCGAGCATGCGCGGCATGGAGAGCAGCCTGATCGCGCCGCCGGTTTCGATGCCGGCTGCTTCGAGTTGTCGTTCAACATAGGCCTTCAGCGATCCGCCCGAACCGTCGCCATGGTCGCCGTCGACGAAACTGAACAGGTTGAACCGGTTGTGCGACAACAGACGAAGTCGCTTGCTCAACGCATCGATCTCGTCGAGGTCGAGCAAGAGGAAGAACATGCGGTAAGAGAGCCGGTGGCGCCGCGGCTTCAGCCGCTGATGCATCACCTTGCCGGCGTAGAGGGCTGATCCCGGGTCAGGCATCATGCTGCCGCGAGGCTGCGCCGCGCTATCGCGCCGCCGATGTGTATCCGCCCGGACTCGTTGGCCACGCTCCACGGCCTGCGGACCCCGCCCAGTTCCTCGGCGACCGCCAGCCCGGACTGAAGGCCGTCTTCATGGAAGCCGGCGCCGAAATACGCGCCGCAGAACCATGTGTTCCGCTCGCCCTGCAGCGACCACAGCTGCTGCTGCGCGCGCATTGCGGCGGCATCGAAGGCGGGGTGTTCGTAGGTTTCGCGATGCCGCACGGTATTGGCCTCCGGCTCCAGGACGGGATTGAGCGTGACGAAGAGCTGCTGGTCGTCAGGCAGCGATTGCAGCCTGTTCATCCAATACGTAACGGAGAGCCTGCGGGTTTCACCTTGCGTCTTGGTCAGATAGTTCCAGCTCGACCAGGCGCGCTTGCGGCGCGGCATGAGCCGTGGATCCGAATGCAGCACCGCTTCGTTGCGGCTATAGCCGAAAGCGCCGAGCAGGCGCGCCTCGTCATGGCTCGGATCGGCAAGCATGCGCAGCGCCTGGTCGGCATGCGTGGCGACCACGACATGGTCGAAGCGGTGCTCGACGCCTTCGCAGTCCGTAAGCCATGCCGATCCGCCGCGCCTGGCGATCGAGCGAACGCCGCGCCCCTTGAACGTGCGCCCGGCGACGCTTCTTGCCAGACGCTCGACATATTTGCGGCTGCCGCCGTCGACAGTGCGCCAGATCGGACGGCCCGCCAGCTTCAGCAGGCCGTGGTTCTCGCAGAAGCGGATGAAGGCGGCCGCTGGATAGCTGCCGACCTCCAGCGCCGGCGTCGACCAGATCGCTGCCGCCATCGGATAGAGATGGTCCTCGCGGAAGGCGGCGCCATAGCCCTTGGCGTCGAGATACTCGGCGAGGCTGATCTCGCCGATGCGCGCGATGTCGTAGGGCGCTTCGCGGTAGAAGCGCAACAGCTCCCGCAGCATGCGCCAGAAGCGGAGGCGGCCGACATTGGCCGGCTGCGCCAGAAGCCCGCCGAGTCCGGTTCCTGAATATTCCAGCCGTCCGCCGTCGAGCGACACGGCGAAGGACATGTCGGAGGCCTTGGTGCGCACTCCAAGATGGGCAAAGAGCGCCGTCAGATTGGGGTAGGTGGCCTCGTTGTAGACGATGAAGCCCGTGTCGACCGGCGTGCCTCCGACGTCGACAGTATTGCTGTGGCCGCCCAGGCGCTCGCTTGTCTCGAAGAGAAAAACCCGGTGACGCGTTGAAAGCAGCCACGCCGCGGAGAGCCCGGCGACGCCGCTGCCGATGACGGCGATATTCATGGTTCCGTCCGCTTCGAAGTGCTTGCCCCCGGTCGCCATCCGCATCCTCCGATTTGCTATGGAAGGGATTGCCTTCCTCCCCTAGTTTCAATTTTACGCAGCGGCGTGGGATGTGGATCACCGGCTGGGGCAAACGTTGCGCGGCTTGTGATCCGAAAGCGATCGCCGCGCGTAACAGGGCGTATGAATGCATCGGGACACAGTTTCATTGCCGACAGCGCCTTTCTCGCTTTCGATCTCGCAGAATGCGGATTGGCGGTGACCATGCGTAAGGACGGAGAGGTTCTGTCCGCGCTTGAAGCGAGCCGTTTGCTGGGGGCGGTCGCGACCGATCGCGACAGGGCGGCCTTCGCGGTGCTCTTCGGCTTCTATGCGCCGCGGCTGAAGGCTTTCCTGAGGCGTTCGGGCATGTCGGCGCCGGTCGCCGAGGATGTCGCGCAGGAAACAATGCTGCTGGTGTGGAACAAGGCTTCGTATTTCGATCCGTCGCGCGCGGCCGTGTCGACGTGGATCTTCACCATTGCCCGCAACGCCCGGATAGACCGGCTGCGTCGCGACAGCCGTCCGGCGGCGGTTGCCGAGGCTTTCGATCCGTCCGACCAACCGGACGCGCCGATGTCTGGCGAGCAGGCGGTCATCGCGGCGGAGCGCGAGGAGCGGGTGCGTGCCGCGCTTAAGCTCCTGCCGCGCGAGCAGGCGGACATCCTGGAGATGTCGTTCTTTGCCGAGGAAACCCAATCCCAGATCGCGAGTGCGTCGGGTATCCCGCTCGGTACAGTCAAATCGCGCGTTCGCCTGGCGCTCGGCCGGCTGCGCCAAATCCTGGACGACCTCAAATGATCAAGCATCATCCAAGCGATGAGACGCTGTTCCGCTACGCCGCCGGCACGCTCGAACCAGGGCCGCGCATCGTCGTGGCGGTGCATGTCGGCGGATGCCCGGCCTGCGCGGAGCGCATTGCCGACTTCGAGGCGGTTGGCGGTTCGCTGCTGCACGACATCGAGCCAGAGGACATGGAAGCCGGCGCGCTCGACAAGGCGCTGGCCTTGATCGATGCCGGTGAATCCGGTCGCCGCAAGGCCGCCGTGACGCGGGTGCCGGCACGGGCCGATATAGGCATCCGCTTGCCGCAGGCGCTGGACGCTTGCGGCATAGGGCCGTGGCGCTGGATAGGGCCCGGCGTGCGCTGGAGCCGCGTGACGCTGCCGGACGACAGCGGCGCGAACGTCATGCTGTTGAAGGTCACGGCGGGGCGCAGGCTGCCGGAGCATACGCATGCGGGTTATGAATACACGCAGGTGCTGAAGGGCTCGTTCTCCGATGCGCGCGGCCGTTACGGTCCGGGCGATCTCGACGAGGCCGACGACGATGTCCAGCATCAGCCGATCGTCGACGACGACGGGGAGTGCATCTGCATTGCGGCTCTCGAGGGCCAGATGAAGCTGCGCGGCTTCTTCGGGCGGTTGATCCAGCCTCTTATCGGCGGCTGAGCATCGCCGATGGGCGTTGTGTCGGCCATCGTTGTTGCCGCGATTGGTCTTGCCGCGACCATGACTGCGGCGTGGCTGATCGCTGTTCGCAGCGGCAAGTCGGGGTGGGTCGATGCGATCTGGTCCTTCGCCGTCGGCATATTCGGCGCGTCGGCGGCCCTCATCGTGTCGGTCGAGGGTGACAACCACCAGCGGAAATGGCTGGTCGCCGTTCTTGCTCTCGTCTGGTCGCTTCGGCTGGGCATCCACATCGCGATGCGGACGATCGGCGACGATCGGGACGATCCGCGCTACTCAGAGCTCAAGCGCGAATGGGGAGATGGGTTCCGGAGCCGGCTATTCTGGTTTCTGCAAATCCAGGCGACCGCCGCGCTTTTGCTGGTGCTATCCATCATGGCGGCTTCGCACAATCCGCGGCCGGTTCTTGGCGTCGCCGATTGGGTCGGCATCGCGCTGATGGCGGCGGCGGTCGGCGGCGAAGCACTGGCCGATCGTCAACTGCAAGCCTTTCGCGCCGACCCGGCCAACAAGGGCAAGGTCTGCGACGTTGGCCTTTGGGCGCGGTCCAGGCATCCCAACTACTTCTTCGAATGGCTGGGCTGGATAGCCTACGCCGCAATCGCGCTCGGCCAAGCGGTTGCCTATCCATGGGGCTTCGCGGCGCTGGCGGGGCCTGTGTTGATGTACTGGCTGTTGGTGCATGTCTCCGGCATTCCGCCGCTCGAGGCGCACATGCTGCGCTCGCGGGGCGAACAGTTCCGTCGCTACCAGGCGCGCGTCAACGCGTTCTGGCCAGGCGCGCCCAAAGCGTCGACCGTCAATGAAGGGAGATAAAGATGAGCCTGATCTCGTCCGCCATCCGTGCCGTCGAGTGCACGCCGCTTCCCGACACGGCAACGCGCTACGGCATCGGCGTTCTGGTCGGGCGAACCCGCAGGCGCCTGGCGGGCAAGCCGCCAGCCGAGGCAGGCCGATTTGCCGCCGATATGGCCTCATATTCGATCGCGGAGCACACGGCGGCGGCAAACGAGCAGCACTACGAGCTGCCGCCGGAGTTCTTCGCGCTGACGCTCGGCCCCAACCGCAAGTATTCGTGCTGCCTCTACGCGAACGGCAACGAGACCTTGGCGGAAGCGGAAATCGCGGCGCTTGAGCAGACCGTGGAGCATGCCGGGCTACGCGACGGCCAGTCCATCCTGGAGCTCGGCTGCGGCTGGGGCTCGCTGACGCTGTTCATGGCGCAGCGCCTTCCCGAAGCGCGTGTCGTGGCGGTGTCCAATTCGGCTCCGCAGCGCCTTCACATCCAGGCCCAGGCGGCGGCGCGCGGGCTGCACAATGTGGAGGTCATCACTGCCGACATGAACACGTTCGAGCCGCAGCGCCGGTTCGATCGCGTCGTCTCGGTCGAGATGTTCGAGCATATGTCCAACTGGCGCGACCTGCTGGCTCGCATCCGGACATGGCTTGAGCCGCAAGGCAGGCTCTTCGTCCACGTCTTCAGTCATCGCCACAGCCCCTACCGTTTCGACCATCGCGACGACGCCGACTGGATCGCGCGGCATTTCTTCACCGGCGGCATCATGCCGAGCCACGGCCTGATCGGCCATTTTGCCGACTGCTTTACGGTCGAGAGCGACTGGCGCTGGAACGGCACGCATTACGCGCGCACCGCGCGAGACTGGCTGGCGCGCTTCGACGAGAATCGCGGCCGGATCGGCCAGATCCTCACCGAGGTCTATGGGCCGGACGCCGCGCTTTGGCGTCGCCGCTGGCGGCTCTTCTACCTCGCGACCGAGGGTCTCTTCGGCCACGCCGAGGGCAGGGAATGGGGCGTCAGCCACTACCTGCTGCGCCCGGCCGGCTGATATGGATCGCCTTGCTCGGCTGTGGCGCCGGATCGTCGGTTACGCGGCGAATGACGACCCGCTGACGGCCGCCGCCAATTGGATCGCGCTGGTGGTCGCGTGGAACCAGCCACTCTATCCGCTCCACCTCTGGGCGGCGGTCGGCGCGGACAAGATCGCCCCGTCTCTCCTGACTTTCCTGTCGACCCCCTTCTTTCTTGCGGTTCCCGCCGTCGCGAAGCGGCACCCGCTTGGCGCGCGGGTGATGCTGCCGCTCACCGGGATCGCCAATGGCCTCGTCAGCACCAGGGCTTTCGGCGTCGGATCGGGGGTGGAGATATTCCTGCTTCCATGCGCGCTGATCGGCGCCGCGCTGTTCAGGCCTTCGGAGCGGCCGATCGGGCTTGTCGTCGTAGCGCTCAGCGCGGCGGCCTATTTCATCCCGGCTCGCTTCTTCGGCGAACCGCTGGCCGCCTACGGTCCCGCCGACAACAGTGCAATGATTGGCCTCAATGCCTTGAGCGCCGCGACGCTGATCGTTTTCATCGGGCTGCTCTTGTCGGGCGCCGTCGCGACGGGAGAAGCCGTGGCAATCAGGCGCCGCGAAGAAGATAACGGGTCAGCAGGAAACCAACGGTCGCGGCGATGGAACTGAGCAGCGAGCCCCAGAAGATATCGGCTATGGTGATGATCGTCGGCCAGCCGCGTATCGTGGCCTGGTTGGTGAGGTCGTAGGTCGCGTAGGCGAAGAAGCCGTACAGCGCGCCATTGAGCGCGGCCGTTGTCCATTTGCCGGTCGAGAAAGCCGGCGTCGTGGCGAAGAAGATGATGCCAGCCACATAGATCAGATAGAACAGCGCTGCCGGCACGGGGTTGAAGCCGTTGATGTCGCCGATATAGCGGCGATAGAGCCGCTGCGACATGGCCGTCAGCCAGACCGCATCGATGGCGAGGAAAGCGATCAGGGTTGTCGCGTAAGCCACGGCATGCCGCATCATGAAGCCTTCCCATCCTTGATGGACTGATAGACGATCAGCGCCCTGTCTCGCGCCGCGCCATGGTCCACGATGGGCTCGGGGTAGGTTTTGCCGAGCTCGATATCTTTTTCCTTCAGCAGGGAAGCCGGGGCTTCCCATGGCCGGTGAATGTAGCGGTCCGGCAACGCACTGAGTTCCGGGATGTGGCGGCGGACATAGTCGCCCCGAGGGTCGAACTTCTCCCCCTGCAGGACCGGATTGAAGATGCGGAAATAGGGCGCCGCGTCAGCTCCGGAACCGGCCACCCACTGCCAGCTTGCCGGGTTGTTGGCGGCGTCGGCGTCGACCAGCGTGTCCCAGAACCACTTTTCGCCGTGGCGCCAGTCGATCATGAGGTCCTTGATCAGAAAGGATGCCACGATCATCCGCACGCGGTTGTGCATCCAGCCGGTGCGCCACAATTCGCGCATGCCTGCGTCGACGATCGGGTAGCCGGTCAGCCCGCGTTGCCATCTCCGCAGCGCCCGCGCGTCATCGCGCCACGACATGGCGTCGAATTCCTGCCGAAAGTTGCGTTCGGCGAGGTCGGGATTGTGAAACAGGAGATGGTAGGAAAATTCCCGCCAGCCGATCTCGGATCGGAACTTTGGAACGCCTGCGCTTTTCGATCTTCGCAGGCTGGCGAAGACCTGGAACGGCGTGATCTCGCCGAAGGCCAGATGCGGCGACAGCCTCGACGTCGCTCGCTCGCCCGGAAAGTCGCGTTGACGCTCATAGCCGGTCAGATCGTGCTCGATGAAGTCGCGAAGCCGGGTTTGTCCACCTTCTTCTCCGGGAGTCCAGCTTTCCCTGAGGCCTTCCGCCCAATCGGGTTTGGTCGGCAACAGGTCGAGCTCGTCGAGGCGCAAGCTGGCCAATCCGTCATGCCACCCGTCAAACGATCCCGGAGGATCGATCGGATCGCGCATTTCGGCCTTGTCCGTCACCGCTTTCCAAAACGGCGTATAGACCTTGTAGAACCCGCCTGAACCCGTCTTCAGCAGCGAGGGTTCGTGCAGGAGCGCGCCGTCGAAGCTGCGTGCGGTGATGCCGTTTTCGCGAAGGTCCGTTTTCAGCCTGGCATCGACCGCCGCCTCCGCGGGGTCGTAGCGCCTGTTCCAGAACACGCAATCAGCGCCGCTTGCCGCAATCGCCTTTGCGACCACATCGTCGGTGCGACCGCGCGCCAGGCAAAGCTTTGCGCCGATCTGGCGAAGCCGACGGTCGAGCGCCTCGAGCGAGTGATGCAACCACCAGCGGCTGGCCGCACCCATGGCCCGAAGATTCCTGTTTTCTTCGTCGAGGATGTAGAGCGCGATGACGGGTGCTCCGCGGTCGACGGCCGCCGCGAGGGCGGCATTGTCATCGATTCGAAGATCGCGTCGGAAAAGTACGATACTGGGGGTTAGCTTTTGCCGGCTCATTCCACGTCGCTGCTCACTTCGCCGGCTTCCAGCCGGTATTCTTGCAGACCAGCCCACCGACCATGCAGCCGCGCGTCGACAGCCCACCCTGGGTGACTGTCAGTGTCATCGAATAGGTCAGCTTGCGTTTCGGGTCGTAGGCCTTGCCGACCAGGACCTGCCCGGATTTCGGCTTCAGGGTCATGATCAGCTTGTCGCCGGCCTGCTCGCCCTTACTGGTGTCGCGGATCCAGAGATTGGTCGCGCATAGTTGTTGTCCGCATGGCGCTATCGACACCCTGGCGTTGCCGTCGTCGCGCATCCATACGCCGCGGCTCTGCGAGAAGGCGTCGGCATGCGCGGTCGATGACAAAAGGATGGCGCCGAGAAATACAATCTTTCCTTGCATCGGCTTGTTCTCCTCCCGCCGGTCCGTCCTTTTGGTTCTACGGCGTGGAGGACGCGCCGGATCACCGCGACTGCGGCCTCATGCCATGAAATCCGCGCTTTATTCCTGCCGCGTCATCCGCTAAAAGCCACGCCATGACGAGCTTTTCGCGCCTTCTCGCGATTGCGATACGAATTACGGGCCCGGTGTTCCGGGTGGCCTGAGCGCCGCTGGAGCCGCCGGGAGTTCTCGCGCGCCCCCTCGCGCCTTTTCAAAGAAATCGACGCATGTCGCCCGAAAATTGGCTTCGGCCCGGGAAAACGATATGCACAAAACTGAAGACTTCAACGCCCGGGCCTTTCCGCTGCCGGGCACCTGAGATGGCAGATCGATGACCGATACCCCTGTGACCGAACCGTCCGAGACGATCGACTATTCCAAGACGCTTTACCTGCCGCAGACGGATTTCCCGATGCGCGCCGGCCTGCCCGAGAAGGAGCCGGTGCTGGTCAAGCGCTGGCAGGACATGGACCTCTACCGCAAGCTGCGCGACGAAGCTGCCGGCCGCGAGAAGTTCGTGCTGCATGACGGCCCGCCCTACGCCAACGGCAACATCCATATCGGCCACGCGCTGAACAAGATCCTCAAGGACGTCATCAACCGCTCCTTCCAGATGCGCGGCTACGACGCCAACTACGTGCCGGGCTGGGACTGCCACGGCCTGCCGATCGAATGGAAGATCGAGGAGCAGTACCGCGCCAAGGGCAAGAACAAGGACGAGGTGCCGGTCAACGAGTTCCGCAGGGAATGCCGCGACTTCGCCCAGCACTGGATCAAGGTGCAGGGCGACGAGTTCCAGCGCCTCGGCGTCGTCGGCGACTTCCACAATCCCTACACGACCATGGCCTTCCACGCCGAGGCCCGCATCGCCGGCGAGCTGTTGAAGTTCGCGATGTCGGGCCAGCTCTATCGCGGCTCCAAGCCGGTGATGTGGAGCGTGGTGGAGCGCACCGCGCTGGCGGAAGCCGAGGTCGAGTACCAGGATTATGAGTCGGACACGATCTGGGTTAAGTTCCCGGTGGCTAAGACTGATGCCTTGGCGGCGGAAGATGTTCTTGCGATAGCAGCAGGGAGGGCTGGGGCGACCGCAACAAAGGCGATTTTCAAAGAGCTATCTGACTCTAAACTCGGTGATCTTGTAGAAGCTTACGTCGTCATCTGGACGACGACGCCCTGGACGATCCCCGGCAACCGCGCCGTCAGCTATTCGCCGCGCGTCGCCTACGGCCTCTATGAGATCACCGCGGCCGAGAACGCCTTTGGCCCGCAGCCCGGCGAGAAGCTGATCTTCGCCGACGCGTTGGCCGAGGAATGCGCGGCCAAGGCCAAGGTCACCTTGAACCGGCTCCACAGCGTTTCGGCCGAACAGCTTGCAAGCCTTACGCTTTCGCATCCCTTCAAGGGCCTCGGTGGTGGCTACGGATTCCCGGTGCCGATGGTCCCGGGCGAGCATGTCACCGACGATGCCGGCACCGGCTTCGTCCACACCGCGCCCAGCCACGGTCGCGAGGATTTCGATGCCTGGATGGATGCGGCCGCCGATCTCCGCGCTCGCGGCATCGACACCGTGATCCCGTTCACCGTCGACGACGCCGGCTTCTTCACCAAGGACGCGCCCGGCTTCGGCCCGGACCGCGAGGGCGGCGCCGCGCGCGTCATCGACGACAACGGCAAGAAGGGCAGCGCCAACCAGGCGGTTATCGACGAGCTGATCAAGCGCAACGCGCTCTTCGCGCGCGGGCGGCTGAAGCATAGCTATCCGCATTCCTGGCGCTCGAAGAAGCCGGTCATCTTCCGCAACACGCCGCAATGGTTCGTCTACATGGACAAGGAACTCGGCGACGGCACGACGCTGCGCAGCCGTGCGCTGAAGGCGATCGACGACACGCGTTTCGTGCCGGCCGCCGGCCAGAACCGCATCCGCGCCATGATCGAGGAGCGCCCCGACTGGGTGCTGTCGCGCCAGCGCGCCTGGGGCGTGCCGATCGCGGTCTTCGCCGACGAGGACGGCAATGTGCTGAAGGA
>JBFLWR010000026.1:0-19771 GCA_040755925.1 Pseudomonadota bacterium
AGGAATGTGCCTTCCATAGGAATCCTGCTGATAGCTAGGATAAACTGTTTGATCTGGTTGAGTCATGTCTGACATATGAGGTGCCCATGGCGCATTTGGATTTGGAGTGGATGCTGCTGATGCCATTCCTTGGCTATATATTACAAAAGTTATTGCAATACAGAGCGATCTCATCTCGATCTCCATGGTTGTTGATTTTATCAAATTTACCTTATGCTACCTAGGGTACGGAGAGTATTATTTAGCACGAAAACCAGAGTGGTGGAATGGTTGCGTCCTGCCAACATGAAATCCTTCGCTGCGACGCTTTAAGGGCTCTTTGATCGATAAGATCACAATCGGCAATCAAAGAGACACATGAGACTCCCATAATCGCCACTCTCGGCCGTTCACACGGGAAAATGCCCGGAAATATCTCTTGGCGGTGCCCCGGGGGTGCCCCGGCGACATGGTAGCCTGGCGGCATGTCGGGATGGAAAGCTAACGCTTTGAATTCATGAGAGAATTTTGGTGCCGCTTGCGTGACTCGAACACGCGACCCCATCATTACGAATGATGTGCTCTACCAACTGAGCTAAAGCGGCCCGGGAAGCGCTAGGCTTCCAGAATGCGCTGCGTGATAGACTCAACCGGCCGCTAATTCAAGATGGGCTGTGGCGAATTCCGGTCCAACACCGGCAATTCCTGTTTGCGATGTGGCGCGCAAGCGCCGGCGAGCGCCTGTCGCCGAGAACCAGCGCGGCCGGCGATTGCCGTCCGGTGCCCGGTTCGAACCGGGTGAAGGCGACGAAATATGTTGATTCTTCAATAAAAACCGCCGAAATGGCTCGTATGCGCCGGCAAGGCAGCCGCTCGCCCGTTGATTGATTGGTCGCCTGCGGCTAACGATCAGGCAAGTGTGAGCCAACGTGCGGAGGGAGCTCGCTTGGACGCCATCGAGAAAGCGATCCGCAACGCCTTCGAAAAGGGCAATCCCGAGGACCGGGCGTTTCGCGAGAGGGTCTACCGATCGGCCTTTGCCGCGCTGGATCGCGTCCTGCAGGCCAACCCGAATGTGACCGTGGAGGCGGCGATCAGCCGCCGCAAGGCCGTTCAGGCCAAGATCGCCGAAATCGAATCGGAATTCCTGCCGGCCGTTCCCGACGTGACGTTGCCTCCACAGGGTGCCGAGCCCACCGGGAGCGCGCCTGAGCCGATGGTGGATGCGCCGCGGCAGGCATCGGCTCAACCGGCCTCCTCGCCGGCGATCACCGTCGACGGGCCGGTGCAGTCCGACGTTTCGGACGCGCCGCGCTCGCGCGTGCTGCCGCGCGTGCCCGACATCATGCCGGCCGAAACGGCGCTTCCCGATGCGCCGATGCTGGACGATTCTCCTGGAGCGCGCGTCGGCAACGGCGCCCAGGTGGCGCCCGATCGGGACGAGCGGCGGATCAGGGGGCGGCGCTTGCCGCTCACCGCCATCTTTGTCGTCGCGACACTGGTCGCAGCCGCCGGCATCGGCCTCTACTTTGCCAAGCAGACCGGCGTCTTCAAGACGGCGGCACAGCTCAACACCGGCCCGCCCGAGGCGACGCCGACGCTGGACAGCGAGGACTCTTCCCAGCCGGGCGAGGCCGGTTCGCCGCAAAAACCCGGCGAGGCGGACCAGTCCAGGAACTGGATCAACGTCTTCTCGCCGAGCGATCCGACCCATGTCAGCGCGCCGGCGGACGCCAGCGCCGAGGTGACGAAGGACGACACCGGCCAGTTCCTGCGCATCCGCTCCGGCGCGTCGGGCTCGGCGATCGCCTTCGATGTCGGGCAGGGCGTGCTGGAAAAGCTTGCCGGCAAGCATGCGATGTTCGACATCATCGCCCGTTCGGAAGAGGGCAAGGACACGCAGATTTCGGTCGACTGCAATTTCGGCGATCTCGGCGACTGCGGCCGCAAGCGCTATGCCGTCGGCCAGCAGCGCAACGAATATCTGTTCGACGTGCAGTTCCCCAACAAGCATCCGGGCGCCGCCGGCACCATCGCCATAAACTCGGACTTCGACAAGCAGGGCAAGGCGGTCGACATCTACGAGATTCGCGTCTCGATCGCGGAATAATCCCAGCGCCGCCAGCGTTCCTCTCGCAGCATCGCGCGACGGCGCCTGCCTTCGCGGTCGGGAGGAGACCATGAACGCTTCTGGTCGGCAGACGGGAGAAGTTCGTGCGCTGATCGAGCAGTGGGCTGAGGCCGTGCGCCGCAAGGATATGGATGGCATACTGCGTCACCACGCGGCTGACTTCATCATGTTCGATGTGCCGCCGCCGCTGCAATCCAGAGGCATCGACGCCTATCGCGACACCTGGCCCTTGTTCTTCGGAGCCTCGCCAAACCCGCCTGTTTTCGACATCGTCGATCTGAAAATCACGGCGGGCGCCGACGTGGCGTTCGCTGTCGCGCTGATGCGATGTGTGGTTATGACGGCCGGCCAGCCCAGCGATCTCGATTTCCGGCTGACCATCGGCTTCGAGAAGATCGCCGGGCAATGGACGTTCATGCACGAGCACCATTCCGTGCCGGCGGTCGACTAACCTTTGAGCTGTTCATCTTGCACGCAGTTCCGGGGGGAATTGCCTCAGTCGAGCAATGCTTGCAGCGTCTCGATACGGTCGGCCTCGGCGGCCGGCTTGTCCCAGCGCAGGCGGGAGATGCGGGGGAAGCGCATGGCGACGCCCGATTTGTGGCGTGTCGAACGGTTGAGGCCCTCGAAGGCCACTTCCAGCACCAGCCCGTTCTTGCGGTCGGCACGCACCGAACGCACCGGCCCGAACCGCTCTATCGTGTTGTCGCGGACGTATTTGTCGATCTCCCTCAGCTCCTCGTCGGTGAAGCCGAAATAGGCCTTGCCGACCGGCACCAGTTCTTCCGCGCCCTCCGGCCCGGACCACACGCCGAACGTGTAGTCGGAATAGAAGCTGGAGCGCTTGCCATGGCCGCGCTGGGCATACATCAGCACCGCGTCCACCGTGTGCGGATCGCGCTTCCATTTGAACCAGGGGCCTTTCGGCCGACCCGCGAGATAGGGCGAGTCCCAGCGCTTCAGCATCACCCCTTCGATGATGGGATGCGGCGGCGCCTGCCGCAGGCGCTCGAGGCTCTCCCAATCGGGGAATTCGACCAGCGGCGAGAGATCGAAACGACTCGGATCGAGCGTCGCCACGAAGGCTTCAAGCCGCTTGCGGCGCTCGGCGAAAGGCAGAGCGCGCAAATCCTCGCCGTCGATCTGCAGCGCGTCGTAGCAGCGCATGAAGGCTGGGTACTGCTGCTGGATCTTCGGCGACACGCTCTTGCGGTTGAGCCGCTGCTGCAGGTCGGAGAAGGTTCCCGTCGTCTCGCGCGGATCGCCGACCAGCAATTCCCCGTCGAGCGCCGCCTCGAAATGCATTGCAGCGGCAAGGTCCGGAAAGGCGCCCGACACGTCATCGCCGGTGCGCGAATAGAGCCGGCGGATGCCGCCCTCGCACACCGCCTGCACGCGGATTCCATCCCATTTCCATTCGGCCGCATAGTGGGCCGGATCGAGTTTTTCGAGGTCGCCGTCGTCGATGGCGTTGGCAAGCATCACCGGCCGGAAGAGCGCGAGCACCGCGCTCTTCGGCTTGTCCGAGCGGCCTTCCAGCCAGGCGAACAGCTCGGTGTAAGGCGGTGTCAGCCCATGCCAGAGCTCTTCGATCTCGGCGACGTCGACCTTGCCGAGGTCGGCCAGCGACTGCTTGGCGAGCCGCGCCGACACGCCGATGCGCAGGCCGCCGGTGACCAGCTTGATGATGGCGAAGCGGGCCGAGATGCTGGCACTGTCGAGCAGCCGCGCCAGCACCTTCGGTCCGTCGGATCGGCTCGCCGCCTGCAGCTTGCCGACCACCTCGGCAAGCGTCGGCGCATGGTTCGGTATGTGGCCTGCGGGCTGCGGCCAGACCAGCGACACGGTCTCGGCGAGATCGCCGACATAGTCGTAGGAATAGCCGAACAGCACCGGATCCATGCGCTCGACCACCAGCGCCCGCAGCATGGCTGGTTTCACCGAAGCGATCGACAGGTCGCCCGTGAGCGCCGCCAGCGCCAGCCCGCGGTCGGGATCCTCGACGCCGCGGAAATAATCGGTGAGCAATGTGAGCTTGCCGTTGCGCGACGGCGTCAGCACCAGCCGGTCGAGAAGTTCGGCGAAGCGGTTCATGGGCGGGTGCGCCCGGCCAATGGCGAAAGCCAGAGGGGGGTGCGAAGGATCGCGGCGTCGGTGATCGGCGAACTAATGTGCACCATCAATCGCCCTCGTCCTCATACCCCACCAGATGCAGCGGCCTCGCCGCGATGCCCTCCAGTTCGCACCAGCGCACCAGCGCCTCCTCGCGGCCGTGCGTCACCCAGATATCTTGCGCCCCCGTCTCCTTGATGGTTGCGGTGAGCTCGTCCCAGTCGGCGTGATCGGAAATGATCAGCGGCAACTCCACGCCGCCTTGCTTCGCACGCTGGCGGATACGCATCCAGCCGGAGGCGAAGCAGGAGATCGGGTCGGGGAAGCGGCGCGCCCAGCGGTCGGCGAAGGCGGCCGGCGGGCCGACGACGATGGCGCCGGCGAAATCGGCCTTGCCGCCGCTTTCGACCGTTGCCGGTTCCAGCGTGCCGAGGTCGATGCCCCGGCTCTGGTAGTATTCGCTGAGCTTCGCCAGCGCGCCGTGGATGTAGATCGGCCGGTCATAGCCCGCGTCGCGCAGCAGCCGCATCACGCGCTGCGCCTTGCCGAGCGCATAGGCGCCGATCAGGTGCGAGCGCTCGGGAAACTGCGCCGCCGATCTGAGCACGCGCTCGATCTCTTCGTGGTCGGGCGGATGGCGGAACACAGGCAGGCCGAAGGTGGCCTCGGTGATGAAGACATCGCAGCGGATGGGCTCGAACGGCAGGCAGGTGGCGTCCCTCTGGCGCTTGTAGTCGCCGGAAGCGACGATGCGCATGCCCCGGTGCTCGACGGCGATCTGCGCCGAGCCCAGCACGTGACCCGCCGGATGGAAGGTGACCGAGACGCCGTTGATCTCCATCGTCTCGCCGAGGGTCGCGGCCTGGGTCGTCCCGGCAAAATCCGCGCCGTAGCGCAGCCCCATGATGTCGAGCGTCTCTTGCGTGGCGAGCACCGACCCGTGGCCGGCGCGCGCGTGGTCGGAATGGCCGTGGGTGATCAGCGCCCGGCCGACCGATTGGATCGGGTCGATGAAAAAATCGCCGGGCGGGCAGTAGAGCCCTTCCGGCCGGGGTTTGAGCAGGTCGCTGGCGCGCATCGCTCCAAGATAGTGGCTAATTTTCGGGCGGGAAGCCCGTTGCAAGAGACTACTGACTCGTCCTACAGCCCACTGCCGGCTGCTCGCCGGCGGGATCTATCCTGCATGAAACCGCTTCAGGCCTCGTCCGGCGACTTGAACGCCGATCGCCGCGCCGACTTCGCCGAGATGCTGCTGGCCTCGGGCGAGCCCGCGCAGGCGGCGGAGCTACTGCTTGGCGCGCTGGAGCTGGCGCCGCAATGGGTGGCGGGCTGGTTCCGGCTCGGCGAGATGCAGGAGGCCGCCGGCCTGCTCGACCAGGCCGGCGAGGCCTGGACGATGGCCTTGAAGCTCGAACCGGGCGACCGGCTGGGCGCCACGCTCAAGCTGCAGTTGGTCGGCCGTGGGCCAGTGATGGCGGCGCCGCCCAGCGCATTTGTCGAGACGCTGTTCGATCACTATGCCGACAGCTTCGAGGAATCGCTGGTCGAAAAACTCGGCTATCGCATGCCGGAGGTTCTCGAGCGCGCCATTCGCGCGGTGAGGGCTGGCCGCTTTCGGCTGGCGCTCGACCTCGGCTGCGGCACCGGCCTGATGGGCGAAAGGCTGCGGCCGATCGTCGACCGGCTGGAGGGCTACGACATCTCGGCAAGCATGTTGAGGAAAGCGAAGGCCAAAGGCATCTACGACCTACTGGCCAAGGCCGACCTCCAGCATTTCGCACATGCCGGCGCGAAAGCCGACCTCGTGGTGGCGGCTGACGTCTTCATCTATGTCGGCGCGCTCGACCGCATTGTGGCGGCGGTAGCGGGGTTGCTGGCCGATGACGGCCTGTTCGCGTTCTCCGTGGAGACACTGACCGGCGACGGCGACTTCGCCTTGCAGCCATCGCGCCGCTACGCGCATTCGGAAAACTATGTGCGGCGTGTCCTTGCCGACAACGCGCTCTCGATCTTGTCGCTGGAAAGCACGACCATTCGCAACGATCGCCATGCGCCAGTGCCAGGGCTGGCCGTGCTGGCCGGCAAGGCGCCTTCCATCGATGAACGAAACACGGGTAGATGAGGCGCTGTCTGCTGCGAAAAAGCCCGATTCGCGTGTCGGTTTAACACTTGGCGGACATGGCACGGAGGGAACCCATGCGCTGGAACATGGTGGTGTTGGTGTCTTGCCTGACGGTGGCCGGCTGCGTCGGCGGCACATCGATGTCTGAACGCCAGGACGAGGACGTGCAGTCCTCGCTGCAATATGACGACGTGCCTTGCGATCAGCTGATTGCCAACCGCAACGCGCTGGCGCAGCAAAACAATCTGCCGGTCACCGCCAAGCCGGTCTTCTCCAATCCGGCCATGGGCTTCGGCCCGTTCACGCCGGACGTGCGCTCCAAGGCAAAGCGCGACAGCGACAAGGCCGCCGGCGAGATCGATGCCATGAACCGCTCGATCGACCGCCGCGATTGCGGCAAGCCGAAGAAGAAGGAAACGTTCGCGCTGCCTGGCTCGAAACCTGCTTCGCCGGCTCAGTAACCGGCTTCGCGGTCGACCAGATTGTCGAGCTTTTCGCCGCGCTCGAAGGCGGCCATCTGTCGAAGCATGATCGGCACGAGGTGCTCGGGGTCGGAGGTCGCGGCGGCATGCGGCGTGACGAACAGTTTCGGATGGCTCCACAGCGGGCTGGTTTTCGGCAGCGGCTCGACCTCGAACACGTCGAGGCTCGCTTCCTTCAGCGTGCCGTCATCCAGCGCGCGCAGGATGTCGGCATCCTTCTGCAGCCTGCCGCGCCCGGCATTGATCAGCACCGCCCCGCCGAGGCCGTTGCGCCTGCGTAATTCCTTCAGCAGGCCGTAGTTGACGATGCCCTGCGTATGCGGCGTCAGCGGCAAGAGCACCACCAGAATGTCGGTGGCGTTGAGGAAGGGGATCAGCCCGGCTTCGCCGGAATAGGTCGAAACGCCATGCATCGGCCGGTCCGTGCGCGACCAGCCGTTGACGGCGAAGCCGAGCGAGAGCAGCACCGACGCCGCCGCGCGGCCGAGATGGCCAAGACCCATAATGCCCACCGAGATGTCGCCCGCGGGACGCTGCTGGGCTTCGCGCCACATCTTCTTCGGTTGCAGCGCCCGGTAGAACATGCCCTGGCGATGATGATCGAGCACCCGCCAGACGACATATTCGGTCATGTATTGGGTAAGGTTGTCGGCGACCACCCTGACGATCGGCACGTCGGGCAGGCCGGGATCGGTAAAGATGTGATCGACGCCGGCGCCGATAGAGAAGATGGCGCGCAGGTTGGGCAGCGACGCAAGGATGTTCGGCTTCTGCTTCCACACCACCGCATAAGTGATCGAGGGATCGCTGGCGCCGTCCGGCTCCAGCACCACCTCGCGTTCGGCGGCGAGCAGCTCACGCCAGTGCTGCGGATGGAAGCCGGTGACGGCAAGCAGGATTTTGCCTTTGTCCATTTGCGGATTTTCTTTCCTGTTGTTCCGGTCAGGCCGACCCTATTCGCTGACGACGCCGGTTGGCGCCGTTTCGATCTTGAAGGCGGCCGAGATCAGCGCCCGGGTATAGTCGGTCTGCGGGCTGCCGAAGATCTGTTCGGAAGGGCCTGCCTCGACGATCTGGCCATTCCGCATGACGATGACGTCGTTGGCAAGGGCGCGGATGACTTTCAGGTCATGGCTGATGAAGAGATAGGCGAGATTATGCTTGGCCTGCAGGTTGCGCAAAAGGTCCACCACCTGCGCCTGCACGCTCATGTCCAGCGCCGAGGTCGGCTCGTCCAGCATCACGAAGCGCGGGTTGAGCACCATGGCCCGGGCAATAGCGACGCGCTGGCGCTGGCCGCCGGAAAACTCGTGCGGGTAGCGGTGGCGCGTTTCGGGGTCGAGCCCGACCTCCTTCAGCACGTCGACGACCTTGTCGTCGCGCTCGTCGGGCGTGAGCTTCGGCGCGTGGATTTTCAGCCCTTCCTCGATGATCTCGGCGATCGACATGCGCGGGCTCAGCGACCCGAACGGGTCCTGGAAGACGATCTGCAACTGCCGTCGCAGCGGCCGCATGGCGCTGAACGACAGCTGGTTGATGTCGCGTCCCTCGAAATTGATCGCCCCGGTCGAGGAGATCATACGGGCCAGCGCCAGGCCGAGCGTCGTCTTGCCTGAGCCGGATTCGCCCACGACGCCGAGCGTCTGGCCGGCGCGCACCGTGACGTCGATGCCGTCCACCGCCTTCACGTGATCGACGGTCTGTCGGAAGAAGCCGCGCTTGATCGGGAACCAGACCTTGATGTCCTTGCCGGTCATCACTGCCTTCGCGTCGGCGTCCGCTGCCGGCGGCCTGCCCTTGGGCTCGGCGGCCAGCAGGTGCCTGGTGTAGGCGTGCTGCGGGTTGGCGAATATCTCCTTGGTCGGGCCGGTCTCGACGATCTTGCCCTTTGTCATCACGCAGACGCGGTCGGCGATCTTGCGCACGATGCCGAGGTCGTGGGTGATGAACAGCATCGACATGCCCTTGCGGGCCTTGAGCTTGGCGAGCAGTTCTAGGATCTGCGCCTGCACGGTGACGTCGAGCGCTGTCGTAGGCTCGTCGGCGATCAGAAGCTCCGGCTCGTTGGCCAGAGCCATGGCGATCATGACGCGCTGGCGCTGGCCGCCAGAAAGCTGGTGGGGATAGGCGTCGAGCCGCTTCTGCGGATCGCGGATGCCGACCTCGTTGAGCAGCTCCAGGGTGCGCGCGCGGGCCGGCTTGTCCTTCAGCCCCTGGTGCAGTTGCAGCACCTCGACGATCTGCTGCTCGATCGTATGCAGCGGGTTGAGCGAGGTCATCGGCTCCTGGAAGATCATGGTGATCTTGTTGCCGCGCACCCCGCGCAACGCCTTCTCGTTCATGCCGAGCAGATCGGCGCCGTGGAACAGGATCTTGCCTGACGGGTGGCTGGCCATCGGATAGGGCAGGAGCTTCAGCACGGAAAGCGCCGAGACCGATTTGCCGGAGCCGCTCTCGCCCACCAGCGCCATCGTCTCGCCCTTGGCGATGTCGAAGGAGACATGGTCGACGGCCATCGACTGCTTGCCGCCTTGCGCGAAGGCGACGCTCAGGTCACGGACGGAAAGCAGGGCTTCGCTCATCTGAATGTCTTGCGCGGATCGAAGGCGTCGCGCACGGCCTCGCCGACGAAGACCAGCAGCGACAGCATCAGCGAGATGACGACGAAGCCGGAAATGCCGAGCCACGGCGCGTTGAGGTTGCGCTGCGCCTGCTTCAGCAACTCGCCGAGCGAGGCGGAGCCGGGTGGCAGGCCGAAGCCGAGATAGTCGAGTGAAGTCAGGGTCGAGATCGAGCCGCTAAGCAAGAACGGCAGGAAGGTCAGCGTCGCCACCATGGCGTTGGGCAGGAGGTGACGGAACATGATGGTGAGGTTGGGCACGCCGAGCGCGCGGGCCGCGTTGACATATTCGAAATTGCGCGCGCGCAGGAATTCCGCCCGCACCACGCCGACCAGCGACACCCAGGAGAACAACAGCATCAGCGCCAGCAGGATGAAGAAGCCGGGCGGCAGGATGGCCGACACGATCAGCAGCAGATAGAGCACCGGGATCGCCGACCAGATTTCGATGAAGCGCTGGAAGAGGAGGTCGGTCCAGCCGCCGAAATAGCCTTGCGTGGCGCCGGCCGCGACCCCGACCAGCGAGGACCCCAATGTCAGTATGAGCCCGAACAGCACCGAGATCCTGAAGCCGTAGATGAGCCTTGCGAGCACGTCGCGCGCCTGGTCGTCGGTACCCAGCCAGTTCCAGTTGCCGATGACGCAGTTCTCATCGGCCCCTCCCTTTGGATATTGGCTGCAGCGCTTGCTCTTGTCGTAGAGCCAGGACGGCTTGGCGGGCGCCGGCTCCGGAATGGCGTTGTTGACGGTCTGATAGGAGTAGCGCACCGGCGGCCAGATCATCCAGCCATTGGAGTTGATCTCGTCCTGGATGACCGGGTCGCGATAGTCGGTGACGGCATAGAAGCCGCCGAATTTCTCTTCCGGATAGGCGACCAGCACCGGGAACAGGATCTCGCCCTTGTAGGAGGCGATGATCGGCTTGTCGTTGGCGATGAATTCGGAAAACAGCGACAGCACGAACAGGACCAGGAAGATCCAGAGCGACCAGTAACCGCGCCGGTTCGCCTTGAAGTTCTGCAGTCGCCGCTTGTTGAGCGGCGAAAGCCATGGCCGCTTGGGGCGCACTGGCGCTGTGCTGACTACGGCCTCGGTCATCAGACATCCCTCCGCTCGAAGTCGATGCGCGGATCGACCCAGGTGTAGACGAGGTCGGACAGGAGGTTGATGAACAGCCCGAGCAGCGAGAAGATGTAGAGGTTGGCGAACACCACCGGATAGTCCCGGTCAATCACCGACTTGAAGCCGAGCAGGCCGAGGCCGTCGAGCGAGAAGATGTTCTCGATCAGCAGCGAGCCGGTGAAGAAGGCCGAGATGAACGCGCCGGGGAAGCCGGCGATCACGATCAGCATGGCGTTGCGGAAGACGTGGCCGTAGAGCACCCTGTGCTCCGACAGGCCCTTGGCGCGGGCCGTCACCACATACTGCTTGCGGATTTCCTCGAGGAACGAGTTCTTGGTCAACAGCGTCGTGGTGGCGAAGGCCGACAGAACCAGAGCCGTCAGCGGCAGCGTCATGTGCCAGAAATAGTCGAGGATCTTATGCGGCCATGACAGCTGCGCCCAATTGTCGGAAACGATGCCGCGCAGCGGGAACAGGTCCCAGAACGAGCCGCCGGCAAACAGCACCATCAAGAGGATCGCGAACAGGAAACCCGGAATGGCGTAGCCGACGATGACGACGCCGCTGGTCCAGATATCGAAGGTCGAGCCGTCCTTGACCGCCTTGCGGATGCCGAGCGGGATCGAGATGAGGTAGGAAAGCAGGGTGATCCATAGCCCGAGCGAGATCGACACCGGCATCTTTTCCAGGATCAGGTTCAGCACCGAGATGTCGCGGAAATAGCTGTCGCCGAAGTCGAAGCGGGAATAGTTCCACAGCATCATGCCGAAGCGTTCGAGCGGCGGCTTGTCGAAGCCGAATTGCTTTTCGAGCTTCTTGATGAATTCGGGGTCGAGGCCCTGCGCGCCGCGGTATTTCGAGCTGACGTCGCCGGCGACGTCGAAATTGTTGGCGCTGGCGCCGGCATCGCCCCCACCACCGCCGAGGCGATCCGTGCCGCCCTGGTTGGTGAGCCTGGCGATGACCTGTTCGACCGGGCCGCCGGGCGCGAATTGGATGACGGCGAAGGAAATCGCCATGATGCCGAACAGGGTCGGGATCATCAGAAGTATGCGGCGCAGGATATAGACGCCCATCAGGCCGCCAACCCCGCGGGAACGGTAACGTCAGGCTTTGCCAATCTTTGCCGCCTTGCCCTTGTCGACCCACCACAGCGCTTCGACCGGAAAGCCGAAATCGGGTTTCTGCTCGGGGAAACCGAACATGTCCCAATAGGCGCTTCGGTGATTCGCCAGGAACCAACTTGGAATCCAATCGCGCCGGGCGCGCAAGGCCCGATCGAGCGCGCGCATCGCCACCGTCAGGCTTTCGCGGTCTTTTGCGGCGCCCACGGCATCGATCAGCGCATCTATGGCCGGGCTCGCTATGCCTGGCAGGTTGCGCGAACCCGAGATCGCCGCCGCGCGCGAATGGAACATGATTTCAAGGTCGTCGCGCGTTGGTGTGGCGCTGAAGCGGAAGGCGCTCGAGATCAGGTCGAAATCGAATGTCGATTGCCTGAGCTGGTACTGGGCCGAATCGACCAGGCGGATGGAGGCATCGATGCCGACCGCCTTCATGTTGGCGACCCAGGGCGAATAGACCTGTACGAAAACGTCGTCATCGACGAGGAACTCGGCCGAAAGCCGCCCGCCCTTGTCGTTGACGACGAAGTCGCCCGATCTCTTCCAGCCTGCCTCGGCCAGGAGTTTCGCGGCGCTGCCGAGCTGCTTGCGGTCGCGACCTGAGCCGTCGGATGCGGGCTGCGTCACCGCCTCGCCGAAGGTCTCCGGCGGAAGCTGGTCGCGCAACGGCTCCAGCAGGGCCAGTTCCCGTGGTGATGGCATGCCCTCGGCGCGGAAATCTGATTTCTCGAAGCACGACTGCGAGCGCTCGTAGGAGCCATAGAAGAAGTTGCGTCGTGTCCATTCGAAGTCGAAACACAGCGCGATCGCCTGCCGCACGCGCGGGTCACGGAACTGCTCGCGTCGCTGGTTGACGGCGGTGGCCTGCATGGAGGGCACGGTTTCGGCAGGGAACTCATGTTTGACCACCTTGCCGGCGGTCGCGGCGGGGAAATCGTAGCCGGTCGCCCAGACACGCGAGGTGAATTCCTCGCGATAGAGGATCTCGCCCTTCTTGAAGGCTTCGAACCCAGCCGTGCGATCCTGGTAGAACTCGATACGGATGCGCTGGAAATTGTTCTGCCCGCGATTGACCGGCAGGTCGTTGCCCCAATAGTCGGCCACCCGCTCGTACTCGATGAACGTTCCCGCCGACCAGCGCCCGACCTTGTAGGCGCCGCAACCCAGCGGCGGGTTGAGCTGCGAGGAATCGAACGGATTGGCGGTATAGAAAGCCTTCGACAGGATCGGGAACTGGACGACGTTGAGGATGGTGCGGGACGCCTGCTTGCCGGAGAATTTGAGTTGCAGCGTGCGAGCGTCCACGGCAACCGCGTCGTCGAGATGCGTCAGCGACAGCGAATAGTCCGGATGCCCCTTGTCCTTCAGCAATTTGAAAGTGAAGGCGGCGTCCTCGGCAGTCAGCGGCGTGCCGTCATGGAAGCGCGCCTGCGGGCGCAGTGAGAATGTGAAGCTGTTGCGATCGTCCGAGATCGTTACGGTCTCGGCAATCTGCCCGTAAACGGCGTCGGGTTCGTCGAGCGCCCGCACCATCAAGGCATCGAAGCACATTTCCATGCGCTGCGGTGCATCGCCCTTCGGCACGAACGCATTCAGCGTGTTGAAGGTGAGCGGGCTCTGGTTGGCGCCCCAATTCGGCGGCGAGAAGTTGAACGTGCCGCCCTGCGGCGCATCGAGATTGACATAGTCGAAATGCTGGAAGTCGGGCTTGTATTTGAGATCGCCGAACGCGGACAGGCCATGCAGCCTGGTGCCGGTCGGCGTTTCGGCGAAAGCCCGGCCCGGCAACAGGGCCGCTGCCGTGGCCGCGGCGCCGAGCGCCAGGAAGTCGCGACGGGGAAGCACCGTCTGCCGCCCCATCAATTGACACCCTTGTATTTCGCGGCCAGCGCCTTTTCCTTCACGGGGTCGATCCACCAGGAATCGATGTCGGCGCCGCGATAGGCGGGCTGCTTGTCGGGAATGCCGAACTTGTTCCAGTAAGCCAGCCATACGACCGCGCGGTAGTATTGCGGAACGACGTAGTAGTTCCACAAAAGCACCCGGTCGAGCGCATGGGTGGCGGCGACGAGGTCGTCGCGGTCGGTGGCGAAGATGATGCGGTCGACCAGCGCGTCGACAACCGGGTTCTTGATGCCGGAGTGATTGCGCGATCCGGGCGTATCGGCCGCCTTCGAGCTCCAGAAATCGCGCTGCTCGTTGCCCGGCGATTCCGATTGCTGGAGCAGGCTGATTATAACGTCGTAATCGAAGTTGTTGACGCGGTTGATGTACTGGCTTTGGTCGATGATCCGCAAATTCGCATCGACACCGATCTTGCGCAGATTGGCGATCCAGGGGCTGGAGATCACCTGATCGGTGTCGTTCCAGCCGAGGATCTCGAACTTGAATGGCTCGCCCGTCTTGGCGTTCACCATCTTGCCGCCCTTGATCACCCAGCCTGCCTGGGCGAAGAGGTCCACCGCCTGCTTCAGATACTTCCGTTCCGCCTGCGGTGAATCATAGACCGGCAGCTTGAATTCCTGGGTGAAGAGTTCGGGTGGCAGCTGGTCGCGGTATTTGTCGAGGATTTCCAGCTCCTTGCCCTGTGGTAGCCCGCTCGACGCCAGTTCGGTGCCCTGGAAATAACTCTGCGTGCGCGTGTTCGAATTGTAGAACAGCGTGCGGTTCATGGTCTCGAAATCGAAAGGAAGCGTAAGGGCCTCGCGCACGAGGCGATCCTGGAACAACGGCCGCCTTTGGTTGAGCATGAAGCCCTGCATGGGTTCAGGCGAAGTGGTCTTGAACACTTGCTTGACCACATCGCCAGCGTTCACGGCCGGAAAATTGTAGGCCGTATTCCAACGCCTTGAGCTGTTTTCTGGCTTGACGTCGTCGAACCCGCCTTTGGTGAATGCCTGCCACGCAGCGTTGTCGTCGAGAATGTAGGTGAAACGTTGGGTGTCGAAATTCTCGCGGCCGATCTTCACCGGTAGCTTGGCGCCCCAGTAGTCAGGCACACGCTGCCAGACGATCTCGGAACCAGCCTTGAAGCTGGCGATCTTGTAAGCGGCCGAGCCCAGCGGCGGCTCCAGCGTCGATTTGGTGATGTCGCGCTTCTTGCCGGTGGCGTCGGTGCCTTCCCACCAGTGCTTCGGCAGCACGACGAGATCGCCGAGGATCTTGGGCAGTTCGCGGTTGCCCTTCTGGTTGAAATGGAACTCGACCTCGCGGTCCGAGACGGCGACCGCTTCGGTCACATTCTCGAAATAGCGGCTGTACATCGGGCTGTTGGCCTTCAGCACCTGGAACGACCAGATCACGTCGTCGACGGTGATCGGCTGGCCGTCATGCCACTTGGCGCGTGGGTCGAGGCGGTAGGTCGCGGACGAATAGTCGGCCGGATATTTAAAGGCATCGGCGATCAGCGGGTGGCTGACGCTGCCCTCGTCCTGCGCCTGGTCCATCAGCGTGTCGTAGAGCAGCCCGCCGCCGAATTGAGCGAAGCCGGCCGCCGGCGATCCTTGCACGATATAGGGATTGAAGCTGTCGAAGGTTCCGACGACGACGTTGTTGTAGGTGCCGCCCTTGGGCGCATCCGGATTGACGTAGTCGTAGCGCTGGAAGTTGTCGCCGTATTTGGACGGGCCGATCAGCGAGGAGGTGGTGCGCCATTCATCGGCGAAACTGGCCTTGAGACCTGAGATCAGAGCCAGGACGAGCAACGATACGAAAAGTGTCCGGGAGCGGCCGACCGTCATGCGTTCTCCTCGTCGCGACCTGTCATCGCCGGCAATCTAGATCATTTGACGCCGGTGAAAACCGCAAAGGGGGCTTTTGTTGCCGCACATGCGGTTTTCCTAACAGAAAAGCCGGGACGAACCCGGCTTTTCCAAGGAAGTCTCTATGACAAATTGTTTATTGGGCGGGCGCCGGGGTGGCGGGCTTCGCCGGAGCGGCCCCGTCGGCCGGCTTCGCGGCCGGCGCGGCGCCTGCCGCCGGCTTCGCGGCTTCGGCCGGCTTGGAAGCATCGGCCGGCTTGGCCGAAGCGTCGGCGGCGGCGCCCGGCGTCGGCAGCGGCTTCGGATTGTCCGACAGCGTGCGCAGATAGGCGATCACGTTGGCGCGGTCTTCATCCTTCGGCAACCCGGCAAAGCCCATCGCCGTGCCCTTCACGAACTTCTTCGGCGAGGTGATGAAGTGGTTGATGTTGTCGTAGGTCCACTTCTCGGTGCCACCCTTGGAAAAGTCCTTCATGCCGGCCGAATAGGCAAAGCCTTCATGCTCGGCGACGGGGCGATCGACGATGTCCCAGAGATCGGGGCCGACCTTGTTGGGGCCGCCTTTTTCGCCGGAATGGCAGGCTTGGCACTTCTTGAAGATGGCGGCGCCGGCATCGGCGCTGGCGGAGGCGAGCAGATCGGCGATCGGCTTGGACTCGGCGGCTGGCGCTGCCGCGCCGCCTTCGGTCGGCTCCTGGGCCTCGATGGCGAAGCCGGGCTTTTCGGGCGCGGGCGAGGCAAACAGCCCGTCCGAGACGAGGCCCACCGAAAATACGATGAAGCAGGTCCCGAGGAATCCGCCGAGCAGCTTGTTGACTTCGTTGGAATCCATACGCCCCTTGCTCCCTTTTCCGGCGGACCGTCCCGTCCACTCCGTCCGTCGGTATCGCAAACGGCCCGCGAGGGCCAGTCAAATCGGGCGGAAACTAGGTCTTTTGCTCCGACCTTGCAACACCTATAAGGGCGCTTCCAGTGAGACGTTTTGCCACTTTTCCATCCGCGTTCCCGGCCATCCCGAAAGCCCGATGTCGACATTGATCCTGATCCCCGCCCGCATGGCCTCGACGCGCCTGCCGGGCAAGCCGTTGGCCGACATCGCCGGCGCGCCGATGATCGTCCATGTCGCCCGCCGCGGCGCCGAGGCAGGGCTCGGCCGGGTGGTGGTGGCGACCGACACCGAGGCTGTGGCGCAAGCGGTGCGGGCGCATGGCTTCGAGGCCGTCATGACGCGCCCGGACCACGAATCGGGCTCGGACCGCATCTTCGAGGCGCTGACCCTTCTCGACCCCGGGAAGAAGGTCGAGACCATCGTCAATGTGCAGGGCGACCTGCCGACCATCGCCCCTGACATCATCGGCGCATCGCTGCGGCCGTTTGCCGACGCGTCCGTCGACATCGCCACGCTCGGCGTCGAGATCGTTCGCGAGGAGGAAAGGACCAACTCGAACGTGGTCAAGATCGTCGGTTCGCCGCTATCCGCCACGCGGCTCAGGGCCCTGTATTTCACCCGCGCGACCGCGCCCTGGGGCGAGGGGCCGCTCTATCATCATGTCGGCCTCTACGCCTACCGGCGCGCGGCGCTCGAACGCTTCGTCGCGCTGAAGCCGTCGCCGCTCGAGCGTCGCGAGCGGCTGGAGCAGCTGCGGGCGCTCGAAGCCGGCATGCGCATCGACGCTGAGATCGTCCGTTCGCTGCCGCTCGGCGTGGATACGCCGGACGATCTCGAACGCGCCAGACAGATCCTTTCGAACTGAGACCTCCAGATGCCTGAAAAAACCAACAGAATATCCTTCCAGGGCGAGCCCGGCGCCAACTCCGACACCGCCTGCCGCAACATGTTCCCGTCGATGGAGCCGTTGCCCTGCCCGACCTTCGAGGACGCCTTCAACGCGGTCGAGACCGGCAAGGCCGCGCTCGCCATGATCCCGATCGAGAACACGATTGCGGGCCGTGTCGCCGACATCCACCACCTTTTGCCGGAATCGCACCTGCACATCGTCGGCGAATATTTCCTGCCCATCCATTTCCAGCTGATGGTGCTGCCCGGCGTGAAGCGCGAGGAGATCAAGACCGTCCACAGCCATATCCATGCGCTCGGCCAGTGCCGCAAATACATCCGCAAGAATGGCTGGAAGCCGGTGATCGCCGGCGACACGGCGGGTTCGGCCAAGATGGTTTCGGAGGTCAGGGACCGCACGATGGCTTCGCTGGCGCCCGCGCTGGCGGCCGAACTCTATGGCCTCGACATCATCGAGAGCAACGTCGAGGACACCGATTCGAACGTCACCCGTTTCGTCGTGCTGACCAAGAACAAGCAATGGGCCGAGCGCCCGTCGCCGGACGCCAGGATGATGACCACCTTCATCTTCCGCGTCCGCAACGTGCCGGCCGCCCTTTACAAGGCGATGGGCGGCTTCGCCACCAACGGCGTCAACATGACCAAGCTGGAAAGCTATCAGCTCGGCGCCTTCACCGCGACGTTGTTCTACGCCGACATCGAAGGCCATCCCGATGATCCGCTGGTCAAGCTGGCGCTCGACGAATTGCGTTTCTTCTCGCGCGAGATGCGCATCCTCGGCGTCTATCCGGCAAGCGCCTCGCGTGAGCAGTGGAAGGTGGCGGACTAGAGCAATTCCAGGAAAAGTGCGCAGCGGTTTTCCGTTCGGAATTGCGTTAAAACAAAGAGTTAGAGCGGTTTGGCGATTCTGTGAAACGCCGAACCACTCTAGGGCCTCAGCCGAATCCGAGCGGCACGTAGTCGATCTCCATGAACGACTCCACTTCCGGCACCCAGCGCTCGCGCACGAAGGCGACGTGGTCGGGATGCTCGTTGTAGCGCGTGTAGGCGGCCTGGTCGGCGAACTCCATCGAGAAGCCGAACTGATAGTCGTTCTTCGGGCTGACCTGCCGTAGCTGCTCGAAATGCGTGACCCCCTTGATCGCGGAGAGGATCGTCCGTGCGTCGTGAAGGAACCGCTTCGTCTCCAGCGAATGCGGCGGGTGCTTCAAGGTGAACACGACGGTGTGACGGATCATTTGTCCGCTCCCCGCTCTTGTTCGCTATCGACCCAGGCGCGGATCAGGTGATGGGCGATCGCTCCCTTAGGAGGTGTGATCAAGCCACCGGCATGCTGCCGATCCAGCATCGAGCGCACCTCGTCGCGCTCGAACCAGCGGCAGTCCTCCAGCTCGTTGAGGTCAGCCTGGATATCCTCGTTCAGCGGTTCGCCGAAGCAGCCGATCATCAGCGAATAGGGGAACGGCCAGGGCTGGCTGGCGTGGTAGACGACGCGGCCGAGCCGGATGCCTGCCTCCTCCAGCGTCTCGCGGCGCACCGCCGCCTCGATCGTCTCGCCGGGCTCTATGAAGCCGGCAAGCGCCGAATACATGCCCGGCGCGAAATGCTTGCCGCGCCCCAGCAGGCATTTCTCACGCGTCACCGTCAGCATGATGGCGACGGGATCGGTGCGCGGGAAATGATCGGTGCCGCAGGCCGGGCAATGCCGCCTGTAGCCGCCGGCCCGCATTTCAGAAGGGTTGCCGCATTTGCTGCAGAAGGCGTGACTGGCGTGCCAGGCCAGCAGTGCGGCCCCTTGGGCCATCGCCCCGGCCGCCTCCTCGTCGATCAGTCCCTGCATGTAGACCGAGCGATAGTCGATGGCCTTGATCGTCTCGGGCAGCTTTTCCGGATCGAGGCCGGCCGGAACGGCAAGCACCGGGCCGCTGTCCGAAAAGCCGAGCAGCACGCCACGGTCGAGCGAAACCTCGAAGGACGGGCTTTCCTGCTCCTTGAACCACGGATCGAACCCGCCGTCGGCGAGCTTCAGATAGAGCCGGCCGCCATGCATCAGCATCAGCCGCGCTTTCGGGTCGGCCAATGCCTTCTCGACCACATCGTCGGCGCGGTTTTCGGACTGGCGGTCGATCCGGTTGCCGGCGAACCCGACGAACTGGCTCGGCTCGCGCAAGGGCGCGTCAAAGAGGCGGAAGCTCATAGGGACCCGAGGGGTTAGGGGACTCTGGATGCGCGGACGGACACCGTTCGGTTTATAGCGCCGCCTTCATCGTTTGGGCAAACCTGCGGATATCGGGGCGCTGATAGGGTTCGCGCATGCCATGCCCCCAGACGGGTCCCGGCCAGCCTGGGTCGCCTTCCGAGCGGGCAATGACATGGATATGCAGCTGGCGTACGATGTTGCCGAGCGCGCCGGTGTTGATCTTGGTGCAGCCGGTCACCTTCTTCAGCGCCTGCGCCACCATGTTGGTCTCGAAGGTCAGCATCGCCTGGTCGAGCGGCGTCATCTCGTGCAATTCCTCG
>JBFLWR010000260.1:0-24011 GCA_040755925.1 Pseudomonadota bacterium
GGTGCGGAAGGTGACCGGCTTGCCGCGCGCCGCGTCGAGCACGTCGCGATAGAGCCGCTCCTGCGCTTCGGCGCGCGGGAAGGTCGATGCGACCATGAATTGCAGCTCGGTGCGGAACAGGCCGATTCCGGCAGCGCCCGATTCGGTCAGCTGCGGCAGGTCGACGGCCAGGCCCGCATTCATCAACAGGTCGACCGTGACGCCGTCCCTGGTCATCGACGGCTTCTTGCGCAGTTCGCGATAGACCTCCTGCCGCCGAGCCCGGAAGCGGACTTTCTCGGCGTAAGCGGCCTCGAGGTCGGACTGCGGCCTGAGGTGGATCGTGCCTTCCTCGCCGTCGACGATGATGGCGTCGCCGTTTTCCGCCATCGAGACGGCGCCCTTCACCTGGCCGGCGACGGGAATGCCCATGGCGCGCGCCACGATGACGACATGGCTGGTCGCCGCGCCATCCTCCAGGACCAGGCCGCGAAGCTTGTCTCTTGGATAGTCGAGCAGCTCGGCCGCGCCCATGGAGCGGGCGACGATGATGGCATCCTTGGGCAGCGAGGCCGCGACATCCTCCGGGCCTCGTCCCATCAGCTGGCGGAGCAGCCTGTTGGCAAGATCGTCGAAATCGCTCATCCGCTCGCGCAGATAAGGGTCGGTCATGTGCAGCATGCGCGCGCGCATGTCGCTCTGCACCTTCTCGACCGCCGCTTCCGCGGTCAAGCCGTTGCGGATCGCCTCTTCCAATCGGCGCACCCAGCCACGGTCGTTGGCGAACATGCGGTAGGCCTCGAGCACCTCGCGGTGCTCACCCTCGAAGGCGACATCGCGGCGCTCCAGCATGTCGTCGATCGATAGCCTGAGCGAACCCAGCGATCGGTCGAGCCGGCGCACCTCCTCCTCGCTGTCCTCGTTGAACAGGTTGGTGACGACGATGCGCGGTTCGTGCAGCACGACATGCCCAAGCCCGACGCCATCGTTGAAGGACAGGCCGGTGAAGCTCACCGGGCGACGCAGGTCGAGTTCCAGCCCGGGCTTGGTGAGACGGGCGAGATCGCCGGTGGCGATCATCTCGGCGATCACCATCGCCGTCGTTTCCAGCGCCTCGATCTCGTCTTCGCGGTATTGCCGCATCGTCTTGTTCTGCACGACCAGAACGCCGAGCGTGCGCCCTGCCCTCAGCACCGGCACGCCGAGGAAGGAATGGTAGATCTCTTCTCCGGTTTCCGGCAGGTAGGCGAAGGCCGGATGCTCCTGCGCATTGGAAAGGTTGAGCGGCCGCGCGCTTGCCGCGATGGTGCCGACGAGACCCTGCCCCAGCCGCAGTTGCGCCAGGTGCACGGCGTTCGGGTTGAGGCCTTCGGTGGCATAGAGCTCGAGGACGGAATCTGCGCGCAGCACATAGAGCGAGCAGACTTCGGCCACCATGTTGGAGGCGATGTCGCGCACGATGCGGTCGAGCCGCTCCTGCGGCTCCAGCGGCTCCTGCATGAGCTCGCGGAGCCGTTTCAGCAGAACGCGCGGGCCACTGGCCGTATCACGCATCGCGGCTTCTTCTCCAATGGAGTCCCTGCCGGCGCAGTTTCGACCGCGCCCGGCACTCATGCAACAACTGATTCAGTTCTTGTTATTGCTTATCCAGACCGTAGACGGAATGCAAAGTACGAACGGCAAGTTCGGTATAGGGACCGTCGATCAGTATCGAAATTTTGATCTCGGAGGTGGTGATGGCGCGGATGTTGATCGCTTTCTCGGCCAGCGCCTTGAACGCGGTGGCCGCCACGCCGGCATGGCTTCTCATGCCGATGCCGATGACCGAGACCTTCGACATGCCGGCCTCCGACTGCACGACATCATAGCCGACATCGGCCTTCAGCCGCTCCAGCACGGCGAGCGCCTTGTCCACGTCCCCTGACGGCACGGTGAAGGTCATGTCGGTGAACTTGCCGTCCTCGGATATATTCTGGACGATCATGTCGACATTGATGTTGGCCTCGGCCAGCGGCCCGAAGATGCCGGCGGCAACGCCCGGGCGGTCGCCGACGCGGCGCAACGAAATCTGCGCTTCGTCCTTGGCGTAGGCAATTCCGGTGACGACCTGCTGTTCCACGATCTCTTCCTCGTCGCAAATGAGCGTTCCGGGCGGATTGAGCAAATCCCCCATTCCGGGCGCGTCGGGATCGTCGAAGGACGACCGCACGAAGGTACGCACCCTGTGTACCATGGCAAGCTCGACCGAGCGCACCTGCAGCACCTTGGCCCCGAGCGAGGCCATTTCAAGCATTTCCTCGAAGGAAATCTTGGCCAGCCGCCGCGCTTTCGGCTCGATGCGCGGGTCGGTCGTGTAGACGCCGTCGACATCGGTATAGATGTCGCAACGGTCGGCCTTGACCGCCGCCGCGATGGCGACCGCGCTGGTATCGGAACCGCCTCGGCCAAGCGTGGCGATGCGGTTGTCCGGCCCGATGCCCTGGAAGCCGGCGATCACCGCCACCTGGCCTTCGCCAAAGCGCTTGATCAGGAACGCGCCATCGATGTCGAGGATGCGTGCCGCGCCATGGGCGTTGTCGGTCTTGATCGGGATCTGCCAGCCCTGCCAGGAGCGGGCATGGATGCCCATGTTCTGCAGCGTGATCGCCAGAAGGCCGGCCGTGACCTGCTCGCCCGAGGCGACGACGGCGTCATATTCGCGCGCGTCGTGCATGGGCGAGGCTTCGCGCGTCCAGGCGACCAGCTCGTTGGTCTTGCCGGCCATCGCCGAAACCACCACGGCGACCTCGTGCCCGGCATCGACCTCGCGTTTCACATGGCGCGCCACATTGCGGATGCGGGCGATGTCGGCGACCGAGGTTCCGCCGAATTTCATCACGATACGCGCCATGGAAGCGAAATGCCTTTGACTGAAGCCGGCTCGGGGCCGGAGCGGGAAGAAGCGCCCGGCAAGGCCGGGCCGCGGAAATGCGCGGCCTCCTTAGCCAAAACATGAAGGCTTCGCAAGCGAAGGCGGTCAAGAAGCGGCCGGCCGGTCTGTAGCGCCAGAGCGGTCGTCTACCAGAAGCTGCATGATGGAGCCGTCGGCGCTCAGTTGGCAGCAGCACAAAAACCTGCCTTGACTTTCTCGGCCCAGGACCCGACTTCCTAGCGTTCGAGGAGACCCGCCTATGCCAGAGCCCCGCCGATCGACCATCGACGCCGGAGAAGTCGAGCGCTTTTCCGCCCTTGCCGCCGAATGGTGGAACCCGAACGGCAAGTTCCGGCCGTTGCACAAGTTCAATCCGGTCCGCCTCGCCTATATCCGCGACCAGGTGGCGACGCGCTTCGGCCGCGACCCGCGCGCGGCCCGGCCTTTCGAGGGCCTGCGCTTCCTCGACATCGGTTGCGGCGGCGGGCTTTTGTGCGAGCCGATGGCCCGGCTGGGCGCCGATGTGGTGGGCGCCGACGCCTCGGCCACAAACATCGAGGTGGCAAAACTGCACGCCGCGGAAGCCGGCGTCAGCGTCGACTACCGCGCCACGACGGCCGAGGCTTTGGCTGACGCTGGCGAGACGTTCGACGTCATCCTCAACATGGAAGTGGTCGAGCACGTCGCCGATATCGATCTGTTCGTCGGCAAATGCGGTGAGATGGTGCGCCCTGGCGGCATCATGTTCGTCGCCACCATCAATCGCACGCTCAAAGCGCTGGGCCTGGCCATCATCGGTGCCGAGTATGTCTTGCGCTGGTTGCCGCGCGGCACCCATCAGTTCGGCAAGCTGGTGCGGCCCGAAGAATTGGAGAGGGCGCTCGGCGCGGCCGGGCTCACCGTGATCGACCGCACAGGCGTCATCTATCATCCGCTGGCCGACCGCTGGCAGAGGTCCAAGGACATGGACGTCAACTACATGGTGCTGGCGGAGAAGGGTTCGGTCTGACCGGCCGCCGCATTCATGCCGGCTGGGTCTGCGCCCTCGCTACGGCCTGGCTTTGCGCCTTCGTCGTGATGAAGACGCCGGCGGTGATAATGATGGCGCCCACCCAGGTCAGCAGCTGATAGTGCTCGCCAAGGAAGATCGTGCCCGCGAACAGTCCGACCGCCGCCGCCACATAGCCGATCTGGCTGAGATAGACCGGCCCGCCGACCGCCTGCAGCCGGAAGAACACGGCAAACATTGCCGAAGCCGAGGCGACCTGTCCGGCAGCCACCAGCGGCACGCCGCCGAGCGGAATGAAGGCCTGGCGGCCCAGAAGCGTCAGAATGCCGACGACAAGCAGCGTCGCCGACGCCAGATGGCTGCCGACGGCGAGTTCGATCGGCCCGGTGTCTTCCGGCCAGTCGACGGTGCGGTAGATGTTGCCGGCGGCAAGGCTGACCGGAATGAGCAGGCCCACCGCCACCCAGAAATAGTCGGCCGGCTGGCCTGCCTCGCCGCGCGTGAGCGCAACCATCACGGCGCCGACGAAGCCCACGGCGATACCGGTCACGCCGAGAACGTTCGGGCGCCGGACGCCGAGCAGGATCGAGAACACCAGCGTGATCACCGGCGACAGCGTGAACATGATGCCCGTGTAGCCCGCGCCAAGATGCGGAATGGCCGAGAACATCAACAGATTGGGAATGGCATAGGATACCGCGGCGGTGACGAAGAAATAGCGCAGCTTGTGCGCGGTCAGCCGGATGCGTTCGCCACGCAGGAGAATGACCGCCAGCAGCACGCCGCCGGCGCCGAGCGAGATGACCAAGGCCCAGACCATGGCCGGCACGCCGGCGGCGGTCGCAAGCTTGCCGAAAGGTAGGGTCAATCCGAGCAGGCCGCCGGTAACGACAAGAAGCCCAGGTGCCGAATCCCAGAAAAATTTCATCGATGCTGTCCCGTCCGTCCTGCCTCGCGCTTGGCCTGAATTCCATCTTGGGATATGATAGCATAAAGATTCTTGATATCAAGATACTTTACGGTGAGCGAAATGGATCGTGCGGCGAAGGCCATCGAACAATGGAAGCGCGAGCGGCCCGACCTCGACGTGTCGCCGATGGGGGTGATCGGCCGACTGAATGAAGCATCCTCGTTGATCGCGCGCGACCGCCTCGCGCCGGTTTTCGCCCGCTTCGGGCTGCAGTCGGGGGAGTTCGACGTGCTGGCGACGCTGCGCCGCTCCGGCGCCCCCTACGCCCTGACGCCGACCGAACTCTACGAAGCAACGATGGTGACCTCGGGCGCCATGACGGCCCGGCTCGACCGCCTGGAAAAAGGCGGCCTGATCCAGCGCGCGCCGCATCCGAGCGACCGGCGCGGCGTGGTGGTGCAACTCACCGCGAAAGGTCTCGAGCTCGTCGATGAGTCGCTTGCCGCCCATGTCGCCAACGAGCACGATATCCTCGCCGGCCTAACGAGCATCGAGCGCGAGACGCTTGCGGACCTGCTCGGCAAGTTGATCGGCAGTCTCAGCCCCTGACCTGCCTGTCGGCCGCAAGGCCCAGGCGGTCGGCCATCCTGATCAGGTCGGGAAGCGTTGCGGCTTTCATCTTGCGCATGGCCTGCGCGCGATTGACCTTGACCGTGATCTCGCTCACGCCCAGTTCCCCGGCGATCTGCTTGTTGAGCAGGCCGGTGACCACCAGCGCCATCACGTCGCGTTCGCGCGAGCTGAGCGTGGCGAATCGTTCGCGGAGCTCGGCCGACAGCGCAGTGTCGAGTCGGCCGGTGCGATCCCTTTCGAGCCCGGCGCGGATCGCGTCGAGCAGGTCCTGCTCGCGAAATGGCTTCAGCAGGAACTCAATCGCTCCGGCCTTGATGGCGCGCACCGACATCGGCACGTCGCCGTGACCGGTCAGGAATATGATCGGGATGGCATCGCCGCGCTCGACCAGACGCGCCTGGAAATCCAGGCCGCTCGGGCCAGGCATGCGCACATCGAGCACCAGGCAGGACGGCGCATCCGTGCGCGGATGCTGCGCGAAATCGTCGACCGACGCGAATACATGAACGTCGTAGCCGACCGAACGCAAAAGGCTGTCCAGCCCGTCGCGCACCAGCGGATCGTCGTCGACGACATAGATCGTGGCTTTCGGCTCCTGCACCGGATCAATCCTTCGCCTTGTCCATGGGCAGCGTGAAACCGAATACGGCGCCGCTCGGATAATTGGGCGCCGCGTAGACGTCGCCGCCGTGAGCCTCGACGATCGAACGGCTGATCGCAAGCCCGACGCCCATGCCCCCAGGCTTGGTCGAATAGAAGGGGTCGAAGATCTTGTCGAGCGCGCCTTGAACAAGTCCGACGCCATTGTCGCGGACGCTGAGTGTGATCTTCCTGCCGTCCGTCGCGAGGCTCACCAGAAGGTCGCGATCGTCGGCTCGGCCGGCCTTGAGGGCCTCGATGGCATTGACGACGAAGTTGAGGATCACCTGTTGCAGCTGGACGCGGTCGCCCGTCACCGCCGGCAGGTCGTTGGCGAGTTCCGTCCGCAAGCCGATCTGGCTCCCGCGTATCTCGCCCAGCGCGAGCGCCAGCGTCTCTTGCACCAGCTCGGCCATGTCGACGAGCTCCCGGGACGGCGGCTTGCGCGCGGCCAGACCGCGGACACGGCCGATGACATCGCCGGCGCGGCCGGCCGCTTCCACGATCCGCTCGAGTGCCTTTCGTGTCTCTGCCCCATTCGGTGGCGACGCGCTCAACCACCGGAGCGCGGCGTTGCCATTGGCGGCAATGGCGGCCAGAGGCTGGCTTACCTCATGGGCGATCGACGTGCCCAGCTCCCCCACCAGCATCATGCGCGACATGTGCGCAAGATCGGCATGTGCCTGCCTTGCGGCCAGGTTGGCGGCCTCGATCCGCAGCGCCAGATAGGTGGCCGCCCCTATCGCCACCAGGCTCAACGCGCAATTGGCGAGCCCCGCATCCCGATCGCCGAACCGGGTGAGCAGGTAGCTGACTATCGTGAGGAAGACGCAGATAGTCCCCACCAGCATCACCGCGCGCGGCCGGCCCGCCTGCACCGAGATGAGGACGACCACGACATAGAGGACCGCGAAGGCGATCTGGAGTTCGGTGATGGTGTCGGCGACGAAAATCCCCGACATGAGGACGGCTATGGCCAGCCACAACAGCGGTTTTTCGGTGTACAACCGTGTGGTGTCGAAACTCATCCTGTCGTCTCCGGCTCTCCGGGCGCGGTCCGATGCCAGGGCCGCTCGCCATTCGGTGGAATGGCTGAATTGCCCTAGCGGCTCGCCCGTCTTCTCATGCAGACGCGAAGGACGCAAAAGGAAAGACGCGTCAGCGCGTAGGAGGCCCGCAGCATCCAGCGGATGACCACCAACGGCAGAAGACGCTTCTGCAGCAAGATTGCAGCCAGCCCGGACAACATCTGCGCCAGGAACAGCAGGACACGCGCGGCGGTGAAGGCGACGCGCAACCACAACCATCGCGGGCCTGACGTCCAGCGCGTTGAAGCATTGGCGCTGCCGCGCTGCCGCCTGTGCGGTGAACGCCCTGTCTCGAAATCTTCTCGGCGGTGCCGAACCATGGAACGATCCTCCATGACCTTCTCCCGATTTACGGAGCGCCGGGCCGATTTCACCTGCTGGTCGGCCAAGGCCTCGACCTTGCCGGCGCATGGCAGTGACCATCCACGCCAGGCCCGTGCCGAAATCTCCTTCGAAGAGCGGACGGCCATTCGACAGGCCATCCCCATACGCTCCGCAGCCAATCGATCGGCGAATCGATTGGTTGGGCCCGGGGGGTGAACCGGGGCCCGACGGGTTGGGCCGCGTCCTATCTGTGTTGGGCCGGGGGCGGGCGGCTCAGCTCGGATTTTCGAGCGTGAACAGGTCCGCTTCCTCGTCATAGGCGAAGTACTCGGCGTAGCGCGCCAGGCTGATGATCGCCTTGACGGTGCTCTCCGCATACTCCTCCGACATGTAGTCCTCGAGCTCGTCGCGGAATCGACGGGCCGGGGCCTTGTGGCTCGGCCGCTCGTCGAGGATGCGGCGGATATGCGCGGCCAAAGGCACATAGGTAGCCAACTGCTGCGCGAAGACGCGCTTGCGCTCGTCCACCTCGCTTTCGGCAAAGCGCTTGCCGGCGGCGGTGAGGCGAAGATCGCCACCTTCCAGTTCGGCGAAGCGCAACAGCTGCAGCGTTTCGGCGACGGGAAAGAGGTCATCGATATCGAGCCTCAGGTCGGCGGCAAGCGGCGGCAGGTCTGCCTTGCCGTCATAGGGCTTGGCCGCGACGGTTTCGATAAGGCCGGCGAGCTCGTTGGTGGAAACCCTCGGCAGCACCATGGCGATACCCGTCCCTGGGAACAACCCTTCCCGCGCCGGGACGGCAGCTCCGGTCCGCGTCGTCATGCGGGAATAGATGTCCTCCACCAGCGCCCGGAAAGCCGGATCGAGACGGTTGCGCGGCTGCGGCATGTCGACCTTTATTTCGCCGATGACATGGCCGGGATTGGAGCCGAAGATCAGGATGCGGTCGCACATCAGCACCGCCTCCTCGATGTTGTGCGTCACCATCAGGATGGCTTCGATGGGCATGCGCCCCTCGCACCAGAGGTCGAGCAGGTCGGTGCGCAGCGTCTCGGCGGTCAGCACGTCGAGCGCCGAAAAGGGTTCATCCATCAGAAGCAGCTTCGGATGGACGACAAGCGCGCGGGCGAGACCGACCCTCTGACGCATGCCGCCGGAGAGCTCTTTCGGATAGGCTCCCTCATAGCCGTCGAGGCCGATAAGATCGATCGCCGCGATAGCCCGCTTGCGCCGCTCCGCCGGAACGACGCCCTGCGCCTCCAGCCCCAGCTCGACATTCTCCAGCACAGTGAGCCACGGGAACAGCGCAAAGCTCTGGAACACGACCGCGATGCCCGAGCGCGGCCCGGTTACCGGTTCGCCCTCGAAGTCCACCGAACCCTCGGTTGGACGGATCAGGCCGGCGATCGTGCGCAGCAGCGTCGACTTGCCGGAGCCGGAACGCCCGAGCAGGCCGACGATCTCGG
The DNA here is from genome assembly GCA_040755925.1 of Pseudomonadota bacterium. Lineage (GTDB taxonomy): Bacteria > Pseudomonadota > Alphaproteobacteria > Rhizobiales > Rhizobiaceae > Mesorhizobium. The sequence goes on from JBFLWR010000260.1 coordinate 8,960, forward strand.
CCGGACGGAGCGTGAGGTCGACATGGTCGAGCACGACCGATGCGCCGTTGTTGTAGGACTGCTTGACCCCCTTGACGGTGACAAGTGGCGTATCCTTGGCGATGATATTCATGATCTGTCCTCCGGACGGGTCAATCGAGGCGCAGCCGGCGCTCTGCATAGACGTAGAGCGGACGCCACAGGGTGCGGTTGAAGAGTGTGACGAACAGCGACATCACGGCGATGCCGAGCACGACACGCGGGAAATCACCGGCTTCGGTCGCCTTGGCGATGTAGGCGCCAAGACCGTAGGCCTCGAGCTTGGTATCGCCCCAGCTCGCCAGCTCGGCGACGATGCTGGCGTTCCACGAACCGCCGGAAGCGGTGATGGCGCCGGTCACGTAATACGGGAAAATCCCTGGCAGGATGACACGCCGCCACCATGTCCATGAGCGTATCTGGTAGACCGAGGCCGCCTCCTTGAGGTCGGTGGGGAAGGCGGTGGCGCCGGCGATAACGTTGAAAAGGATGTACCACTGCGTTCCCAGCACCATCAGCGGCGACAGCCAGATGTTCGGGCTGACGCCGGTGGCCACGATGGCGACGACCGCGAAGGGAAACAGCACGTTCGCGGGGAAGGCAGCCAGGAACTGCGCCAGCGGCTGGACGCGCTCGGCAACCGCCGGCCTGAGCCCGATCCAGACGCCGATCGGCACCCAGATGACGCTGGCGACCGCGATAAGGATGACAACGCGCAGCAGCGTCACCAGACCGCCGCCGAATGCCTCCTTCGCGTCGCTCCAGGACAGGGTCTGGCGCATATAGTCGAAAGCGATCCAGGCGCCCCACGCCGTCAGAATCAGGACAAGCACCAGCCAGAGGTAATCGATGACCCGGCTCGCGCGGCCTACCTCGGCCGATCGGGCTCTCGTCCTGCCGCCGTCGAGACGGATGAGCATCAGGCGGTCCCAGGCCCAGCCGAAGGGTATCATCAGCCGCTTAAGCAGCCGGGTACGGGTTATAATGCTGTAGACCCAGGAGCGGGGCTTGTCCTGGCTCGCCGTCTGCTCGAAGCGGAACTTCTCCGCCCAAGCGACAATCGGACGAAACAGCAGCTGGTCGTAGAGCACGATCAGCACCGCCATCGCCAGCACCGCCCATGCCACGGCCGTGAAGTTCTTCTGGTCGATGGCCAGCGCCAGGTAGGACCCGATGCCCGGAAGCTGGACCGTCGTGTTGCCGACGGTGATCGCCTCCGAAGCGACGACGAAGAACCAGCCGCCCGACATCGACATCATCGTGTTCCAGATCAGCCCGGGAGCCGCGAACGGCGCCTCTAGCTTCCAGAAGCGCTGCCATGCGGAAAGGCCGTAGCCTCGGCTGACCTCGTCGAGGTCGTTCGGCACCGTGCGCAGCGATTGATAGAAGGAGAAGGCCATGTTCCAGGCCTGGGCAGTGAAGATCGCGAAGATCGAGGCGCATTCGGCGCCGAGCTGGCTGCCCGGAAACAGGCCGATGAAGAAGGTGACGGTGAAGGTAAGGAAGCCGAGCACCGGCACCGACTGCAGGATATCGAGCGCCGGGATGATCACAAGCTCGGCGCGCTTGCTCTTGGCGGCGAGCGTCGCCACGATGAAGGTGAAGATCAGCGAAGCTATGATCGCCGCGAACATCCGGAGCGTCGTGCGCAGGGCGTATTCGGGCAGATGGCCGATGTCGAGCGAGACGGGGGCCATCTGCAGGGCGTCGAGCGAGGCCCGCATCTCGTGCGACCCCCGCAGGACGAGCGCGATCGTCGCGATCACCAGGGCGAATGCGACGACGTCGTAGCTGTTGGGCAGGAGACGGGAACGGACGAAGGCCGCGACGGCGCTCTGCTCCGGGCGGTCTTGAGGAAGAAACACCATGGCGGAACCTCAGCGGGACAGGGATGATGCGCGGCGCGGCGCAACGGCGGCAGCGCCGCGCGTGACGACTGGGGTTCGCCAGCGACCGGAGCCATCTTCGGATGCGATGCCACGCTCCGCGACCCAGCGGCATTCGAGCCTGCCGCTCCTGGGGTCGCGACGCCATATCGCACGCAGCGGGAAATTCGACGCACCGCGCCGGAACTGCAGAACACGTGCGCTGGTCCCGGACCGGGCCATGGGCGCCTTGCCGACGGCGGGCACCCCGTTCTTGCCGTGGAAGACGAAAATCTTGTTCATGACTCACCTCCTGGGACCGCCATCGACCGTCCCACAGGCGAGTCGACGAGCTAGGCCCGTTCGATGCTCGCCTGGCAGACTGCGCCAGCGGCGATCCGGTTCGATGGCATAGCTGCCCGGCCACGCGCGACAACGCCGACCGGACAGCTACTCGGGTAGCTGTCCATCTGTTCTTGATTCCAACAAAGCGATCGCTGTTGCGAAGGCACAGACCTTCTCCCACCGCGCAGTCTAGCGGTCAATTTGGCGGTGGTATAACTTGAATATACGAAGGTATAGACGCCGCGCCCCGGCCCGATGGACCGCTTGCGCAATCGCGGCCCGGAGAGCGTCAAGCGCTCCCGCTGTCGTTAATTGCGGTCGTCGGGAAAACCGGGAATCGGCATGAACTCGACACCGTCCTCGATAAGGCTCTTGGCCTCTTCCGGCGTGGCCTCGCCATAGATACCGCGCGGATCGGTCTCGCCGAAATGGATCTTGCGCGCCTCCTCGGCGAACTTGTCGCCGACATAGTCGGCGTTCTCGCGCACCTTGTCGGCCAGCGCCTTGAGTTGCGCCAGCGCCTGCTTCTGCGCCTCGCCCATGGCCAGCGCGACCTTCTCCTGCTTGCGCGAGGTCGAGACAGCCGGCGCCATCAGCGCCTTTTCTATCTTGTGCGAACCGCAGGCCGGACAGTCGACGAAACCGCGCTTCTTTTGCGTGTCGAAATCATCATTGCTGCGGAACCAGGCTTCGAACTCGTGCTCATGTTCGCAGATAAGGGAAAAACGGATCAAGAGGCTGCACCCCTGAGGCGCGACGGCTCCACCGCGCCGGCATTGACGGTGAAATCGCGCGCGTTCTTGAGATTGGGGATCTTGCGGCGCGCGACCGAGGACTGGGCCGGATCGATTTCCGCCACGATCACCGCCGGCTCATCATGCGCGGCTTCCGCGATGATACGCCCCCATGGGTCGACGATCAGCGAATGGCCATAGGTCTCGCGGCCGTCCTCGTGCAGCCCGCCTTGCGCGGCCGCGACGACATAGGCGCCGTTCTCGATCGCTCGCGCCCGCAACAGCACGTGCCAATGCGCCTCGCCGGTCTGGCGCGTGAAGGCGGCGGGTACGGAAAGGACGTCAGCGCCGGCCAGCGCCTCTGCCCGGAACAGCTGCGGGAACCGCAGGTCGTAGCAGACGGCAAATCCCAGCCTGGCGCCCTCGATGTCCGTGACGACCGCCTCAACGCCCGGCTCGTAGGAAGCGGACTCGCGCCAGCTCTCGCCATTGTCGAGGTCGACGTCGAACATGTGGATCTTGTCATAGCCGGCCACCACGGCGCCGTCCGGCGCGAATAGGAAGGCGCGGTTGGCGAGCTTGCCGTCGGCGCGACGGATCGCCGTCGAGCCGACATGCAGATAGATGCCGAGTTCCTTCGACAGCCTGCGCGCCGTGGCGACGACGACATCCTTGTCCTCGGAAGTGAAGGCGGCGGCGCCTGCCTGCTTGTCGCGGATCAGCGCGCCCGTCATTTCCGGCGTCTGAACGTAGGTCGCGCCCAGGCCCGCGGCCTCGCGCACCAGCCGTTCCATATCCTCGGCGTTGCGCTCCGGGTTGGTGCCCGAGCGCATCTGCACGGCCGCGGCCTTGAAAGAACCCATCGTCATCTCCCGTTGGCAAGCATGGCGTCCAGCCGGCCTTCCGCCTCCAGCTCGTGGAGGTCGTCACAGCCGCCGACATGACTGTCGCCTATGAAAATCTGCGGAAAAGTGGTGCGCCCGTGCGCGCGGGAAATCATTTCCTGGCGCAGTTCCGGCGAGAAGGAAGCATCGTGCTCCTTATAGGCCACACCCTTGCGCTCGAGCAGCCGCTTGGCGGCTGTGCAGTAACCGCACATCATACGGGTGTAGATCGTCACATCGACCATCGGCCAGCAATCCTGCTCATGCATGCGCAAAAGACATGCAAAAAACGACAACTCAACCAGCCTATATAGTCGCGGACTCGTCGGCCCGGAAGTCCCCCGGCAACACACGGGCGAAGGTGAGAATGTCGACCGTTCCGGCGCCGCCTCTCTTCAGCGCCTTGGCGACCGCGCGCACGGTGGCGCCGGTGGTGTAGACGTCGTCGATGACGAGCACCCTGCGGCCGGCGACCTCGATCTCGGCTTCAGGCGGGACGCGAAAGGCGGCGCGCACGTTCTCCTCCCGCTCGTGCCGCTCCAGCCCGACCTGCTGGCGGGTCAGCTTCACGCGCCTGACCGCCGCCGGCGAAAACGGCAGGCCGGAGAGTTTCGACACCGCGCGCGCCAGCTCCGCCGACTGGTTGAACTGCCGCCGAAAGAAGCGCCGCCAGTGCAGCGGAACAGGCACGACCACGTCGGCGTCCGCGATCAGTTCCGCGCCGGCTCGCACCATCCAACGCGCCATCCAGGGCGCGAGATCGGTGCGATCCTGGTATTTGAGCCCCTGCACCATCTGGCGCGCGACCCCTGAATAGACCGCCGCGGCCCGCGCCCGCTCGAACGGCGGCGGATCGGCAATCGCCTCGGCGGACAGGAAGCCTTCACCCATGTCGTGTGTGAACGGAGTGCCCATGACCGGGCACCAGGGTTTCTCCAGCAATCGAAGCTTCGGCCAGCAGGCGCCGCACAGCACGCCTGGCTGCGACACCTGCCGGCGACAGCCGGCGCAGACCGGCGGAAATAGCATTCGCGCCGGCCAGCCAAATGCCCGGCGCGCGAGACTCGCGACGGCGACGGTCTTGATCTTCTCCAGCGGATCGGCCACGTGATTGAAACCCCCGCGCACCATAGCACCACTCCGGGCCGCGCGGACAACAGGAACCTGTCCATTGCAGCCCTTGATCGATACCGAGCTTTGGCTTGCGCGCAAGCGCCGGGCGATCGCGCGTCCGATCGCCGGCGCCGATTTTCTGATGCAGCGGGCGGCAGAGGACCTGGCCGACCGTCTCGACGCCGTCGAACGCCGGTTCGGCAAGGCGGCGGCGCTGTTTTGCCAGACGCCGGCGGCGGTCGAGGCGATCGCCGCAAGCGGCAAGGCACGCGAGATCGTGCGCGTCGAGGCGGACGAGGCGTTCCTCGGCGCCGGCAACGGCGTGGTGGCGCCGATCGAGACCGTGCCGTTCGAAGCCGAAAGCCTCGATCTCGTCGTCTCGTTGCTGTCGTTGCAGGCGATGAACGACATCCCCGGCGTTCTTGCGCAGATCCGTCGTTCGCTGCGGCCTGACGGGCTCTTCCTCGGCGCCTTTGCCGGTGCCGGCACGCTTGCCGAGCTTCGCGAGAGCCTGCTGGCAGCCGAGACCGAGATCCATGGCGGCGCCAGCCCGCGCGTTCTGCCGTTCACCGACGTGCGCAATGCCGGCGCCCTGCTGCAGCGCGCCGGCCTGGCGCTTCCCGTGGCCGACGTCGAAACAGTCACGGTGCGCTACGATTCGCTTTTCAGCCTCGCCGCCGATCTGCGCGCCATGGGTGAAACCAACCCGCTTCTCGACCGCAGCCGGCGGCCGGACACAAGGCTGCTGTTCGCGCGCGCGGCCGAAATCTATGCGGAACGGTTTTCAGATCCGGACGGCCGCATCCGCGCCAGCTTTTCAATCGTCTGGCTGTCCGGCTGGGCGCCCGACGCCTCGCAGCAGAAGCCGCTCAGGCCCGGTTCGGCGAAAGTCTCGCTCAAGGCGATTCTGGAGAAGCCGGCAGAACGCTAAGTCCTAAGCGAGCGGAACAGTTCCAGGAAGAACACGCTGCGGTTTTCGTCCAGGATCGCTAAAAACAACTGCTTCAGGAGCGATCGGCCGCTCTGCTCGGATGAACCGCCTCGATGCCGGACCGGTGTCGTCAGGGGGAGAAGGCTTGGACAAGCCTGCTGCTGTTGTCGCTGAACAGCCACTGGAGGGCGCTGGCGGCCTGGCCGACGCCACCGATGATGGCCAGCGACAGCACCGCGACGATCAGGCCGTATTCGATGGCCGTGGCGCCCGTTTCATCTCTAACGAATTGCTGCAGCAGGTTTTTCATGGTCGTCGATCCCTCATGCAGAAATTCTAATGTCCTACCCGTTAAGAAAGGTTAACACCAAAAGCTTAACAGCAGGTGAAACAGACCTGTCCCGAAAAAGTCATTAACCAAAAATCAGCAGTCGCCGCGACGGCTGCCGTCGTTGCGGATCACGCAGATGGAGCTTGGCAGCGGCTGGAGCACGCTGCGACGCAGTGTGTAGGTGTCGCGATGACCGATCGAGCCGGTGCTTGCCATGTCGAGGCCGCCGGCGAAGCTGTCACGAGCGCTTTGCGAGCGTGTCTGGCTGTCCAGGAAGGGCGTGGCGATCAACGCCAGCGCAACAGCGGCGGAACCAAAGAGCAGCGTGATCCGCAAAATGCCCATGCCGGCATCCACGGCGCGGAAACCCCGGTCGGGCCGGATCGAATCCCAGTCTCTCTCGAGGCTCATGAATTGGCTCCAAACAAAGCGGACGGCTTCGTTCAATTTTTCACGTCGAGATAAATCTTCCATTAACGCTGCCTAAAACAGACGAGGCAGCGGCGGGGATTACAGAAGATCGATGAGGAACTGGACCAGCGGCGCGTCGGCCGGGGGCATCGGATAGTCGCGCATCTGGCGCGGCCTCACCCACTTCAGTCCCTGCCCTTCCTTTGGCTGCGCGATGCCCCGAAACCGCCTGCAGACATAGAGCGGCATCAGCAGGTGAAAGTCGTCATAGGAGTGGCTGGCGAATGTGAGCGGCGCCAGGCAGGGAATCTCGGTCTCGATGCCGAGTTCCTCATGGAGCTCGCGGACCAGGCACTCTTCAGGCGTTTCGCCCGGCTCGACCTTGCCGCCAGGAAACTCCCAGAGGCCGGCAAGCTGCTTGCCTTCGGGGCGCTGCGCCAGGAGCACGCGCCGGTCGGCGTCGACCAGCGCGCAGGCCGCGACCAGAAGCAGACGCCTGCCGGACGGCTTGATCTCGCTCATGCGCCGGGCGGCCTTCGATAGTGGTAGCGGTAGACTTCCTCGAAGCCGAGCGACCGGTAAAGCGCCAACGCTGGCCCGTTTCCGGCTTCGACCTGCAGCCAGGCCTCGCGCGCGCCGCGCAGCCTGGCCCATTTCAATGCCGACAGAATGAGGTTGCGACCGTGGCCCTTCTTGCGCGCCGACTTTTCGGTGGCGACCTCGAACAGCCCGGCAAGATCACCATCATGGACGCAGATCAGCGTCGCCAGCGGCTCGCTGCCGTCTTCTAGCGCGAACAGCCCGGCTTCCGGTTGGATGGCGCCGATAACCTCCGAGAGGCCGGGCCTCAGGGAGGCATCGGAGCCGCTCGTCTTGAGCAGCGCGCCGATGAAGCGGCTGATGTCCTTGAGTGGAATTTGGTCCATGGCTTCGCCAAGCTCGGCTTCCGCCAGCGGCAGCCGCATGACCAGCGACTCATCGAAACGGTTCCAGCCGGCCTCGTCGAGATGCTTCGACAGCACCTGCCCGGACAGCGGTGACATCCGGAAAGTCAGCGGCCGGCCATAAGCGTCGAACCGGCGGCTGGCGCGCGCGATGCGTTCGGCGACGTGATCGGTGTCGCCCGGATCGAGTGGGTTGACCGAATTCAGCCGCTTCGCGGGATGGCCGGCCGTCAGCCGCACCAGCCATGTGCCATCGTAGTGCACGGCGGCCGCGGGCCATGCGCGGAAACCCGCCGCCTCGTAGCGGCGCACCATCGCAAGCACGCTCCCCGGATGCCTGGACACAGGCGCCATCAGCTCCGGTAGTCGCCGTTGATGGCGACATATTCCTTGGTGAGGTCGCAGGTCCACACAGTGGCCTTGCCACGGCCGATGCCGATGTCGGCACGGATGCGGATGTCGTCGCGCTTCATGTAGGCCGAGGTCGCCTCCTCCGAATAGGCCGGATCGCGCTCACCCTCGAACGCCAGCCGGTTGTCGCCGAACCAGATCGAGAGCCGATCACGATCCGCCGGCTCGCCGGCCTTGCCGACGGCCATCACGACGCGGCCCCAATTGGCGTCCTCGCCGGCGACCGCCGTCTTGACCAGCGGCGAGTTGGCGATCGAGAGCGCTATGCGCTTGGCCGAGCGCGCGGATTTCGCGCCGGTCACGGTCACCTCGACCTGCTTGCGCGCGCCTTCGCCATCGCGCACCACTTGCAGCGCCAGCGACTTCAGCACCTTGCCGAGCGCGCGGCGGAAAGCGCCGAGCCGCGCGTCCTTGGGATCGCTGATCGCAGGCGCGCCGCGTGACGCAGCCATGCCGGTGGCGAAGAGAAGGAGCGTGTCGCTGGTCGAGGTGTCGCTGTCGACGGTGACGGCGTTGAAGGTCTTGGCCGTGCCGCGCGACAGCAGATCCTGCAGCACGGGGGCGGCGATCGGCGCATCGGTGGCGATGAAGGAGAGCATCGTCGCCATGTCAGGCGCGATCATGCCGGCGCCCTTGGCGATGCCGTTGATGGTGACGTCGGTCTCGCCGAGCTTCACCGTCTGCGTCGCGACCTTAGGGTAGGTGTCCGTGGTCATGATGGCCTTGGCCGCCTCGATCCACGTATCCGGCTTGCCGTCCGTCACCAAGCCGGCGAGCAGATGGCTGAATTTGTTGGTGTCCAGCGGTTCGCCGATGACGCCGGTGGAGGCCAGGAACACCTCGTTCTCGCCGCAGCCGGCGGCCTTTGCCGCCGCTTCGCCGGTCAGCGCCGTCGAAGCCTTGCCCTTCTTGCCGGTGAAGGCATTGGCGTTGCCGGAATTGACCACCAGCACGCGCGCCTTGCCGGCAGGCAGGTTCTGGCGGCAATAGTCGACCGGCGCCGACGGGCACTTCGACCGGGTGAAAACACCGGCGACAGCCGTTCCCGGTTCGAAGACCATGGCGAGCAGGTCGGTGCGGTTCTTGTATTTGATCCCGGCCTCGGCGGTGGCGATGCGTACGCCATCGATGACCGGCATCTTGGGGTATTTCTTGGGTGCAAGCGGCGAAATCGTAGCGGACATCGGGACCCCGGAGCGGCAAGAACGCGAAAGGAAGGCCGGTTTGCCCGATAGCGCGGCCCGGCGCAAGGGGCGTCTGGCCGCGCTTCTGCCGCCTGCCCACCGGCCCCGCAACCTAAAACGGATCGTTTCGTTTCATCTCCGGGCCTAATATGATCACGAAGAGATTCACCGGCTAAGGAAGGCGAAAATGGGTGACGGCGAGGTCCGCGGGCGCAAGTCGATCGGCGCCAGGCGCAATCCCGAAAGCGCCGACGCCATCCTGGAGGCGGCTGAAGCCGTGTTGAGCGAGTCCGGCTATTCCGGCTTTTCGATCGAGGCGGTCGCACGGCGGGCACGCGCCGGCAAACCGACCATCTACCGCTGGTGGCCAAGCAAGGCGGCCCTGCTGATCGAGGTCTACCAACGGCAAAAGCGCGTGGAGACGCCCGATACCGGAAACGTCGAGGAAGACCTTGTCGGCTTCCTCAGGAACCTGTTCGCGCATTGGCGTGACACCCCGTCGGGCGAGATCTTCAGATCGCTGGTCGCCGAGGCGCAATCAGACGAAGCCGCCGCTGTGGCGCTGGCCGGCTACACAAGAGGGCGCCGCACCCATGTTGGTCAGATGATCGAGCGCGCCAAGGCGCGCGGTGAAGTCGCGGTGGATATCGATGCCGGGATCGTGGCGGACCTGATCGCCTCCTTCGCCTGGAGGCATTTGTTGAAGGACCGCCTCGACGAGGACGAGGCCACGATCCGCGCCGCTGTCCGTTACCTCATGCGCGGAATAGTGGCCGCCTGAACCCTGAAAAGCGAAAGGGCGCCCGAAGGCGCCCTTTGCAGGATTGACATGCCGCGGCGGATTATTTGCCGTTTTCCAGCGTGTCGACCGCGGCCTTCAGCTTCTCGTCCGGAATCTCGACCTTGGCGGCCGAGCGCAGTTCCTTGACCATGGCGAAATACTTGTCGCGGATCACCGCCTGCTTGGCCTGGTCCTTGACGTCGTCGAAAGCCGGCGGCTGCTTGGCGCGCTTGTCCTCGACCTTGATGACGTGCCAGCCGAACTGCGACTGCACCGGCTCCTTCGAATATTTGCCGACCTCGAGCGCGAACGCCGCCTTGTCGAACTCCGGCACCATCTGGCCGGGGCCGAACCAGCCGAGGTCGCCGCCATTTGTCTTGCCGCTCGGGTCGCTGGTGTGCTCGTTGGCGAGCTTCTGGAAATCGGCGCCGCCGTCCAGATCCTTGATGATCGCCTCGGCCTCTTCCTTCGTCTTCACGAGGATGTGACGGGCGTGGATTTCGTTGACCGGCGGCGTGTTGGCGATTTCCTGGTCGTAGCGGGCGCGCACATCGGCATCCGTCACCTTGTCGACGACGTCCTTCTCGACCACTTCGCCATGCAGCGCGCGCTCCTGCAGGAACGCCATGCGGCGCTGGAAATCCGGATCCTTGTCGAGACCGCTGTCGACGGCCTTCTTGGCCATGACGCGGATTTCGATCGCCGCCGAAAGCGCGGCGGCGCGGCGCTGTTCGGGCGGCAGCTGCGCGAATTGCTGCGAAAGCTCGCCCTCGGCAAGCGCAAGGTCAGCCTCGGTCAGCTTTTCGCCGTTGATGGTGGCGACCACGGCATTCGGGTCGACGGGAGCGGCGGCAGGCGCGGCGGCGTCCGGCTGGGCCGGAGCCGTCTCCTGCGCCATCAGCGGCGACAGCGAAAGAGCCGAGAGCCCTAAGGCCAGGCCAAGGCCGGCGAACGACGCACGGCGGAACAACAAGGACATCAAGTTTAACTCCAATGGGGATTGCCAATAGGGATGCTTGAGCGGAAGGGGTTCCAGATCAATCGGATTGTGGCGGAATTTGGCGCGGCCCATAGGGCTAACGCAGCGTTGACATCGTTTGAGCCCCCTCTTATCTGTCCAACGACTTTGCGTCCAGAACCGTTTTCCGGGCGCTTTTTGCGTTTGTCCGCATTCACGCGGATTTGATGGGGCCGCCCGGTACCCGTCGCAACGACTAAGAATGCTATCGAAAGGACCATTGGATGGTCAGTCTCGGCGGTCTCGCCCGTAAGGTTTTCGGCTCTTCCAACGATCGCCGTGTCAAGTCGACCCGGCCCCGGGTCGAGGCCATCAACGCCATGGAAAACGAGATGCGGGCGCTCTCCGACGCCGAACTCGCCGGCCGCACGCAAAAGTTTCGGCAGGATCTCGCCAATGGCGCTTCCCTCGACGATCTGCTGGTGCCTGCCTTCGCCACGGTGCGCGAGGCGGCCCGCCGCGTGCTGGGGATGCGTCCTTTTGACGTGCAGCTGATCGGCGGCATGGTGCTGCACAATGGAGGCATCGCCGAGATGCGCACCGGCGAGGGCAAGACGCTGGTCGCGACGCTGCCGGTCTACCTCAACGCGCTCGCCAGCAACGGTGTCCACGTCGTCACCGTCAACGACTACCTCGCCACCCGCGACTCCGAATGGATGGGTCGCGTCTACAAATTCCTCGGCCTCTCGGTCGGCGTTATCGTGCACGGCCTGTCCGACGAGGAGCGCCGTGTGGCCTACGCCGCCGACGTGACCTACGCCACCAATAACGAGCTCGGCTTCGACTATCTGCGCGACAACATGAAGTATGAGCGCTCGCAGATGGTGCAGCGCGGTCACAACTACGCGATCGTCGACGAGGTCGATTCCATCCTGGTCGACGAAGCGCGCACGCCGCTGATCATTTCCGGTCCGCTTGAGGACCGTTCGGAAATGTACAACACCATCGACACCTTCATGCTGAAGCTCGGTCCGGCCGACTATGAGGTCGACGAGAAGCAGAAGACCACAATCTTTACCGAAGAAGGCACCGAGAAGCTGGAAAACATGCTTCGCGACGCCGGTCTGCTCAAGGGCGAGTCGCTCTACGACGTCGAGAACGTCGCCATCGTCCATCACGTCAACAACGCCCTGAAGGCGCACCTGCTGTTCCAGAAGGACCGGGACTACATCGTGCGCAACGGCGAGATCGTCATCATCGACGAGTTCACCGGCCGCATGATGCCTGGGCGCCGCTATTCGGAAGGCCTGCACCAGGCGCTCGAAGCCAAGGAGCATGTGCAGATCCAGCCGGAGAACCAGACGCTGGCCTCCGTCACCTTCCAGAACTACTTCCGCCTCTACAAGAAGCTATCCGGCATGACCGGCACGGCGCTGACCGAGGCCGAGGAGTTCGGCAACATCTATGGCCTCGAGGTCACCGAGATCCCGACCAACCTGCCGGTCATCCGCAAGGACGAGGACGACGAGGTCTACCGGACGGTCGAGGAGAAGTACAAGGCGATCGTCAAGGAGATCCGCGAAGCCAGCGCCAAAGGGCAGCCCACGCTGGTCGGCACCACCTCGATCGAGAAGTCCGAGCAACTGGCCGAGCGCCTGCGCAAGGACGGCTTCAAGAATTTCGAAGTGCTGAACGCCCGTCACCATGAGCGCGAAGCGGCGATCGTCGCCCAGGCCGGCAAGCCGGGTGCCATCACGATTGCCACCAACATGGCCGGCCGCGGCACCGACATCAAGCTCGGCGGCAATGCCGAGATGCGCATCGCCGAGGAACTGGGCGATATGCCCGCGGGGCCTGAGCGCGAGGCGCGGGAAAAGGCGATCCACGATGATATCGAACGCCTGAAGGAAAAGGCGCTTGCCGCCGGTGGCCTCTATGTCCTCGCCACCGAACGCCATGAATCGCGGCGTATCGACAACCAGCTGCGCGGCCGTTCCGGCCGCCAGGGCGATCCTGGCCGCTCGAAATTCTTCCTGTCCCTCCAGGACGACTTGATGCGCATCTTCGGCTCCGAGCGCATGGACGGCATGCTGCAGAAGCTCGGCCTCAAGGAAGACGAGGCGATCATCCATCCCTGGATCAACAAGGCGCTTGAAAAGGCGCAGAAGAAGGTCGAGGCGCGCAACTTCGACATCCGCAAGAACCTGCTCAAATATGACGACGTCTCCAACGACCAGCGCAAGGCGGTGTTCCAGCGCCGCATCGAGCTGATGGACGGCGAAGGCCTCTCGGAGACGGTCGCGGAAATGCGCCAGGGCGTCATCGAGGAGATCGTCGCCAAGAACATTCCCGAAAACGCCTATGCCGAGCAGTGGAACGTCACTGGCCTCAAGGAGGAAGTGGCGCAGTACCTCAACCTCGACCTGCCGGTCGAGGAATGGGTCAAGGAAGAAGGCATTGCCGAGGACGATATCCGCGAGCGCATCACGACCGCCGCCGACGCCGCCGCCAAGGAACGAGCCGACCGCTTCGGTCCGGACGTGATGACCTATGTCGAGCGCTCGGTGGTGCTGCAGACGCTCGATCATCTGTGGCGCGAGCACATCGTCAACCTCGACCACCTTCGCTCGGTCGTCGGTTTTCGCGGCTACGCCCAGCGCGACCCGCTGCAGGAATACAAGGGCGAAGCCTTCGAGCTGTTCCAGGCGATGCTCGGCAACCTGGAACAGGCCGTCACCGCGCAGCTGATGCGCGTCGAGCTTGTCCGACAGGCGGCGGAAGCGCCGCCTCCGGAGGCGCCCGACATGTTCGGCAGCCACATCGACGGCACCACCGGCGAGGACGATTTCCAGGGCGGCGAGACCGCGCTTCTGGTGCGCCAGGATTCAAACACCACCGTCGCCCCGGAAGATCGCGACCCGAAGAACCCCGCCACCTGGGGCAAGGTCGGGCGCAATGAGGCCTGCCCCTGCGGCTCCGGCAAGAAGTACAAGCACTGCCACGGCGCGTTCGCCTGACGCGCTCCTTCTCCCGGTTCAAGGGAGAAGGAGGCCTCGTGCCGAAGACCTCACAGCAACCCTGAGGCGCGCGCCGCGGCCGTCGCCTCGCCGCGGGAGACGGCTTCAAGCTTCTCCAGCACCGCCGACACATGGTGATCGACGGTCTTGGGCGAGATGGTCAGATGCGCCGCTATGCGCTTGTTGGAAAAGCCGCGCTCGATCAGTTGCAGCACCTCCATCTGGCGGCGCGTCAGGCCGGCGCGGTTGGCGCGCGTCGCTTCTCGCGGCCCTCTCGCTATTCGGTTGACGCCGTTCTGCCGCATCAGGCCGCGCACATGCTGCGCCACCGGCCTTGCGCCGAGCCCTTCGAATATGTCCAGCGCCTCGCGAAGCGCCGCCTCGTCGCCATGCACCAGGGCCAGCGCCCGGTCGAAAGGCGCGCCCATCTCGTCCCACGCAGCGGCCGCGCCGCGCCAGTCGCCGTCAAGTTGCATCCGATAGGGCGCGGCCATGTTGGAGGTGTCGCCAGGGTCGCCGCCCGGCATCAGCAGCAGCCGCCAGGCAGCCAGCTCACCAAATACAGCTCGCGTCGGCGACAGGCTTTCGGCGAGCGCGATGAGCCGGAGGGTTTCGTCACGGTCGCCCTGCCCAAGCCAGGCCCGCTCGGCCATCACCGCTGCGAACGGCATCAGCCGCTGCAGCTCCATGCCCTTGCCGAGGAACCGCTTCATCTCCTCCAGGACGGGCTCGGCCGCCGGATCGCCGCGCCTGATGCGCAGCCTTGCCAGCGCAACGAGCGAAGGGTAGCGCACCAGCGCCGTCGTCGCCTCATTGTCGATGACTTCATGAGCTTCGGCGGCCGCGTCGTCCCAAAGGCCGTTCCGCACCAGCAATTGGGCCTTTACGCCCCGCATGTAGTCGCGCCAGGTCGCCAGGTCGTTCTCGACGCAATAGGCTATGCCCCGATCAAGGAAGGACTGCGCCTCGAGGTGGTTGAGCTGATTGATGCCGAGACAGGCGCTGTTGGTGAAGGCACGCGCCGCGTGCTCCTGGAAGTTATTGTCAGTACCGGAGCAATACTCCCCATTAGTGCCGTTTGAATCTTCCCCAGGTGCTGCGGCCGCTGGTCTTCCGGGGCGCGCC
>JBFLWR010000261.1:0-24654 GCA_040755925.1 Pseudomonadota bacterium
GGCCCCACCAGCAGACCGTCGATCGCCGCCGGCTCCAGCCCGGCATCCAGCACGGCAAGGCGCGAAACCTCGGCGATCATCTCCATCGTCGTCACGCCGCTGGTCAAACGCCGCGGCTTCAACTCACCGATGCCGACGATCGCTCCCTTGGCCCAACTCATGCCGCCTTGCTCCGGTCGAGCGCGCGGTATTCCTCCAGGCAAGCGGGATTCGCGAGCGAGGCCATGTTCCTAACCGGCTTACCTTCGAGCATTGTGCGGGCGGCGCCCTCCACCCGCTTGCCGTTCAGCGTATAGGGCACGGCCTGCACGGCATGGATGCGATGCGGTACATGTCGCGGCGAGGCGTCTTCGCGGATCGACCGGCGGATCCGCGCGGCAAGCCCGGGCGTCAGATCGAAGCCATCGTTCAGCTTGACGCAGAGCACGATTTCCTCGTCGCCCTCGACCGGCGCGCCGAAGACCAGGCAGTCCTCGATCTCGGCGAAACTTTCGCAGGCGGCATATATCTCGGCCGTGCCGATGCGCACGCCGCCCGGCTTCAGCGTCGTATCCGAGCGGCCGTGGATGATGCCCGACCCGTAAGCGGTCATCTCGGCGACGTCGCCATGCGTCCAGATCTCGCGGCGCGCGGCGAAATAGGTGGCGTGGTAACGTTCGTCACCATCCTTGCCCCAGAACGTCAGCGGCATCGACGGGAAAGGTTCGGTGCAGACGAGATCGGCCTGCCTGCCGATGATGGGCGCGTTGCGTTCGTCCATCACCGCCACGGCAAGGCCGAGACCTTTCACGGTCAGTTCACCGCGGCGCACGGGGTGGATCGGCGATCCGAGCAGGAAACAACCGATGATCTCGGTGCCGCCCGAGATCGAGGCAAAGATCATGTCCCGCTTCACATTATCGTAGACCCAGTCGAACTGGCCGGGAGAGACGGGCGCGCCGGCCGAAAGCAGCGAGCGGAGCGACGAGAGGTCGTGCAGGCGTCTCGGGGCATAGTCTTCGGCGGCCAGCGTCGCCAGATATTTCGGGCTGGTGCCGAAGTGCGTGACCTTGGCGCGCTCCGCCATTGTCCAGAGCGGACTGGGGTCGAGGCCGTCGGCCGTCTTCAGGATCGGCGCGCCGTCATAGAGGACGACCGCCGCGTCGCAGGCGAGGCCGGAGATAAGCCAGTGATACATCATCCAGGCCGTGTTGGTGTACCAGCTCATGACGTCGCCCGGGCAGACGTCGCCGTGGAGCAGATGCTCCTTCAGATGCTGGAGCAGCACGCCGCCGGTGCGATGGACGATCGCCTTCGGCGCGCCCGTGGTGCCGGAGGTGTAGAGCACATAGGCCGGATGGTCGAAGGGCACGCGTTCGAAGGTAAGCGGAGCGTCGCTTCCGAAATCGTCAAACCAGGTCGAAGTCACCGCGCAATCCGGCCTGGCGCCAGGTTCGCCGGTCAGCACCAGCGATGTCACCGTCGGCATCGCCGCGACGATCTCGGCCAGCCGATCGGAGATGTCGTGCTCCTTGCCCGCATAGCGGTAGCGCGGCGCGGCGAACAGCACCTTGACGCCGATCTGGCCTAGGCGATCCACGATCGCGGCGACGCCGAAATCCGGCGAGCAGGACGACCAGATCGCCCCGACCGACAGCGTGGCCAGAAGCGCCACCAGACCTTCGAGGCGATTGGGCAGGATGCCGCCGACGCAGTCGCCCTTGCCGACGCCGGCCGCGCGCAGGCCATTCGTCGTCCTGGCGACGAGCCGGCACAGCTCGCCGAGCGTGACAGCGCGGAAATGACCGCTTTCGTCGGCCTCGATGACGGCGACTCTGCCCGGCTCCCCGCGTAGCAGGTTTTCCGCGAGATTGAGCGATGCGCCGGGCATGAAGCGGCTTCGGGTCATCGGCGCCTGATCGTCGCGCAGGAACGAAATCGGGCCCGGCTCGCCGATCACCCCGGCGAAATCCCAGACCGCGCGCCAGAACGCGCCGGGATCACCAATCGACCAGCGGTGCAGCGTCTCGTAGTCGCGCGGGTCGAAGCCGTTGGCCCGTGAAAAGCGCGCAAGGTTGGACGATTGGAACGCAGCTGGCGCCGGCGTCCAAAGCACGGATGACATGGATTTCCTCCCGGGACGCAGGGCGACTCGATGCCGCGACCTTGCCTGCCGATGCGTTTCAGATTATTGGTTATAACCAGAATGTCAAGCAGCGGATGGTGGCGAAGAAGCGATCACGCTCCAGGGAGGATCAGAAAGTGGATGCGGTGTATGTCGTTGCGGCAAGACGCACGCCTATCGGCAAGCTGAACGGCGTGTTCGCCAGTCTCTCGGCGGCGGAGCTGGGCGGGCAATTGATCCAGGCGATGCTCGCCGAGACGCAGCTAGCGCCGGATGCCGTCAGCGAGGTGATCATGGGCCAGGTGCTGACCGGCGGCGCCGGACAGAACCCGGCACGGCAGGCGTCGCTTGGGGCCGGCCTGCCGGTCAGCATCCCGGCCATGACCGTGAACAAGGTCTGCGGGGCGGGCCAGAAGTCGATCCATCTTGCCGCGCAGGCCATACGCTGCGGCGACGCCGATTGCGTTATCGCCGGCGGTCAGGACTCGATGACGTCGGCGCCACATTTCATTTCCGGTGCGCGCGGCGGCGTGCGCATGGGCGACCAGGTCGTCAGGGATTCCATGATCACCGACGGGCTGTGGGACGCCTTCCATCAAGTGCATATGGGGGTGACGGCCGAATCGCTCGCGCAGCGCTACCAGATCGGCCGCGACGAGCAGGATCGCTTCGCGCTGCGTTCGCAGCAGAAGGCGGTCGCCGCTATCCAGTCCGGAAGATTTGACGATGAGATCACCCCCGTCTCGATAAAGACCAGGCAGGGCAATGTGGTCGTCGACCGGGACGAGCATCCAAATCCGTCGACCACCATCGAGGCCCTGGGCCGGCTGAAGCCGGTCTTCGATCCGGCAGGCACCATCACCGCCGGCAACTCGTCAGGCCTCAATGACGGGGCCGCCGCTGTGCTGGTCATGTCGGAGGCGCGCATGAACGAACTCAGGCTGCGGCCCCTCGCCCGCATTGCCTCCTACGCTTCAGCAGGCGTCGAGCCGATGGACATGGGGCTCGGCCCGGTCGCTGCCTCGCGCCGCGCGCTCGACAGGGCCGGCTGGCGACCGGCGGAGCTCGACGCTATGGAGATCAACGAAGCCTTCGCCGCGCAGGCCATCGCGGTCAACCGCGAGATGGGCTGGAACGAGGAGATCATCAACATGAGCGGCGGCGCGATTGCGCTTGGCCATCCGCTGGCCGGCTCAGGCTGCCGCATCGTCGTGACGCTGCTGCACGAGATGATCCGGCGCGAGGCGAGAAAAGGGCTGGCCTCGCTCTGTATCGGCGGTGGCCAGGGCGTGGCCATCTGCCTGGAGCGGTAAGCCTGGAAAACAAGCCGCCAAATCGATTCGGCAACCACGATCCGGTGGTTCGCGCCTGCGCCCGATCTATTGCCTGACCTTGGCGAACGGGCCGGTGTAGGTCTGGCCGGCAAGCGTATAGCTGGCGGCAAGCGTCCCGTCGGATGACATCGTAAAGACAATGTCCGCGCCGTTCGGCAGGCGGGCGAGCTTCATTGTGTTTCCAACAATCCTGCCCGAGCCGTCGGCGACACCCGGCTTGTTGTCGGCCAGATTGCCCCAGGCATAGCTGACCGTCACCTGCCCGCCCGACGACACCGTCAGAACGGCCAGCTTGCCGTCATACATGCCATTGAGCTGCCCGGCCCATATGCCCGAGAATGCCGCATACTTTGCCGGCACGCCCTTGCCGGGCGGAACGATGACTATGTTTTGATCCAGCACAGCCGCATTCGGCGAAGCAGGCGCGGGAGCAGCGACCGCGACAGGAGCAGGTTGGGCCGGAGGCGGATTGTCAGGAGCCGACTGGCAGGCGGCAAGCACGGATGCGGCAATGCTCAGCAGCAGGAGACTGTTTGGTGGAGCCAATCGGAATCGAACCGACGACCTCTTGAATGCCATTCAAGCGCTCTCCCAACTGAGCTATGGCCCCACTCCCGGCAGTCAGCCGGCGCCGTTTCCGGCGAAGAGATCCGGCGCGGGTTTTGAGAACCGCGCCGTCGTTTAGTGCTGGCGGCTTCTAGCGCCGCCTTCGGACAAGATCAAGCCTTCAAAAGCCGCTTTTTCGTCACAGGCCGAAATGGCCGGCAAACAATCGCGTCAAGGCTAAAATCAGACCTCGTCCTCGTCGTCGCCGACGCCGATCATATCGGAGACGTCGTCGTCCTCTTCCTCTTCGTCGGCAAGGAAGGTGTCATCGTCGTCATCATCGCCGAGATCGACGTCCTCGTCGTCGCCGAGATCGGGAAGATCGTCGCCGCCGCCCTTAGCCTCGTCGTCAGCCTCCTCAAGCGAGACGACTTCGGCGCCTTCTTCCTCTTCGCCATCCACTTCCTTGTCGGCGACGTCCTCATCCTCCTCGACGGCGGAAATCTTGCCTTCGTCGAAGTAGGAACGCGGATAGCTCTTGCCGGTATAGGGCGAGACGATCGGGTCCTTGTTCAGGTCATAGAATTTCCGCCCCGTCTCGGGGTCGACACGCTTGGTGCCAAGTTCAGCTTTTGCCACAGCAGGCCTCGTCAAAAAAAGAATGGTCCCCTTAACCGCAGTTTTCGGCGCTGTCAAAGCCAAAAGCCGGCGTCGCAAAAGCTTGCGTTCGAAGGCGCGTGCGAGGGGATGACCATTGCGACGCGCCGTGATACGAGACCGCCGCAAACATGACGAACTGCGCCGGCCAGCCGGCATTTCATTTGGAAGACAAAATGTCTCATTCAGCCGCAGCTAAACCAGCAACGGCCCGCAAGTCCCCCGCCCTTTCCGGTACTGCCAGGGTGCCTGGCGACAAGTCGATCTCGCACCGTTCCTTCATGTTCGGCGGCCTCGCTTCCGGCGAGACGCGCATCACCGGCCTGCTGGAAGGCGAGGATGTGATGCGCACCGGCGCCGCCATGAAGGCGATGGGCGCGCATATCGAGAAGCACGGCGCCGAATGGGTGATCCGCGGCACCGGCAACGGCGCGCTGTTGCAGCCGGAAGGTCCGCTCGACTTCGGCAACGCCGGCACCGGCTCGCGCCTGACGATGGGTCTGGTCGGCACTTACGACATGGAAACGACCTTCATCGGCGACGCCTCCTTGTCCGGCCGGCCGATGGGCCGCGTGCTGGAGCCGCTGCGCCAGATGGGCGTGCAGGTGCTGAAGGCGGCACCCGGCGACCGCATGCCCATTACCTTGCGCGGTCCCAAACACGCCGCCCCCATCACCTATCGCGTGCCGATGGCGTCGGCCCAGGTGAAGTCGGCGGTGCTGCTTGCCGGTCTCAACTCGCCAGGCATCACCACGGTGATCGAGCCGGTGATGACGCGCGACCACACCGAAAAGATGCTGAAGGGCTTTGGCGCCAACCTTTCGGTCGAGACCGACGAGCGCGGCGTGCGCCACATCTTCATCGAGGGCCAGGGCAAGCTCACCGGCCAGACGATCGCCGTGCCCGGCGACCCGTCCTCGGCCGGCTTCCCGCTGGTGGCGGCGCTCATCGTGCCGGGCTCGGACATCATTATCGAAAACGTGCTGATGAACCCGACCCGCACCGGCCTGCTGCTGACGCTTCAGGAAATGGGCGGCCGGATCGATGTCCTCAACCCACGCAATGCCGGCGGCGAGGACGTCGCCGATCTGCGCGTACGGTATTCCGAACTGAAGGGCGTCATCGTGCCGCCGGAGCGCGCGCCGTCGATGATCGACGAGTATCCGGTGCTGGCGGTGGCAGCGAGCTTCGCCGAGGGCGAGACGCTGATGCAGGGGCTGGAAGAGCTTCGCGTCAAGGAATCCGACCGGCTGTCTGCGGTGGCCAACGGCCTCGAGCTCAACGGCGTCGACTGCACCGAGGGCGAGGCATCGCTCGCCGTGCGTGGCAGGCCCGGCGGCAAGGGGTTGGGCAGACATCCGAACGGTCCCGACACGACCGTGAAGACGCATCTCGACCACCGCATTGCCATGAGCTTCCTGGTGATGGGGCTGGCGACCGAGAAGCCGGTGACGATCGACGACGCCAACATGATCGCGACGAGCTTTCCGGAGTTCATGGGTTTGATGAAGGGACTGGGCGCGGAGATCGAGTGAGATACGTCCACGTCCATTGGAAACATGGCAGACCCGGAGAGCCATCCCATCTCTGGTACGAAATTGCCGATGATAACTTTCAGAATCGGACCATAGAGTTCTATGCTGATGGTTCTGCGGGCTATGCAATTCGCGGCGACGCCATCGACGGGTCAGACGATATTGAAGTCGGAGGGACCAGAAACTCCACCGAAGCCTTTCCCGATCTCGATGAGATCAATTCGGACAGGCAGTTCGAGGCCTCCGAGACCACGGCGGCTCAATTCGAGCGCCGTTGGGATGAAGCGCTTGCAGCGAGGGTTCGAATGACGACCGGTTTCACCATCGCCATCGACGGCCCCGCAGGCGCCGGCAAGGGCACGCTGGCCCGCCGGCTTTCCGACCATTATCGGCTGAACCTGCTCGACACCGGCCTGACCTATCGCGCGGTCGCGCACAAATTGCTCGAGCTCGGCCTGCCGCTGGATAATGTCTCGGCCGCCGAAACCGCGGCGCGCCAGGTCGATCTCTCAAACCTCGACCGCACCGTGCTGTCGGCGCATGCCGTGGGCGAGGCCGCCTCCAAGGTCGCGGTCATTCCTACGGTACGGCGCATCCTGGTCGAGAAGCAGCGGGCGTTCGCAAAGGCGCCGCCGGGCGCGGTGCTGGACGGGCGCGACATCGGCACCGTGGTCTGCCCCGACGCCGACATCAAGCTCTACGTGACCGCAAGCGCGGCGGTGCGGGCAAGGCGCCGGCTGGCCGAGATCGAGAGCATGGGAGGCAGCGCCGACTTCGCCACGATCCTTGCCGACATCGAGCGCCGCGACGAACGCGACATGGGCCGCGCCGACTCGCCGCTGAAGCCCGCAGGAGACGCACACTTGCTTGATACAAGCGAAATGGCTATAGAAGCCGCGTTTCTGGCGGCGATGGCGATCGTTGACGACGTCCTGGCCAAGAGAAACAGGGCCTGATCCAGGTTTTCTCCCGCGCTTGCGATTGCCTGACGCGAGAAAAATACCCATATCGGGCACGAACCAGCCTGCCAGCATTCTTATGCGCCGGACTTGCCGCCTGAACCGCGGCCAAGGGCTTTTCAGCCCGGAACGCCGGCAGGCTCACGCAACGCTAACCCACGGCGCCCGCTCCGCTCATGCGGGGCATCCCAGGAGAAACAATGTCAGCTGCTAATCCCACTCGCGATGATTTCGCGAGCCTGCTCGAAGAATCATTCACCGCCGGCCATTCCGGCGAGGGCCAGGTTGTCCGGGGCACGATCACCGCGATCGAAAAGGACATGGCCATCATCGATGTCGGCCTCAAGGTCGAAGGCCGCGTGCCGCTGAAGGAATTCGGCGCCAAGGGCAAGGAATCCTCCCTCAAGGTCGGCGACACCGTCGAAGTCTATGTCGAGCGCATCGAGAACGCGCTTGGCGAGGCGATGCTGTCGCGCGAGAAGGCTCGCCGCGAGGAGAGCTGGGTTCGTCTCGAAGAGAAGTTCACCAAGGGTGAGCGCGTCGAAGGCGTCATCTTCAACCAGGTCAAGGGCGGCTTCACCGTCGACCTCGACGGCGCCGTGGCGTTCCTGCCGCGCAGCCAGGTCGATATCCGTCCGATCCGCGACGTCACCCCGCTGATGCACAATCCGCAGCCCTTCGAGATCCTCAAGATGGATCGCCGCCGCGGCAACATCGTTGTGTCGCGCCGCACCGTGCTCGAGGAAAGCCGCGCCGAACAGCGTTCGGAAATCGTGCAGAACCTCGAAGAGGGCCAGGTGGTCGAAGGCGTGGTCAAGAACATCACCGACTATGGTGCGTTCGTCGACCTCGGTGGCATCGACGGCCTGCTGCATGTCACCGACATGGCATGGCGCCGCGTCAACCATCCGACCGAAATCCTCAACATCGGTCAGACGGTCAAGGTGCAGATCATCCGCATCAACCAGGAAACCCACCGCATCTCGCTCGGCATGAAGCAGCTCGAGTCGGATCCGTGGTCGGATATCGGCACCAAGTTCCCGATCGGCAAGAAGATCAAGGGCACCGTCACCAACATCACCGACTACGGCGCGTTCGTCGAGCTGGAGCCGGGCATCGAGGGCCTCATCCACGTTTCGGAAATGTCGTGGACGAAGAAGAACGTGCACCCCGGCAAGATCCTGTCGACGACCCAGGAAGTCGACGTGGTCGTGCTCGAGGTCGATCCGGCCAAGCGCCGCATCTCGCTCGGTCTCAAGCAGACGCTGGAAAACCCGTGGGAAGCATTCGCGCGCAACCATCCGGTCGGCAGCCAGGTCGAAGGCGAGGTCAAGAACAAGACCGAGTTCGGCCTGTTCATCGGCCTGGAAGGCGACGTGGACGGCATGGTGCACCTCTCCGACCTCGACTGGACGCGCCCGGGCGAGCAGGTCATCGAGGAGTACAATCGCGGCGACATGGTCAAGGCGCAGGTGCTCGACGTCGATATCGAGAAGGAGCGCATCTCGCTCGGCATCAAGCAGCTGGCCCGTGACACGGTCGGCGATGCGGCCAACAGCGGCGAGCTGCGCAAGAACGCCGTCGTCACCTGCGAGGTCATCGGCGTGAAGGATGGCGGTCTGGAAGTGCGGCTGGTCGACAGCGGCATCGAGACCTTCATCAAGCGTTCGGACCTTTCGCGCGACCGCGACGAGCAGCGCCCCGAGCGCTTCACCGTCGGCCAGAAGGTCGACGCCCGCGTCATCGCCTTCGACAAGAAGACCCGCAAGCTGCAGGTCTCGATCAAGGCGCTGGAAATCGCCGAGGAAAAGGAAGCGGTCGCCCAGTACGGCTCGACCGACTCCGGCGCTTCGCTGGGCGATATCCTGGGCGCGGCGCTGAAAAAGCAGGGCAACTAAGCCCTTCGCCTGCGAAAAGAAAAAACCCCGCCGGAGCGATCCGGCGGGGTTTTTTGTTTACGGCAAAATAAACTCCCCAGCATAGAAGATGAACTTCCTAGCGCATTTGGCCTTAGGTCCAAGGGGAGGAACTTTCCATGAGCGCTGGCTACATTTCTCCCGCTACGCCATCTTCGGGGGTGCTGCACCTTTACACCAGGTCGCCGGCCTTGTTCTGCTATTGCGCTATGGCGATTCTGATGATCGCCCTCCGCTCCTTCGGCCTGGTGCTCAACAGAGACGCGGACGATCTCGTCAAGCTGCACGAAATCCGCACCTTGCTTCAAACGGGCGATATCTTCGACCGCACGTTGCCCAGCATTGCCCAGCCCGAGCCCTACGTTTCGCATTGGCCATGGCTCGTGGACCTCCCGTATGTGGCCTTCACGCGCCTGTTCGCGCCGTTCGCCGGCTCGGAACCAGCGTTGATGGCGGCATGCTTTGTCGTACCGCTGCTGCTGCTTGCGCCAGCGCTCTATTTCTACAACCGGCTGGTGGTCGCAATGGGCGTTGGCAATCCAGCCCTTGCGTTGCCGGTGGCGTTGATCTTCGCCACCGGCACCTTTTTCGAATACGCCCCGGGGCGGATCGACTATCACAATCTGCAAATACTGCTTCTGCTTGCCGCCCTGGTGCTGGTGCTGTCGCAGAATCGCGCATCTTCCTTCATCAACGGACTTTTGGCAGCCCTGGCAATTGCGATCAGCGCCGAATTTGCGCCGTTCTATGCTCTTGTGATGGCAATCTACGCCTTTGACTGGATCCTGGGGCGTCAAGAAAGCGCGAGCAGGATCACCGGTTTTGGCCTTGCCCTGGCGATGGGCGCGATCGGTCTGCTAGCCGCCATCGAGCCGCCTTCAGCCTATGCCGCGGTGAAATGTGACTTCTATTCAGCGCCACATGCTACAGCGCTGGTCGCCGCCGGACTTTCATTTGCCGTCGCGCCTCTGCTTTGCGGCTCGCGCGGCGGGTGGATGATCCGGGCTGTCATCCTGCTGGGGTTCGCGACCGCCAGCATGGCGGCGCTGGCGATGTTGTTCCCGCAATGCCTGACCAGCCCCTATGCCTCGCTCGATACCTATGTTCGCGACAACATGCTCAACCGAATCCTTCAGGAAATGAGCATCTTTCGGCATCCACATTTTCTGTCCGCGATTTTTCCGGGCACTCTGCTGATTTTTGTCGGCGCGATCGCCCCTGCTGTCATCTGCCTCGATCCGCATAGTCGAAGCAGGCCGCGTCTGATACTCGCCTTGTTCTCGGTGCTCGCGCTGGTCCTCGGGATCGCGTATTTGCGTTATTTTCGCTATGTCGCGCTCTTCTCCAGCATCGGTCTGATATTCGTCGCGGCAAGCTTCCTGCCGTCAGGTTCGAGGCTGGTGCGCTATCTGGCGCCGGACATACGCTCGGCATCGCGGAAATATACATTGATCCTCCCCGGCCTCGTCGTGTCGGTGATCACGCTATGCCACCTGTCATTGCGGCCGTCCCAGGCCGCCACCCCCGCCGGAGAGCTGGCCGACCTTTGCGACCTCAACCATTTCCAGCCGCAGCGGGGCTGGCCGGCGAACGCCGTGGTTCTCACGCCGCCACTGATCGGAGCCCATTTCGTCGCCCTTGCGGATGGTCCCAAGGTGGTGACGGTTCCCAACCATCGATCGGCTCAGGGTATCGAACGGAGCTATCGTTTCCTTGATCCGTCGACCCCCGACCCGCGCGCGTTGCTCGACGCGTCCAAGGCGACACATGTTGCGCTCTGCGCCTACCGGGGCCCACCCTTGCCGGGCCTGGAGACCGGCTACCCGTTCGCCGCGGCGCTGATGGAAGGCAAGCCGCCGGCTTGGTTGAAGGAATGCCCAACGGATCCTTCATCGCCACTGCGAATCTACAGCTATCGCAATGCCGATGGTTCGGACGCCGCCTGCCCCGCCTCGACGCTCGCGGCTCAGGCGCGGCCGTAGAGCGGCACCAGCGTGCCGCTCATTGCCTGGTTGGCCGGTGAGACGAGGTACGCGATGGCTTCGGCGGCCGCTTCGAGACTGACCCATTTGCTGAAATCGGCGTCGGGCATGTCGGCGCGATTGGCCGGCGTGTCCAGCGTCGAGGGCGCCACGGCATTGACCAGGATGCCCTTGTGCTTCAATTCCTCGGCCATGGCCTGCGTCATCGCCGCGACCGCCGCCTTGCTGGCCGCATAGGCGACCATGCCCGCGCCGCGACGCGGATCGAGCCCGGCGCGCGCGGTGACGTTGACGATGCGGCCGGCAATGCCGGACGCCAGCATCGAGCGGACCGCCGCGCGGCTGCACAGGAAGGTGGTGCGGGCGTTGGTGTCCATCATCTCGGCAAAGGACGCCGATTCGATCTTTTCCACCGGGGCCATGGTGAAGCCGCCAGCCAGATGGATAGAGCCCCAGAGCTCGGGCACCTGGTGGTAGAAGGCTTCGACCTTGGCCGAATCCGACAGGTCGACATTATGCGCGAGATGAACGCTGGCGTGGGCTGCATAAGGAAAGTGCGGCGGAGCCGCCGCATGCGCGTTGGGCACGTGGCAGATCGCGCCCTGCTCCAGCAACCTGCCGACAACCGCGCCGCCGAGCGCGCCAGTGCCGCCCGTCACCACGACATGCCTGCCATTCAACGTTTCCGTCATACCTAGACCGCTCCTGTCATTTTTATGATTGTTTTCTTCTGGTTGTGCCGCCCCAGTGTCGAACGTCGCGCCTTTCAGGCTGTCACTCAATTGAAATATCGACATGGCAGACGCAGCGTCTTTGCATGCGTCAGGCCGTCGCTGGGGCGTCATGCCGCCGTGCGACCGGACTGGTTACTTCCTTTCTCCGCACGCGAGCCGAGCCGGCCCCGCTTGTCCTTCAGTCGACCGTGACTTCGATGATGCGTGGCTTTGCCGCCGCCCGCGCGCGCTTCAACGCGCCAGCGAGACCTTCGGCGCCGGTCAGCCGCTCGGCCTCCAGGCCATAGGCTTCGGCCAGCTTGCAGAAATCCGGCGGCGCCGGCGATACGCCGACCGGCTCGACACCGACATCGAGCATCGAGGTTTCGATCTCGCGATAACCGCGATTGTTCCAGACGACGAAGATGACGGGCGCCTCGGCATCGAGCGCCGCGCCAAGTTCCGGCAACGAGAACTGGAAGCCGCCATCACCGGTGAGACACACCACCGGCGCCTCAGGCACGCCGAGCGCCGCTCCGATCGCCGCCGGAGGACCATAACCCAGGGCGCCGAAACCGGTCGCGGCGTTGAACCAGCCACCCGGACGGTCGTGGTCGTAATAGAGGTTGGCGGCATAGATCGGTTGAGTCGAGTCGCCGACGATGATCGCACCGGGCAGCGCGTCGCGGATCGCCTCCACCGCGCGCACCTGCGCCAGATAGTCGGGCTTCAGTTCGGCTTGCGCGGCCTGCCTGGCCGCCGCCGCGCGGGCCTCGCCATCCTTCGCGGCGATGTGGCCAGGGCCAACTTCAGATAACAAGGCGTCGATGGCCTCGGCGCAATCGGCCTGGATGCCCACCGTTACCGGACGACGGGCGAGTTGGTCAGCGCCGATGTCGATGCGGATCAGATTGGACGGCAGCACGAAGCCGCCATCGCCATAGCCGTCATAGTCGGTCGGGCCGAATTCGGTACCGGCGGCAATCACCAGATCGGCGTCGGCCATCAGCGCGCGCACCGCCTTCAGGCTGGGGCTGGCCGGCACGCAAAGCGCATGGCGGTGCAGCAGGCCGCGAGCATTGGCGGTCTCGACGACCGGTGCGCCGAGCGCTTCGGCCAGCCGTTTGAGCGCCGCATCGGCCTTCTTGGCGCCGCCGCCGGCGAGGATCAACGGGCGGCGAGCCGCCTTGATCAGCTTCGACGCTTCAGCGATCGCCGCTGCCTGCGGGGCCGGCGCCGCCGCGTTGCTCAACATCGGAGCGATTCCGTCGGCGGGCTTGACCATGACATTGGTCGGGATCTCGATATGGACCGGCCCCGGGCGCGAGGAAGAAAACAGCGCAAAGGCGCGGGCGAGCGCGCCCGGCAGTTCATTGGCCTCTGTGACACGCTCGGAGAACAGCGCCACTTTCTCCATCATGCCGCGCTGGTCGGGCAATTCATGCAGGAAGCCCAGGCCCTTGCCCAGCGTATCGGTGGCGTTGACGCCGGAGATGACCAGCATCGGCACCGAATCCGCGCGCGCCTGGCCCATCGCGGTGATGGTGTTGGTGAGGCCCGGCCCGGTGATGACGAAGGCGACGCCGGGGCGGCCGCTGGCGCGCGCATAGCCGTCGGCCATAAAGCCGGCGCCCTGTTCGTGGCGCGGCGTCACGTGGCGAATCTTCGAGCGCGCCAGCCCGCGATAGAGCTCGACCGTATGCACGCCCGGAATGCCGAAGACGGTATCGACGCCGTGCGCCTCGAGTAGTGAAATCAGCGCTTCGCCGATGGTGGTCATTGGTTTTCTCCCTTCGGTGCGGATCACTGCTCAAGGGAAGTGAAACGCTCCATCTTTTTTCTTACGCAATTCCGGACGGAAAGCCGTTTCTCACCTTTCCTGGAATTGCTCTGGCGGCCCGAGGCCGAGTTCGGCTTCTATGGCCTTGACGCCGATTGCCGCCAATTCGCCAGGCGAGAACATCTCTGCGGCCAGGCAGCCTTCGATCCAGAGCCCGTCGATGATCGCGTTGATGGCGATGGCGTGGTGGCGCAACTGGCTGGCGTCCGGCGTGCGCCGTTCGGCCGCGAGCACCTCGGCGACAACCGCTTCGACCTCGTTGCGAAAGCCAAGATAGCCGTCGCGATGGGCGCGGGCGAGCGTCGGGTCGGCATTGGCGCGGCCGAGGAAGGTTGCCCAGAGCGAAAACACCCGCGCGTCGACGATCGGCGCATTGAGGTTGGCGGTGACGAAAGCCGCGAGGCGTTGGCGCGGCGAGGCATCTTCCATGACCAGGGCCGTCTTCGCCTGCTCGGTCATGCGGCCGACCAGCGCCGTGTAGGCTTCCTGCAGCAACTCTTCCTTGCCGGGGAAATAGTGCCGGATCAGGCCGGCGGTGACGCCGGCGCGCAATGCGATGGTACGCAAGGTGGCGCCCTGCAAGCCATATTCCGCCACGCTATCCAGGGTCGCCTCAATCAGGTCCTGCCGCCGCCGCTCCTCGCCTTCGCGACGGAACTTGCGGCGGGACGGCGCGGTCATTGGCGCAGGATCGGCCGCGTCAGGCATGTCGGCCCGCCCTCGCAGGCGATGCAGAGCGCATCCGCCTCGAAGATTTCAACGGTGCAGCCGGCGGCTTCCATGGCAGCCTTGGTCTTGGGAAAGCCCGCCACGGCAATGACCTTGTGCGGGCTCGTCGGCAGCACGTTCAGGCTGAGGCCGTTTGAAGCGGCGAACTCCCCAGCATCACCTTCGACCAGCCGGATGCCGCGCGCCTTCAGCATCTGATAGAACGGCGCCGGCAAGAGCGGCGAATAGACCAGGGCGAGGTCGTCCGCGAGCGGGCTGATCACCGACATCAGATGCAGGCACGCCTCTTCGCCTTGCCAGAGCGGCAGATCAAAGCCGTAGACGGAAATGCCCAGCGGCGTCAGCAGGTTGGCGACCTGCTGGATGCCTTCCTGGTTGGAGCGGACACCGCGCCCGATCGCCAGCGTGCGACTGTCCACCCATACACAATCACCGCCTTCGACCTGGCCGGGAGCCTCGACTCGGCCCAGGATCGGAATGCCCAGCCTCCTGTAGGTTTCCTCATGCAACGAGGGTTCCCCGGCACGCAGTGGCTTGCCCATGGAGAGGATCAGCGCGCCGCGATCGGTCATCAGCGATGGGTCGTGCGTGAACACGGAATCCGAAAGTCCGTCGGCCTTGTCCTCGATCCACTCTATTTCGGCACCGGACGCCGCCACCAGTTCTGCCAGCTGCGCGTGCTGCGATGCCGCTTTCGCCGGATCGAAGCCCGGGCCATAGTGCCAGGCGGCCCTGTCGGCGCCACGCATGGCGTTGGCCGCCGACCGCATCAGCACACGCCGCAGAGGCGCCGCCATGGACTGTGATCCGAAAGCGCTCATCGATGCCCTTCTAAGGTGAAAAAAATCAAGAAAATTTCATCCGAGGCTATTTATACACTTGCACAACAAGGCTGCAAGTGCCGTAATGAGCGGGATTGACGGGCTCGCGCTGTCGGGTCCATGCTGAAGTCTGGAGTGGGCAATACAGCGTATGTTGATTAGCCGGATAGACGTTCGACGAGCCATTGTCGACCATGCGGAAGCCACCCGGTGAGCGCGGCGGGAGCTGCCGCAATCCCATCCGGCGAGGCGCAGAATGGCGCCGCCGAAGCCATCCATGTCGAGAACCTGCACAAGAAGTTCGGCCAGTTGCACGTGCTGAAGGGCGTCTCGCTGTCGGCGCGGGACGGCGAGGTGGTCGCCATCATTGGCGGCTCGGGCTCCGGCAAATCGACGCTGCTGCGCTGCATCAACTGCCTGGAGAACCCAACCAGCGGCATCATCCGCGTCAATGGCGAGGAGATCCGACTCAAGGCTGACAGCCACGGCCATACCGTGCCCGCCGACCGCAGGCAGATCGAGCGCATCCGCTCGCGGCTCGGCATGGTGTTCCAGAACTTCAACCTGTGGAGCCACATGACGCTGATCGAGAACGTCATCGAGGTTCCTGTGCATGTGCTCGGCGTCAAGCGCGACGAGGCGATCGCCCAGGCCGAGAAGCTGCTTGCCCGCGTCGGGCTGGCCGAGAAGCGCGACGTCTATCCGGCATTCCTGTCGGGCGGCCAGCAACAGCGCGCCGCCATCGCCCGGGCGCTGGCGATCAATCCGCGCGTCATGCTGTTCGACGAACCGACCTCGGCGCTCGACCCGGAACTGGTCGGCGAGGTGCTGAAGGTGATCGGCGACCTGGCGCGCGAGGGGCGCACCATGGTGCTGGTGACGCATGAAATGAAGTTTGCCCGAGAGGTCGCGACGCATGTCGTCTACCTCTACAACGGGCTGGTCGAGGAAGAGGGTCCGCCCGAACAGCTGTTCGGTGCGCCCAAATCCGAAAGGCTCAAGCAATTCCTCCGCAACGTCGGCTAGCGCCGGGGTCAAGCGGGGCGAAGAACCGGGAACAACAACAAAGTGGGAGTCCTGAAATGAAGACTGTTCTCAAGACGTTCGCCGCGACGCTGCTCTTCGGCGTCGCCGCGATGGGCGTGGCCAAGGCCGACCAGGTGAAGATCGGCGTTGCAGCCGAGCCTTATCCGCCCTTCACCTCGCCTGATTCTTCCGGCAAATGGGTCGGCTGGGAAATCGACTTCGTCGATGCGGTGTGCGCCGAAGAGAAGATGGACTGCGTGATCACGCCCGTCGCCTGGGACGGCATCATTCCGGCGCTGACCACCAAGAAGATCGACGCGATCGTATCCTCGATGTCGATCACCGACGAGCGCAAGAAGACGATCGACTTCTCGGACAAGTATTACAACACGCCGACCGCCATCATCGGGCCGAAGGACAAGAAGTTCGGCGCAACGCCGGACGACCTGAAGGGCAAGGTCATCGGCGTGCAGGTGTCCACCATCCACGCCGTCTACGCCAAGAAGCACTTCACAGGGGCCCAGGAAATCAAGGAATACCAGACCCAGGACGAGGCCAACAACGACCTCGCCGCCGGCCGCCTCGACGCGGTGCAGGCCGATTCCGTAGCCCTCAGCGACTTCCTCAAGACCGACCAGGGCAAGGCCTGCTGCGACCTGAAGGGCATGGTCGCGCCGGACGAGGAGGTGCTCGGTTCGGGTGTCGGCGCCGGCGTGCGCAAGGAAGACACCGCGCTCAAGGAAAAGTTCAACGCCGGCATCAAGGCGATCCGTGCCAACGGCAAGTATGACGAGATCTCGAAGAAGTACTTCGATTTCGACATCTACGGCGCCGCGCCGCAGTCGAACTGAGACACTTCGCGGATGAGGAAGCATGGCGCCAAGCGCCATGCTTCCCGCCCAACCCCGCCACGCATGCCGCTGACCATCGCGTCAGCCGTTTCCAGCAACACGGGTGCGAAGCTGATCGACGCGTTTCTTCCGGCCTCGGCGGCCGGCATCATCGAACTTCTCTCACCGGATCCTCCCGGCTGGGGCAAGCCCCTGTTGGTCGGGCTGTCGCATTCGATCGAGATCGCGGTCGGCGCGACCTGCCTTGGCCTGATGATCGGAACCGCCGGCGCCTTCGGCAAGCTCTACGGCGGCCCGGTGACGCGCGACCTGTTCGCCGTCTATACGACCGCGGTGCGCGCCGTGCCGGAACTTGTGCTGATCCTGCTCCTCTACTATGCCGGCACCGACCTCATCAACAAGGTGCTGGAGGCCATGGGCTACCAGCGCATCGACATCAGCGGGCTGGTGGCCGGCATCTTCGTGCTCGGCGTCGTCCAGGGCGCCTATTCGACGGAAGTCATCCGGGGCGCCATCCTCGCCATCCCGCAGGGCCAGATCGAGGCCGCGCGCGCCTACGGCATGTCTCCAGGTTTGATGCTCAGGCGCATAACGCTGCCTGCGATGCTGCCCTTCGCCATACCCGGCCTCGCCAATCTGTGGCTGATCGCCACCAAGGACACCGCGCTCCTCGCCGTCGTCGGCTTCTCCGAGCTGACGCTTGTCACCCGCCAGGCGGCGGGAGTGACCAAGGCCTATCTCATTTTCTACCTGGCCGCCGGCGCGCTCTACCTGGCGCTGACGCTGTTTTCCAATGTGATCATCGGCCGGGTCGAGGCGTGGTCGCGACGCGGCATGCCGTCGGTCAAGGAGGCGCGCTGATGTCCAGCGAAGCGACCGCGATCAAAATGGCGGCGCGGGCCTCGATCTGGCTCAGGCCGCACCGCATCGTGCTGATCCTGATCGCCCTGGCGCTGGTCCTGTGCGCGGCCGTCTTCATGCGTTGGGACTGGCTGCCCCAATATTGGGAAATGGGGTTGCTCGGTATCTGGCGGGCGCTGTGGATCCTCGTCGTCACCTGCGCGCTGGGCTTCCTGCTTGCCGTGCCGCTCGGGCTTGCCCAGGCAGGCGGACCGTTCTGGTTCGCCGTGCCAGCCAAGGTCTTCTGCACCATCATCCGGGGAACGCCGCTGCTGTTGCAGCTATGGCTGCTCTATTACGGGCTGGGCTCGCTGTTTCCACAATATCCATGGATCCGCGATTCCTGGATGTGGACGTATCTCAGGCAGGCGTGGCCATATGCCGTGGTGGCGCTGACCTTTTCCTTCGCCGGCTACGAGGGTGAAGTCATGCGCGGCGCCTTCGCCGGCGTGCCTAAGGGCCAGTTGGAGGCCGCCCGCGCCTTCGGCATGAGCCGCTGGAAAATCTTCCGGCGCATCTGGCTGCCGCAGGCGTTCTACCGGGCGCTGCCGACGCTGACCGGCGAAACCGTGCTGCAGCTGAAGTCGACGCCGCTGGTGGCGACGATCAGCGTCATCGACATCTTCGCCGTCTCGTCCAAGGTCCGGCAGGACACCTACCTGACCTACGAACCCCTACTGCTGCTGGCGCTGATCTATATGACGATCACCGGCATCCTGGTGCTCATCTTCAGCAGGATCGAGGCACGCATCCCGGTCAAGATCGGTTAGCGGGGGCAGCACGGAAGATTGTCCGCCGCAATTCTTGCAGTGGCGGACGATTTTCAACACAAACATCGCCTTGTCTGCTGCTAATCCCAGACCCAGCAACGCATTCAGATTCTGCAATCCCAGGATGGCGACGATGCAACTCTCTCTCGACCAGGCAACAGGGCTGTGCCGGATGGCGGCGCTCGGCGCGGGCGCCAACGAGGAGGCGGCGCAATCGCTCACCGCCTCGATCATCGCGGCCGAAGCCGAAGGCCTGTCGACGGTCGGCCTGTCGCATTTCATCGACTATCTCGAAGCGCTAGAAGCCGGCCGCATCGACGGCAACGCCGACCCGGTAATCACCAGGCCGGCGCTCGCCGTCTATCTTTCCGATGCGCGCGGCGGGCTTGCCCACACGGGCTTCGACCGCACGGTCGAGGATCTGGCCAAGGCGGCGAAGCTGTTCGGGGTCGCCATCTTCTCGCAGAAAAACGCCTATACCTGCGGCGCGCTTGGCTATTTCACCGGGCGGCTGGCCGAACAGGGGCTGGTGTCCTTCGCGGCGACCAACGGGCCGGCGGTGCTGGCAGGCTCCGGCTCGGTCAAGCCGGTCTACTGCACCAACCCGATGTCCTTTGCCGCGCCCGCTGCGGGCGGACCGCCTTTGGTCATCGACCAGTCGTCGAGTGCGACGGCCTTCGTCAACATCCGCAAGGCGGCGGAGGACGGCAAGAAGATCCCCGAAGGCTGGGCACTGGATGCGAGCGGCAATCCGACCACCGACGCGGCGGCGGCAATGAAGGGAGCGATGCTTGCCTTCGGCGGCCAGCGCGGAGCCAACATCGCCTTGATGGTCGAGGTACTGGCGGCGGGCATTTCGGGCGCCAACTGGTCGCTCGACGCGCCCTGGTTCACCGGCGGATCGGACAGCCCCGGCACCGGCCTTTTCGTCTTGGCCATCGAGCCCAAGCTTCTCGATCCGGATTTCGATCAGCGCATGCGCGATCAACTCGACCGGCTGCGCCGGCGTTTCGGCGTGCATATTCCCGGCCGTTCCCGGTCCGAGGCAGCAGAGAAGGCCAAGGCACGCGGCATCACGACGTCCAAGGCGGTGGTGCAGCGTATTTCGGAATTCGCCGAGCGCTACTCGGCCTGATCCAGGCCATGCAAGGGAACCGGCCGCGCGTCGCTTGAACGCGCCGTTTGAACCTTTTCCCGCCCCACGGCGACCCATCGCCGGCACCCCCACACCGTGAGCCGCAAGGTCGGTCTCGTCGCGGCTCGCGGATGGCGGCGCCGCGCCGGGCGTCCAGGGCCGGGGCGGGCGTGCTTGCTTCACGCCACCTTGATGCCGTCTCAGGTCAGGCCGCCTAGTTGGACCCTGTTTCGGCGCGGGGACTGCCCGGAAAACCCCGCCTCGGCGGGGTTTTCTGCGTTCCGCCGTCTTGCAGCATGAAACATGACTATAATGGTTAACTTTTGTTAACTTGACTTGCCCGGAACCATCGGGCGTTTGCGAGAGGTCATCAAAAAGGAGCTACGATGTCCGCAACCACCGACGCTTCCCGCGGCACCCTCATCGTCCAGCCGCTCGGGCGCCTGTATTCGTCATTGCACGACGCCGGCGAAACGCTGCTGCGCGCCGTCGCCGGCGGCTTTCTCGCCGTCCACGGCTCGCAGAAGATCGTCAATCCGTTCGGCGCCACGGAAATGGTCGAAGGGCTGGGCTTCTATCCAGGCGTCTTCTGGTCGCCGCTGCTCGCCTGCACCGAATTCTTCGGCGGCATCCTGATCGCGATCGGCTTGCTCACCCGTCCGGCCGCCTTTGCCGGCCTGATCGTACTACTGGTCACCGTGTGGTTCCACTGGGTCACCATGGGCCAGGGTTTCTCAGGCGCCGAGAAGTCGCTGCTCTGGTCGGCGATCCTAGCCTTTTTCGTCATTCGCGGCGGCAATCGCCATTCGGTCGACGCGCGCATCGGCAAGGCGTTCTGAGCAAAGCCAAAACCAGGCGATGGCGACCTCCGGTCACTCTTTGCCTTTGGCGAGAAACGGATTAAGAAACGGCTTCAGCCAAGCTATTCGCGCGCGGAGCCAGACATGACCGAAATCCTGCAAACCCCGAAGCTGATCGTCGTGTTCGGCGGCTCGGGCTTCGTCGGTCGCCACGTCGTGCGGGCGCTCGCCAAGCGCGGCTACCGCATCCGGGTCGCCTGCCGGCGGCCCGATCTCGCCGGCCATGTACAGCCGCTCGGCAATGTCGGCCAGATCCAGCCGGTGCAGGCCAATGTGCGCGTGCGCTGGTCCGTCGACCGCGCCGTGCAGGGCGCCGACCATGTCGTCAACCTGGTCGCCATCCTGCATGAGACCGGCCGGCAGAAATTCGGCGCCGTGCACGACTTCGGCGCGCGCGCCGTCGCCGAGGCCGCGCGCTCCGTCGGCGCCGGCCTTACCCACATCTCGGCGCTGGGCGCCGATGCGAACTCGCCATCGGACTATGCCCGCACCAAGGCGCTCGGCGAGAAAGCAGTGCTCGACACGATTGCGGATGCCGTCATCCTGCGACCATCGATCAATTTCGGGCCCGAGGACGGCTTCTTCAACCGCTTCGCCAACATGGCGCGCTACTCCCCCGTCCTGCCTCTGATCGGCGGCGGCGAGACCAAATTCCAGCCGGTCTATGTCGGCGACGTCGCGGAGGCGGTGGCGCGTTCGGTCGACGGCAAGACCGCGGGCGGCCAGATCTATGAGCTCGGCGGACCGCAGGTGCTGACCTTCAAGGAATGCATGCAGGAATTGCTTACCGTCATCGAGCGCAAGCGGCTGCTGGTGCCGGTGCCGTGGTGGGTGGCCAACATCCAGGCCTCGATCCTCGGTCTGCTGCCCAATCCGCTGCTGACCAAGGACCAGGTGCTGCAGCTGCGCGAGCACAACATCGTTTCCGAGGAAGCCACGAAGGCCGCCAGGACGCTCGCCGGCCTCGGCATCCAGCCGCAGGCGATCGCCACGATCCTGCCGAGCTACCTCTGGCGCTTCCGCGCCGCCGGCCAATTCCAACAGCGCCGCCCGGTCGCCGGCAGATAGCTCCGAAACTCACGCGCGGCGGGAAACCTGCATCGGCAGGCCGCCCTGCGGCTGGGTGGTCAATTTCTGCACCGGCCACGGCTTGGTCTCGGCCGTCACGTCGAAGCGGAAGCGCGACAACAGGATTGCCAGCGCGATGATCGCTTCCTGCATGGCGAAGCTCGCGCCGATGCAGACGCGCGGGCCGGCGCCGAAGGGCAGATACTGGAAGCGGTCGATCCGGTCGCGGTTTTCCGGATGGAAGCGTTCCGGCATGAAGGCGTCTGGCCTGTCCCACAGCTTGCGATGCCGGTGCACTACCCATGGCATCACCAGCACGGCGGCGTATTTCGGGATATGGAGGCCGTTCCAGGTCTCGGGCTCGATCGGCTCACGGTTGATCGAGGGCGCCGGCGGATAGAGCCTTAGCGCCTCTTCGAAAGCGGCGCGGGTCAGCGGCATGGCATCCAGCCACTTCGTCGGATCGGATTCACGCGCCAAGACGGCATCGATCTCCTGTTCGATCCGGTCGCGCTCCCAAGGCGCCTCGGCTAGGCAATAGAGCGTCCAGCCGAGCGCGCGGGCGGTGGTCTCATGACCGGCGCCGATGAAGGTGATGATGTTGTCCTCGACTTCGGCGCGCGTCAGCCCGTCGGGCCCCTCGGCTCTCAGCAGCAGCGTCAGGAAATCCTGCGGCACGCCGTCGGGGTCGCGCTTCATCCGCTCCTCACGCATCCTGACCGTGCCGGCAACGATGTTGCGGAAGTATGCCATGGTCTTGCGGCCGCGGATGCGGGTAAGACGCGGCAGCCATTCGGGCGCGCGCAGCAGGTCGAGCGGGTCGACACGCCCCATGGTCTCGAACAGGCGGTCGATCTCCTTTGCAAAGCTGCCCGGCTCGCCGGCGATCTCGCCCGAAAACAGCGTCTCGGCGAGGATGTCGTAGGTGAGCAGCGTCATGTCATGCGCGATGTCGGAGGTACCGCCCACCTCATAGCGGGTGACGAATTCCAGCGTGCGCTTCAGCATCGGCTGGGCGAACCCGAAAATATGCCTTGGCGTGAAGACAGGCGCCATCGCCTTGCGCGAGCGCTTCCACACCTCGCCCTCGGCGGTGAGCAGGCCATCGCGCAGGATCGGGCGCAGGATCAGCTGGCGCACCGTCGCCATCTTGTAGTTTTTGGCGTTGTCGATCAGCACGTGGCGGATAAGCCCCGGATCGTTGGCGACGACCAGCGGGCCGCCGACGCCAGTCACCGAGATCCATGGTTCGTTGTAGGTATGCTCGCCCCATAGCTCGAGCGGGTTGCGATAGACGATGCGCATCATCTCCAGCGTCGAGGGCGGCTGGGTGCGCGGCTTCGGCGCGGGCGGCACGAAGGGGGCGGGCTTGGTGTCCATGGGCATGCTCCGCTGACAGCGAAAATGTAGTGCGGGCCAGAGCCGGCGTCCATGTGACCGAACGGCAAGGCTTGCGAGGGAACCGGTTTGCTTGAATGTGACCCGCGTCGGACCCCGCCAGGACCCGTTGCAAAGCCGCGCGCGGCCGCGGTTTTTGACATGCCGTCCCGCGCCCCGTCGGTTCGTCACCGCAAAGGCGCGGGAAACGCGTCGGCAAGCCGGCAAAATGCCCGCAAACCTTGGAAAATCGGCCGTTTGCGCCTATATTTAGGACATCAAAACGGCGCGATTCGGGGCCATTTTTCCGCGCCTTGCAAGTGTTCTCAATCAGACAGGTTTTCATGAGCGACCAGACCGAAAACGCCAACGGCGCGGAAGCCGAGTACGGTGCCGATTCCATCAAGGTTTTGAAGGGGTTGGATGCCGTCCGCAAGCGGCCGGGCATGTATATCGGCGACACGGACGACGGCTCGGGCCTGCATCACATGGTCTATGAGGTGGTGGACAACGCCATCGACGAGGCGCTGGCCGGGCACGCCGACCTCGTTTCGGTGACGCTCAATCCCGATGGCTCCGTCACCGTCATAGACAATGGACGCGGCATCCCGACCGACATCCACCCCAGCGAAGGCGTGTCGGCGGCCGAAGTGATCATGACGCAGCTGCATGCCGGCGGCAAATTCGACCAGAACTCCTACAAGGTTTCGGGTGGCCTGCATGGTGTCGGCGTGTCGGTGGTCAACGCGCTTTCGGCCTGGCTGAAACTCAAGATCCGCCGCAATGGCGAGATCTTCGAGATGGGCTTCACACACGGCAACGCCGATGCGCCGCTGAAGGTGACCGGCAGCTACGAACAGAACAAGCAGCCCGGCACCAATGAGGGCCGCAGCGGCAGCGAGATCTCCTTCTTCCCGTCGGTCGAAACCTTCAGCATGATCGAATTCGACTTCGGCACGCTGGAGCACCGCCTGCGCGAGCTCGCCTTCCTGAACTCCGGCGTGCGCATCATCCTCACCGACGCCCGCCATGCCGACCTGGTGCGCCACGAGTTGCACTATGACGGCGGCCTGGAAGAGTTCGTGAAGTATCTCGACCGGGTGAAGAAGCCGCTGATAGAAAAGCCGATCGCGATCCGCGCCGAACGCGACGGCATCACCGTCGAAGTGGCGATGTGGTGGAACGACAGCTACCACGAGAACGTGCTGGCCTTCACCAACAACATCCCGCAGCGCGACGGCGGCACGCACCTTGCCGGCTTCCGCGCCGCGTTGACCCGGCAGGTCACCGGCTATGGCGAATCCTCCGGCCAGACCAAGAAGGAAAAGGTGTCGCTGACCGGCGACGACTGCCGCGAGGGATTGACGGCGGTTCTGTCGGTCAAGGTTCCCGACCCGAAATTCTACTCGCAGACCAAGGACAAGCTGGTGTCGTCCGAGGTTCGCCCGGTGGTGGAAAGCCTGGTCAACGAAGCGCTGGGCACCTGGCTGGAAGAACATCCGGCCGAAGGCAGGGTGGTGGTCGAGAAGGT
>JBFLWR010000262.1:0-2916 GCA_040755925.1 Pseudomonadota bacterium
GGCAAAATTCCCACCAGGGTCGGCACGCTCGACGTCGATTTGCTCACGATTGCCGGTCATAAGCTCTACGCGCCGAAGGGTGTGGGTGCCCTCTATGTCCGCCGCGGTGTCGAGTTGGAGCCCCTGATCCACGGCGCCGGCCACGAGCAAGGCCGGCGCGCCGGCACCGAGAGCGCACTGCTGGCTGTCGGTCTCGGCGCGGCCTGCATCCTGGCGCAGGACCTCGCGCCAATGGAACGCGTCCAGGCTCTGCGGGATCGCTTCTGGCGCGCTCTACAGGGTCGCTTCGGCGATCGCGTCGTGTTGAACGGCCACCTCGAGCATCGCTTGCCCAATACGCTCAACGTCTCGTTTGTCGACATGGTCGGTGCCGACGTGCTGGCAGCGCTCGACGGGGTCGCGGCATCGACCGGCTCGGCGTGTCATTCTGGTCGCGTCGAACTCTCGCCCGTGCTTGCCGCAATGGGCGTGCCGGAGAAGGTCGGTATGGGTGCTGTGCGCTTCAGTCTCGGCAGGGCAACCACCGAGACGGAAATCGATACCGTCGTCGATCGGCTTGAGGCACGCTTGACCGCCCCGGTTCGCTCCACAAGACATCGTTGACAACGGCAAGCTGGGCGATTGACCTTCCACCTACTGGAAGCCGTAAGCTGCATCGCGGGTAGTTGGAGATTCTTCCGATGGTACGTCGCTTCGACAGGGTGGAAAGGATTACTCTTCTGCTGTTCAAGCTGGCATACAGGCAGAACAGGCTGGATGTCGCCGAGCATTTTCTGCGCGCGCTTGAAACTTTGGAAAGCCATCCTGAAGTTCCGGGATCCGCACGTTGCCGGTGCGCCGTGATGGAAGCCTACGGCGAACTGATCCGCCGACACTGACGCCCCGCAAGGCGGGCTTCGACGTTTTTTCAGGAGATGGAGGTGGGCATGGCCAGCTCCGACGAGCACGGCCCATTGGGTCACCGTCCTTGCCAATCCTCAGCCAGCGCCACTCCCGACATCGCGATACTGCGCAGTCGGTCGCCATCGCCACCTGCCCGTGCCAGCACCCTCAAGGCGATCACCGCCGACAGCATCAACCGTGCCGTCGCCCGGGCATCTCGCGGATGTTGAGGTCCGGTCCCAGATGGAAGCCGCTCGAGCGCACGATGGAACCCGTCCTCGATTTCGCGAAGGCTTGCCTGGATCAACGCAGCGAGCTCGGAATCCCATGGCGCAACCTCCATAGCCGAATTGACGAGGAGGCAGCCGCGGCGATCCTTGAGCGAAGCCTCGATGAGATCGTCGAAAAAGGCCTGGACTCCGCGGATGGGATCATCGCTGGAGTCGAGCTCCGCGATGCGCCGCCTTGCGTAAGTGTTCAGGTAGACATCCAGGCAATGCCGAAACAGGGAGCGCTTGTCGCCGAAGGCGTTGTAGAGGCTGGCGCCGGTGATCGACATCGCGCCCGCGAGATCCCGAACTGACGTCGCCTCGTAGCCGCGACGCCAGAACTGATCCA
Organism: Pseudomonadota bacterium; assembly: GCA_040755925.1. GTDB lineage: Bacteria > Pseudomonadota > Alphaproteobacteria > Rhizobiales > Rhizobiaceae > Mesorhizobium. Next base: position 1,501 of record JBFLWR010000262.1, read on the forward strand.
TTGCAGCGGCCAGCACTGATGGCTGATCAAAAGTTCGCGGTCGCGCCATTCAGCACTCTCCTAGACACCTGTTCCGCATCTACGCCCCTTGCAAAGGGTATCGAACCATGCATGTTTTATAGCGATCGATCTAAAATGAAAACACCCCTGCCTAACAGGCATCACGAAGGATGTGTGCGATGACTGGTTCCTTTCCTCACCTTATTCCGCGTCAGGCTGTTCCTGATTTGCGTGTACAGGTCGTTGGTGGACGCTCCTACGATATCCGCAAGGAGACGCCGGCGACATTCTCTCTGATCGTTTTCTACCGCGGCCTGCATTGCCCGATCTGCAAGACGCAGCTCAAGGACCTCGAAGCCAAGCTCGGTGAGTTCGAGCGTCGGGGCGTCTCGGTCGTCGCGATATCGACCGATAATGAGGAGCGCGGCCTCCAGACGGGTCTTGATTGGCAACTAGCTCATCTTCGCATCGGTTATGGCCTGTCCCTGCCGATAGCCCGCGAGTGGGGTCTTTATATCTCCCACGGTCGCGGAAGGACGTCGACCGGGATCGATGAGCCCGACCTCTTCTCGGAGCCGGCGATTTATCTCGTGCGGCCGGATGGCACCCTCTATTTTGGCAGCGTCCAGACCATGCCGTTCGCTCGGCCCCATTTCGCCGACATCCTGGGAGCGATCGATTACGTGGTGAAGCACGACTACCCGGCTCGAGGCGAGGTCGATGTAACCTTTGAGAGCGCCGAGGCGAATTAAGGGACAAGACCCAATCAATTGCTTCGGCGCCGAGCGTGGCCGCCGACTTTCGCGAGGCCGCTCACGCTATGGATCAAGCCACAACGTCGCGCCGTCCAACCCGGACACTGGGCGCGGTTCTCTTCCTCGCCATGGTGCTTGGTCTGGCCGTGCTCCTCAGCGGTTACGTCAACCTCGCCGAGATGAACGACAGGCTTGCCGCCGCAAGGGGCTGGATCAACGTGCACGCCGGCCTCGCCGCCCTGATCTTCGCTGCTGCCTATGTCGTCGCGACCAGCTTGTCGCTGCCTGGCGCCACGGCACTGACCCTTGTTGGCGGCAGTCTGTTCGGGCTGTGGGCGGGAACGCTGCTCGTATCCTTGGCAAGCGTTATCGGCGCCACGACAGGCATGATCGTCGCGCGCTATTTCCTGCGCGACGCGATCGAGCGCCGCTTCCCCGACGTGGTCGCCAAGGTCAATCGCGGCATCGCGGCGGACGGCCCCCGCTACCTGTTTGCGCTGCGGCTCGTGCCGGTTGTCCCATTCTTCCTCGTCAATCTGACGATGGGCCTGACGCGCATGCCGGTGCGCACCTTCGCCTGGGTGAGTCAGCTTGGCATGCTTCCGGGGACGGTTGCCTACGTCAATGCCGGACAGCAGCTTGCTTCCATAGACAGCGCCGG
>JBFLWR010000263.1:0-6099 GCA_040755925.1 Pseudomonadota bacterium
AGAACGGCGCCATATTGTCCGGTTCATCGAGCGCACCCGCAAGTGCAACGCCACTGACCATAGAAAGAGCAAGTGCTCCTAGCAGGATATTCTTGACGTTCATGGGTTGGTTCCTTCCCTGTTGTTTCCGCGGCCGCCATATCGACGCTCGCTACATCAGTACGAAACCGGAAAGGCCGACGTTTCATGTCGGCGAGATCAAGTGAACGTGATCGATCGCCGCTCCAACCAAAAAAGGAGGCCCGGAAGATGCTTCCGGGCCTCAAGGCGTGAGCCCCTTTCGAGGGCGTCACGACGGGATTCAGAGCAATTCCGCGAAAAGTGTGCAGCGGTTTTCCGCCCGGAATTGCGCAAAGCCTATTGATTCCGGGGACCGGCGGGGAGGAGCGCGCCGGTCCCGCTGGCGAGGCGGCCCTTACGGCACGACTTCGCCGTGCTGGGTGACGTCGAGACCCTCGACCTCTTCCTGGGTGGTCGGACGCAGGCCGACCAGCGCCTTGACGATGAAGAGGATCACGAAGGTGGCGATCGCCGTCCACAGGATGGTGAAGACGATGCCGTAGGCCTGGATGGCGACCGAGCCACCCTTGCCCGCCGCATTGATCGCCGGATCGGCGAGCGCGCCGGTGAGCAGCGCGCCGACCACGCCGCCGACGCCGTGGACACCGAAGGCGTCGAGCGAGTCGTCATAGCCCAGCATGTGCTTCACCTTGACGGCCGAGAAGTAGCAGACGACGCCGGCGACGATGCCGACGATGAAGGCGCCGGTCGGGTTGACGAAACCGGAAGCCGGCGTCACCGCGACGAGGCCGGCGACGGCGCCCGAGATGATGCCGAGCACCGAAGGCTTCTTGGCGACGATCCATTCGGCGAACATCCAGGCCAGCGCTGCGGCGGCGGTGGCGACCTGCGTGTTCATCATGGCGGCGCCGGCGAGGCCGTCGGCGGCAACTTCAGAACCGGCGTTGAAGCCGAACCAGCCGACCCACAGCAGCGAGGCGCCGATCACCGAGTAGACGAGGTTGTGCGGGGCCATGTTGGTGGTGCCGTAGCCCTCGCGCTTGCCGAGGACGAGCGCGCAGACGAGACCCGCGACACCGGCGTTGATATGGACGACCGTGCCGCCGGCGAAGTCGAGCACGCCGGCGGTGCCGAGGAAGCCGCCGCCCCACACCCAGTGCGCGATAGGCGCGTAGACGAACACCAGCCACAAGCCCATGAAGATCAGCAGCGCCGAGAATTTCATGCGCTCGGCGAAGGCGCCGGCGATCAGCGCCGGCGTGATGATGGCGAAGGTCATCTGGAACATCGAGAAGACGAATTCGGGGATGTTCGAGACGCCTGGCGCCCAGAGCGTCGTGACGGTGATGCCGTGGTGGAAGAATTTCGAGAAGCCGCCGATATAGGCGTTCATGCCGCCGCCGTCGGAAAAGGCGAGCGAATAGCCGAACATGAACCACAGCACCGTCACCAGGCAGGTGATTGCGAAGCTCTGCATGATGGTGGCGAGCACGTTCTTCTTGCGCACCATGCCGCCGTAGAACAGCGCAAGCCCGGGGATGGTCATCATCAGCACGAGCGCCGTGGAGGTCAGCATCCAGGCGGTGTTGCCGGTATCGAGCACGGGCGGTGGCGTGGCGGCGGGAGCCGTGGTCGTGGCGGCCGGCGCGGCTGTCTGCGCCAAGGCGGCGACCGTGCCCAGGGCCGTGAGCGCGAAAGCGGCGAGGGCGGCCGCGCGTCCCGTCGTCTTCATGGGGGAAGGAATATTCATTGAACTCTCCGTTGGAATGGTGGTCGCGGCCCTAGAGCGCGTCGGTGTCTGTTTCGCCGGTGCGGATGCGCACGGCCTGGTCGATGCCGAAGACGAAGATCTTGCCGTCGCCGATCTGGCCGGTCTTGGCGGCCGCCGTGATGGCTTCGACGGCCTTGTCGACCATGTCGGCGCCGACGGCGACCTCGATCTTGATCTTGGGCAGGAAGCTCACCGCGTATTCCGCGCCGCGATAGATCTCCGTGTGCCCCTTCTGACGCCCGTAGCCTTTGACTTCGGTGACGGTCAGGCCCTGGATGCCGACGGCGGTGAGCGCTTCGCGCACCTCGTCGAGCTTGAACGGCTTGATGATTGCCATCACGATTTTCATAAGGTTTCACCCTTTGCTGTTGCGGTCCCCCGCGTTTGCACGACTGCACCGATCCCGTGGGAGCCGGAGAGTGCCCGACAGGATTCAAGCTCCGTGCCAATTGCCGAAGCGGGGCGTTAACCTGTTGTAAACAAAGGGTATGAGGTGACCCCGGCCGCGCCTCGTTCTTATTGGCGGCGAGTCAATTGATCAAAAAATAGGCAGAATCTGGCGATTGCCTATTCTGCAAGCTATTGGCGTGATCGGAGGCAGTAGGCCCGGCTTGCCGCAAGAAAGCCGCGCCAAACCGGCGCAAGTCGACTTTCCTTGCATACCGCCGGAAGGGCAGCGCAATGCGGGTAGACCGCTTAGCGTTTCAGCCGGATAAGGCCTTCCTGGGCCACCGAGGCGATCAGGGTTCCGTCGCGGGCGAAAAGCGATCCCCGCGTGAAGCCGCGCGAGCCCTGCGTAGACGGGCTGTCCTGCGTGTAGAGAATCCAGTCGTCCAGCGAATGGCTGCGGTGGAACCACATGGCGTGGTCGAGGCTGGCCGCCTGGATGTCGCGATCGAAGATGGCGCGGCCATGCGCGAAGGTCGAGGTGTCGAGCAGCGTCATGTCCGAGAGATAGGCAAGCACCGCCGCCTGCGTGGCGCGGTCCTGGGGCACCGGGCCGGTGGTGCGGATCCAGATATTCTGCTCCGGCTCCAGCTTCTCGCGGCTCGTATAGTGCTTCAGCATCACCGGCTTCATCTCGATCGGCCGGTCGCGCTCCCAATAGCGTTTGATGCCTTCCGGCACCGCGTCGCCATATTTGCCGATCAGCTCGCGCTGCGACAGAAGCGTATCGGGCGCCGGCACGTCGCGCGGCATCGGCATCTGGTGCTCCAGCCCCACCTCGTCCTGCTGGAACGAGGCTTCGAGCGAAAAGATCGCGTGTCCGTGCTGGATCGCCACCACCCGGCGCGTGGTGAAGGAGCCGCCGTCGCGGATGCGGTCGACCTCGTAGACGATCGGCACCTTGGTATCGCCCGGCCGCATGAAGTAGCCGTGCAGCGAATGCGCGTGCCGGTCGGGCTCGACCGTACGCTGCGCGGCGACCAGCGCCTGGGCGATCGTCTGGCCGCCGAAGACGCGCTGCCAGTCGACCTTGGGGCTGCGACCACGATACAGATTGTGTTCGAGCTGCTCGAGGTCGAGAATGCTGAGGAGCTCGTCCATGGCCGCCGTCATGTTCCACGTCCTTCAAAGATGTGCCATGGCGGGTTTCGGACAGGAGACGCAAGCAGTCAAGCTGCTATGGCTATCGATGGGCTGGAGCCGCGAAAGGAAAATCCCATGATCGACCGCAAGCCGGATAGAGCTGGGGCGAATGCAGCGGACGAAGCTTCGCTGGACGTGCTGGTGGCGGGCGCCGGCTATGTCGGCCTTACTGCGGCGGTGTCGCTGAAAGTGGCGCGGCCGAACCTCACGGTCGCCGTCGTCGATGCGGCGCCCGCCGGCGTCTGGCAGCGCGACGGCCGTGCTTCGGCAATCGCTGCGGCGGCCTGCCGCATGCTGGAGCAGCTGGGCGTCTGGGAAGAGATCGCGCCGGAAGCCCAGGCGATCACCGAGATGGTCATCACCGATTCGCGCGCCGCCGATCCGGTGCGCCCGGTGTTCCTGACCTTCGACGGCGAGGTCGCGCCCGGCGAGCCTTTCGCCTATATGGTCGCCAACCGGGACATGAACGGCGCCTTGCGCCGGCGCGCCGAAAAGCTCGGGATCGACATCATCGAAGGCATGGCTGTCAGCGGCTTCGACAGCAATGGCACCGGGGTCACCGTTCATCTGGCCGACGGCGCGACGCTGAAGGCACGGCTGCTCGTCGCCGCCGACGGTGTCAACTCGAAGCTGCGCGACATGGCCGGCATCAAGACGGTCAAATGGGAATACGGCCAGTCCGGCATCGTCTGCACGGTGGCGCATGAGCGCCCGCACAACGGCCGCGCCGAGGAGCATTTCCTGCCGGCGGGTCCCTTCGCCACGCTGCCGCTCAAGCCCGACAAGGACGGGACCAACCGCTCCTCGATCGTCTGGGTCGAGCGCAGCGAGGATGCCCGCAAACTGGTGGAGGGCGACGAGTTCGTCTTCGAACATGAACTGGAACAGCGCTTCGGGCTGAAGCTTGGCGAGATTCGCGTCGCCGACAAGCCGCGCGCCTGGCCGTTGGGCCTGACGCTTGCCCGCGCCTTCGTCGCCCCGCGGATGGCGCTCGCCGGTGACGCCGCCCACGGCATCCATCCGATCGCGGGCCAGGGCCTCAACCTCGGCTTCAAGGACGTCGCCGCGCTTGCCGAGGTGATCGTCGAGGCCGACCGGCTCGGTCAGGACATCGGCGCGCTCGACGTGCTCGAGCGTTACCAGCAGTGGCGGCGTTTCGACACTTTGCAGATGGGCGTCACCACCGACGTGCTCAACCGGCTGTTTTCCAACGATATCGGCCCGCTTCGCGCCGTGCGGGACATCGGCCTTGGTCTCGTCGAGCGCATGCCCAGGCTCAAGGATTTCTTCATCCGCCAGGCGTCGGGCCTGTCCGGCGACACGCCGCGGCTGCTCAAGGGCGAAGCGATCTGAGCATCGCCTCGCTCAATGCACCTCGAAGCCGAGTTTCTGCCGCAGCCTGAGCATCCGCTGGTCGGCTATCTTTAGGCTCTGCTCGCCGCCCCGGGCCACGCGGTTCAGCATCTGCAGCAGGTCCTCCCTCTCGTTGAGGTCGAGGCGTTCGCGCAGGAACGGCGCCAGCTTGTCGATGACTATCGTGGTGTCTTCGACTTGTAAGGCGGCCCATTTGGCGTAGACGACGGCCTCGTCGGTCTTCTTCGGGCTGTCCGCGATCTCCGAGATCACGTCGCGGATGGCGGCTTCGCGTTGCGGCAGGACCGGGCTCTGTTCCGAAACGATCGCCGTGATCAGCGTCGCCGCCGCGACGACTGGATCGTCGATCGCCGTCAATGGCGACATCGCGGCCTGCTTGCGCAGTTTCTTGCGGCGCATGTTGCCTTGAATTCGGCCGACCGCATCCGCGACCTCGCGCGCCGCTTCGCCCATATACTTCAGTCGATACCACCAGATGGCTGCCGCTCCCAGCAGGCCAAATATTGCAATCAGGAAAGGCATGCAGAGTTCCCCCGAAATCCCGGCAACCATAGGAGAAGCACAGCATCGCTTCAACACGCGACAGTTGCGGCAGATGAACAAAGCCTGAAGATTCCGCCGCGACCATATGTCGGTGTCATGACTCCGGTATGTCGTAGATCGCCCTGACTTCGATGGTGCCGAGTTCGGCGAGCGGTATGCCCTCGGCGATTGCCAGCGCCTCGTCGAGATCGGCAGCTTCGACCATGACGAAACCCAAGAGCTGCTCCTTGGTCTCCGCGAACGGTCCGTCGATGACCAGCCGCTTGCCCTGGCGGCGGCGCAGCGATTTCGACGTTCTCACCGGCTGCAGCGCCTGCGCCACGATCAGCTTGCCCTGTCGGTCGAGCTCCCTGTCGTATTCGAGCGAGTCGGCGTTGAGCCTGGCTCCCCGCTCCGGGGTCAGCGTGAAGAGGTCGTTTTCCTCGCCATAGACCAGCAGCACATATTTCATTTCGAGCTCCCTTCCGTTGATGAACCATAAGAGGCGCCGACGATCGTGTCAGGCTTGCCTTCCGCCACGTAGTCTAGGACAGCAGCGACTATCCCGACGATCGTTGCCGCCATCAGCAGCCGCCCGAAGCCGGCGGCCGGTGGATCCAACCAGGAATCCTCGGGTCGCCGCGCCTTTCGGCCCGGATTCCAGAATGTCAAAAGCAGACTGTCCATGCTGAACTTCCTCGGCCGCGAGAATATCCGGCCCGCGCGAAGGACGGCCCAGGCGGTGGGAAGTCGACATTCCAGCACACGCTCTTTTTTGAAAATTTTCGCCGGCGCCGCCTGCGACGGCGAGTCTGCATCAT
>JBFLWR010000264.1:0-15277 GCA_040755925.1 Pseudomonadota bacterium
CGCAACTGCCGTCGTCCACCGCGGAACATGCGGTTCAGGGCAGCGCGCTGATCCGCTGCAGCATCAGTTCGAAGAACGGCGCCGGCTCGATGCGGCGCAGCACGTTGCAGTTCTTGCGGCGGCCGGTGACATGCCACCAATCGACCACGGTCATGCCGATCGTCTCCGGCGAGACGATATCCACCGTCACCGCGCATTGGCGTTTCTCATAGATTTCCGGCGCCAGCAGGTAGCCGGTCACGCAGGCATCGTGGATCGGACGTCCGGGCGTTCCGAACTTGTGGCTGCCATACTGGCGATAGAAGTCGGCGAGGTTCGCGGCCTCGATCGCCGCCCTGCTGCCGGTGGCGCGCAGGCGATCGAGCCATTCGAGCGTCATGATGGCGGTATAGGTGCAGTCGATGCTCGCCATCGTCACAGGCGCGCCGCTGTCGAACACCTTGTGCGCCGCATGCGGGTCGACGAAGATGTTGAATTCCGCGGCGGGTGTGGCGTTGCCACCCTCGAAGAAGCCGCCACCCATCAGCACCACTTCGCGCAGGCGTGGGATGATCCTGGGCTCCATGGTCATGGCCATGGCAAGGTTGGTCATCGGCCCCAGCGTGCAGACGGTGAGCTCGCCCTCCGGCGCGTCCATGATGGTGCGCACGAGGTAGTTGACGCCATGCTCGGTCTGCAGCGGCGTCACCGGCTCCGGCAGGTCGGCGCCGTCCAGTCCGGTCTTGCCGTGCACGTACTCGGCCGTCATCAGCGTCTTCACCATCGGGCCGGGGCAGCCGGCATAGACCGGCACATCCGGCCGCCCGGCGAGCTCGACCACCTTCAGCGCGTTCTTCGAGGTCAGCGGCAGCGGCACATTGCCGCCGACGGTGGTAATGCCGACCACCTCGAGCTCGGCCGGCGAGCCGAGCGCGAACAGGATTGCGAAGGCATCGTCCTGGCCTGGGTCGGTGTCGATGATGATCTTGCGTGGCGCCATGTCGTCCCTGCCTTCAAAAGCCTATTGATGAGCCCGTTCGGATGTGTAGAAATACAGTACTGTATCTTATGTTCAAGACAGGGTTTCGAAAATGAACGAACGAGAGCGCGGCGACTTTTCCGAAATTCCGATCCTCGATGTGTCGGCTCTCTACGGCGCCGATCAGCAGGCGATCCGGGCCACGGCGGCGACGCTGCGCCGCTATCTCGAGACGATCGGCTTCCTCTATGTCGTCGGCCACCCGATCCCGCGCGCGGACGTCGAGGCGGTGCGCGAGGCGAGCAAGCGCTTCTTCGCTCTGCCCGACGAAGACAAGCTAAAGCTCAAGATCGACAGGAATTTCCGCGGCTATCTGCCCTTTGCCGGCTCGACCATCGTCACCTCGTCGGTCGCCACCGTCAGCAAGCCGAACCAGAGCGAATCGATCTTCTTCATGCATGAGGTCGAGGCCGACGATCCGCGCGCCGTGGCCGACAAGCCGCTGCAGGGTCCGAACCAGTGGCCGGATGAGGCCGCGCTCGACGGCTTCAGGGAAACGATCGAGCGCTATGTGGCCGAGATGGGCACGCTCGCCCGCAAGATGGTCGGCGCCATCACGCTCTCGCTTGGCCTGCCCGCCGGCAGCCTCGACCGCTATTTCGACCAGCCGACCACTTTCCTCAGGCTGCTGCATTATCCGACGCAGCCGCAGGAAGAGGGCCTGTTCGGCTCGGCGCCGCACACCGACTATGGGTTCATAACCTTGCTCGCGCAGGACGACGTCGGTGGCCTGGAGGTCAAGAACAAGGCCGGCGAGTGGGTGCCGGCGCCGCCCATTCCCGACTCCTTCGTGATGAATGTCGGCGACATCCTGGCGCGCTGGTCGAACGACCAGTTCGTCTCGACGCCGCACCGCGTCATCAACCGGTCCGGACGCGAGCGCTATTCGCAGCCCTTCTTCTTCGATCCGTCGATGGACGAGACGATCGAGGCATTGTCCGTCTGCGTGCCGGCCGGCGCGCAGCCGAAATACGAGCCGGTGCTTTACGGCGATTACCTGATGGAACGCATCGACAAGAACTACCACTACCGCAAGAAGAAGGCCGCGGAGACGGCGGGCGCCTAAGGCGGTGAAATGACTGCAATCACCAACGAAAAAGGGGAACGCAAATGAGAACATATCTTCGCGCGGCAGGCCTGGCGCTGGCCGCATTGGCGACAGCCTGGAGCGGCCTGTCCAAGGCGGCCGATGTCCCGAAATCGGCGGAGGTCCAGCAGTCAGGCACGCTCGCCGTCGCCAACACGCTCGACTATGCGCCGTTCGAATATCTCGACGCCGACGGCAAGCAGACCGGCATCATCATCGAACTGGCCGGTGAGGTCGCCAAGCTCGTCGGCGCGAAGCTCGACGTCCAGCGCACGCCGTTCCCGTCGATGATCCCCGGGCTCGCCGCCGGCCGCTTCAAGATCGCCTGGGAAACCTTCTCCGCCACGCCCGAGCGGCTGAAGCAGGTCGATTTCATCATGTATCTGAAGGCAGGCCTCGCGGTTTCGACATCGCCGGACAAGAAGGCGAGCTTCAGCGGCGACACGCCGCTTTGCGGCAAGCGCATCGGCGTCTCGGCCGGCAGCGCGTCCGACTTCCTCGTCGACAAGCTCAGCAAGGAATGCACCGACAAGGGCCAGAAGGCGATCGAGAAATCGGTCTTCAACTCCTCGACGGACATCGTCCAGGCGGTGCTGTCCGACCGCGTCGACGCCCGCATGGACGACGCGACCGCGTCCAGTTACTTCGAGGTGACGAGCAAGGGCCAGTTGGTGGTGCTGCCGACCCTCTATGACGTCGCGCCGCTGGGCCTTGCGATCGCCAAGGACGACAAGGGCACCTCCGACATGATGGTCGCGGCGCTTTCGGAACTGTTCAAGAACGGCACCTACAAGGCCATTCTCGAGAAGTACGGCATGGGCGCCTACGCGATCAAGGAACCCTATTTCGTCAACAGCATGGATGCGCTGCGCGCCGACTGAGGCCAGTTCCCGGGGAATCGGAATCGATTTTTCGGGAAAGGTCATGCAAAACATCAACACAATCGGCGCCGGCTTGTCCGCAAGGCAGCCGGCGTTGTGAACGGTGATCCCGGCGCCCGGTCCCGCACCAGGGCGCCGGCCAGTATCAGGAGATGAGCGATGGGCGTGGCCCACCCGACCGAGATGGGCGTCGAGCCCGGCGCCGCGGCGGCAGTCGCGCGGCTGACCGTCGTGCCGCAGCGCCGCTATGGCATCTGGGTCGGCACCGCGCTGGCCTTGCTGCTGGCGTTCCTCATCGTCAGGGCCTTCGCCAGCAACCCTGCCTTTGCCTGGGACACGGCCGCCGGCTACCTCTTCCATCCGTCGATCATGCGCGGCCTTACCAATACCTTGGTCCTCACGGTGGTGATCATGGTGCTGGGCATCGTCGTCGGCACAGTCATCGCCATCATGCGCGTGTCGCCGAGCCCGGTCCTGCGGACCTTCGCCGGAGTCTATGTCTGGTTCTTCCGGGGCGTGCCGGCGCTCATCCAACTGATCTTCTGGTTCAACCTTTCGCTGCTGGTGCGCGAGATCTCGTTGACGTTGCCTTTCCTGGGCACGGTGTTTTCCGCCCGCACCAACGATTTCATGACGCCGTTCTTCTCGGCCGTCGTCGCGCTTTCGTTGTGCGAGGCGGGCTACATGGCCGAGATCATCCGCGCCGGCATCAAGTCGGTCCCGCCGGGCCAGGCCGAGGCGGCAAGCGCGCTCGGCATGCCCTATCGCATGATCCTGAAGCGCATCACGCTGCCGCAGGCGATGCGCTTCGTGTTGCCGCCGACCGGCAACGAGGCCATCAACCTCTTGAAGATGACGTCGCTGGTGACCTTCATCGCGGTCGATGATCTGTTCTATTCGGCCCAGAGCATCTATGCGCGAACCTTCGAGACCATCCCGCTGCTGATCGTAGTGGCGTTCTGGTATCTCCTGGTGGTCAGCATCATGTCGGTCGGACAGCATTTCCTCGAACGCCATTTCGGCCGCAGCGACACGCGCCGCGATCCTCTGACGATGCGCGCGCTGCGCAACGCCATCAGCCTGCGTGGCATCACTCGATGAGCGACGTGAAATCCGAAAACCGCGCCCGTTTCGGCGTGCCGGCCGACTCCATGGTGTTCGCGCGCGGCGTGCGCAAATCCTATGGCCAGCTGGACGTGCTGCAGGGCATCGACCTCGACGTGCCGGCTGGTTCGGTCGCCTGCATCATTGGTCCGTCGGGCTCCGGCAAGAGCACCTTCCTGCGCTGCATCAATCATCTGGAGAAGATCACCGGCGGGCTGCTGCTCGTCGACAGCCAGTTCGTCGGCTACGACCTCAGGGACGACAAGCTCTACGAGGTGAAGGACGACCTGCTCTGCCGGCGGCGGGCCGAGATCGGTATGCTGTTCCAGTCCTTCAACCTGTTCTCGCATATGACCGTGATGGAGAACCTGATCGAGGCGCCGACGCAGGTGCGGCGCATTCCGGTGGATCAGGCGAGGGCGGAGGCCGAAGTCCTGTTGAAGCGCGTCGGTCTCATCGACAAGGTCGACCGCTATCCGCGCGAGCTCTCCGGTGGCCAGCAGCAGCGTGTGGCGATCGCGCGCGCCATGGCGATGAAGCCCAAGGTGCTGCTTTTCGACGAGCCCACTTCGGCGCTCGATCCCGAGCTCGTCGGTGAGGTCCTGCAGGTCATGCGCGATCTGGCGGAAAGCGGCATGACCATGGTCGTCGTCACCCACGAGATCGGCTTTGCCCGCGAGATCGGCGACCAGCTGGTGTTCATGGACGGCGGCGTGATCGTCGAGCGCGGCGTGCCGCGCGAGATGATCGCCAATCCGCAATCGTCGCGCACGCGCGAGTTCCTGTCGCGGGTTCTTTGATGGCGATTTGCCGGCGGCTCACTCCGCCAGCACCGCCTTGTCGAGCTCTCTAACGATCTTCGCCAGTTCCACGCATTCGTCCTGGCGCACCTTGTTGCGCCGCCAGGCCATGCAGATCATGCGTTGCGGCATCGGTTCCTGGAACGGCACGATCCTCAGGTCGGGCATGACGCCGGCGGCATTTGCCGCCATCTCCGGCACCAGCGTCACGCCCAGCCCATGCGCCACCATCTGCAACAGCGTCGTGAGGCTGGTTGCGCCATAACTCGCCATCGCCACCGGCCGCACATTGCCGCAAACGGCAAGAGCTTGCTCGCGCAGGCAATGGCCTTCCTCGAGCAGCATCAGCCGCTCCAGCGCCGGGCTCTCCGGCGGCACCGGCGGCGAGGCGAAGGCGGGGTCGCCGGCCGGCACTGCAAGGAAGAACCGGTCGGGGAAGAGCGTCTCCGTAACGAGGCCCGGATGGTCGAGCGGCAGCGCGGCGATGAAGGCGTCGAGCCTTCCCGAGACACTGTCCTCGACGAGCGACGCGGTCACCGCCTCGCGCAACTCGAGCTGCAGGGCGGGAAAATGCTTTTTCAGTTCCGGCAGCGCCCGTGGCAGGAGATAGGGCGCGACCGTCGGAATGATGCCCAGCCGGAAGCGGCCTTCCATCGCCGGCCGACCGCGCCGCGCGGTCGTCTCGACGTCACGTATGTCGGCCAGAATACGCTCGATGCGCGGCTGCAGGGCAATCGCCTCATCGGTCATCCGCACCGTCTTGCCGCCGCGCTCGAACAGGAGGCAGTTCAGCCGTTGCTCCATTTCCGAAATCTGGGCGGAGAGCGCCGGCTGGCTGACGCCGGCGAGCTTCGCGGCGCGGCCGAAATGCAGCGTCTGCGCCAGCGCGTCGAAATAGAGCATCTGCCGGACGGTGAGGCCAATCATAAGAAAATCCTATCGGAAAAAATAGGAAAGGCAATTTGTCTTTATCGGCGTGGCGGCCTAGTCTGGAATCATTCCAAGCTGGTGGATTCCTGCATCCGCCCCGGAAACCTCGGCAAAAATCGGAGAGTGAGATGGACGCTAAAACCGACGACAACAGCGCTGGGAAATGCCCGGTCGCGCACGGAGCCACCGGCAGGACCAACCGCGATTGGTGGCCGAACCAGCTGAACGTTCAGGTTCTTCATCAGCAATCCCCGCTTTCCGATCCGATGGGCGAGGCGTTCGATTACGCCAAGGAATTCGAAAGCCTCGACCTGGACGCGGTGATCAAGGACCTGACCGCTCTGATGACGGACTCGCAGGACTGGTGGCCAGCCGACTTCGGCCACTACGGACCGCTCTTCATCCGCATGGCCTGGCACAGCGCCGGCACCTACCGCATCGGCGACGGCCGCGGCGGCGCCGGAGCCGGCCAGCAGCGTTTCGCGCCGCTGAACAGCTGGCCGGACAACGTCAATCTCGACAAGGCCCGCCGGCTGCTGTGGCCGATCAAGCAGAAATACGGCCGCAGGATTTCCTGGGCCGACCTGATGATCCTCACCGGCAACGTCGCGCTGGAATCGATGGGCTTCAAGACGTTCGGTTTCGCCGGCGGTCGCGCCGATGTCTGGGAACCTGAGCAGGACATCTACTGGGGCCCCGAAGGCAAGTGGCTCGCCGACGAACGCTACAGCGGCGACCGCGACCTGCAGAACCCGCTCGGCGCCGTGCAGATGGGCCTGATCTACGTCAACCCGGAAGGCCCGAACGGCAATCCGGACCCGCTTGCCGCGGCGCGCGACATTCGCGAGACCTTCGCCCGCATGGCGATGAACGACGAGGAGACCGTGGCACTGATCGCCGGCGGCCACACTTTTGGCAAGACCCATGGCGCCGGCGACGCGGCTCTGGTCGGCCCGGAGCCTGAGGCGGCCGATATCGAGCAGCAGGGCCTCGGTTGGGCCAGCAAGTTCGGCACCGGCAAGGGCGGCGACGCCATCGGCAGCGGCCTCGAGGTGACCTGGACGACGACGCCGACCAAATGGACCAACAACTTCTTCTGGAACCTCTTCGGCTACGAGTGGGAGCTGACCAAGAGCCCGGCCGGCGCAAACCAGTGGAAGCCCAAGCACGACATGGGCGCCGGCACAGTGCCGGACGCGCATGACGCCGCGAAGCGCCACGCGCCCTCGATGCTGACCACCGACCTCGCTTTGCGCTTCGATCCGGAATACGAGAAGATCTCGCGCCGCTTCTACGAGAACCCCGATCAGTTCGCCGACGCGTTCGCCCGCGCCTGGTTCAAGCTGACCCATCGCGACATGGGTCCGCGCGTGCTCTATCTCGGCCCGCTCGTGCCGAAGGAAGAGCTGATCTGGCAGGATCCGATCCCCGCGGTCGACCACGAGCTGGTCAATGACGCCGATGTCGAGGCGCTGAAGGCGAAAATCCTTGGCTCCGGCCTTTCCGTGGCGGAACTGGTCGCGACGGCGTGGGCGTCGGCCTCCACCTTCCGTGGCTCCGACAAGCGCGGCGGCGCCAATGGCGCGCGCATCCGGCTCAGCCCCCAGAAGGACTGGGACGTCAACCAGCCGGCGCAGCTCGCCAAGGTGCTGCAGAAGCTCGAAGCGATCCAGAAGGACTTCAACGCCGCGCAGTCGGGCGGCAAGAAGGTCTCGCTCGCCGATCTCATCGTGCTCGGCGGCGCCGCCGCGATCGAGAAGGCGGCCAAGGATGCTGGCCAGGACGTCAAGGTGGCCTTCAAGCCCGGCCGCATGGACGCCTCGCAGGAGCAGACGGACACGCATTCCTTCGCGCCGCTGGAGCCGACCGTCGATGGCTTCCGCAATTACTCGACCGGCAGGCAGCGTCTGACGACCGAGGAAGCACTGGTCGACCGCGCACAGCTGCTGGCGCTGACGGCGCCGGAGATGACCGTTCTGGTTGGCGGCCTGCGCGTTCTCGGCGCCAATGCCGGCCAGTCCAGGCATGGCGTGTTCACGAGGCACCCAGGCACGCTGACCAACGACTTCTTCGTCAACCTGCTCGACATGGGCACGGAATGGAAGGCGACGTCGGACGCCAAGGACGTGTTCGAAGGCCGCGACCGCAAGAGCGGCGAGGTGAAATGGACCGGCACGCGCGCCGATCTCATCTTCGGTTCGCACTCGCAGCTGCGTGCGCTGGCGGAAGTCTATGCGACCGCCGATGCGAAGCAGAAGTTCGCTACGGACTTCGTGGCGGCGTGGAACAAGGTGATGAACGCCGACCGTTTCTAGACCAGAAGCTTCAATGAAAAAGGCGCGGGCCCAGGCCCGCGCCTTTTTTGCGTTTGTCCGGACCGGTCAATCCTTCTCGAAGATGCCTGCCTTGGCGACGACGCCGGCAATGGCACCGCCGATCAGCGGCGCGACGATGAACAGCCAGAGCTGGCTGAGCGCCGCCCCGCCGGTGAACAGCGCCGGGCCGATCGAACGCGCCGGATTGACCGAGGTGCCGGTGACCGGGATCATGGCGAAGTGAATTCCCGCCAGCGTCAGGCCGATGACGAGGCCGGCAAACGCCGTCGTGTGCTTGGCGTTGGTGACGCCGAGGATCACGGTGACAAAGGTGAAGGTGCCGATCAGCTCCCACAGGAAGGCCGAGCTCATGCCCCATTTGGCTTCGTCCCAGCCATTGGCGCCGAAGCCGCCTGTATGGCCGCCGGCCTGGCCGGAAACGATGATCCACAGCGCCAGCGAAGCGATGATGGCGCCGATGACCTGGGCGATCCAGTAAGGTATCACGTCCTTGGCCGGCATCCTGCCCGCAAGGAACACGCCGAGCGTCACCGCCGGATTGAGATGCGCGCCCGAAATCGGGCCGATCGCATAGGCTGCGGCGGTCAGGCCGATGCCGAACGCCAACCCGATGCCTTCCTGTCCCAGCGGCAGCGCGCCGCCGAAGCCGCCAGTGACCACGGAGGCCGTGCCGATGAACACCAACAAAAACGTGCCTAGAACTTCCGCCAGATAAGTCTTCATTGCCCTCTCCTCATGGGGATCCGCCGGGCCGCGTGTCGCGCGGCGCGAATCACAGCCGAAAGAGTATTCCTGCCCGCAAAACTTGGGAAGCTGAGCGGCTAAGCCAGGGCGCTTGCTTTGCAGGCGCCAGTCGACTGCATTAGCGGCTGAAGATGTACTGGCGGAAACGCTGCGAACCTTCTTGTCTAGCAAGCTTTTCATGTTGGCCGCCCGGTTGCCGGCAGTGACCGTTCGCGTTCCAGGCGCGGCCCGTTCGCAATCGCTGCAACAGAATTGTTTCAATCCTGGCCGGAAACGCTTTAAGAGCGGGCTGGAAGCAATTGCGGAGTAGCGGAAGACAAGATGCGACTGGGCGGACGGCTGGCGGCGGCAATAGAAGTTCTGGAAGATATCGGCCGGCGCCACCGGCCGGTTGCCGACGCCTTGCGTGACTGGGGCCTGTCGCACCGCTTCGCGGGTGGCGGCGACCGCGCCGCGATCGGCAACATCGTCTACGATGCGTTGCGCCGCAAGCGTTCGGCTGGCTGGCTGTTCGGCGAGGACACGCCGCGCGCCATCGGTTTCGGCGCGCTGCTGCTGGAATGGGGCCAGACGGCGCAGTCGCTGAACGATGCGCTCGACGGCGACAAGTTCGCGCCGCCGCCGCTCAGCGCCGCCGAACTGAAGGCGGCGGCCGGCAGCAGGCTCGCGGACGCGCCCGATGCCGTGCGCGCCGATGTCCCGGACTGGTGCGCGCCGCTCCTCGAACAGGCCTTTGACGGCGCCTGGGTCGAGGAAGGCGCGGCCCTGGCCGAGCGCCCGCCGCTCGATCTCAGGGTCAACACCTTGCAGGCCGACCGCGACAAGGTCCTGGCCGAGCTGGAGGGCACAGGTGCTGCGTCTGCCGCGATCGCGCCGCATGGCATCCGCATCCCGCCGATCGACGGCGACGGCAGGCATCCGAACGTGCAGGCGGAACCGGCTTTCCAGAAGGGCTGGTTCGAAGTGCAGGACGAGGGTTCGCAGCTTGCGGCCGCGCTTGCCGGGGCGAAGCCCGGCATGCAGGTGCTCGACTATTGCGCCGGCGCCGGCGGCAAGACCCTGGCGCTGTCCGCCGAGATGGACAATCGCGGCCAGCTCTTCGCCCATGACGCGGAGAAGGCGCGCCTGGCGCCGATGTTCGAGCGCATCCGGCGTTCGCACAACCGCAACATCCAGGTCGTCAGCAAGCCGGCCGAACTCGCGCCGCTCGCCCGTCACATGGACATCGTGCTCATCGACGCGCCCTGCACCGGCAGCGGCACGTGGCGGCGCCGGCCAGACGCCAAATGGCGGCTGACGCGAAGGCAGCTCGACGCCCGTAGGGGCGAGCAGCAGGCGATCCTCGAAGAGGCGCAGCGTTTCGTCAAACCGGGCGGCCTGCTCGTCTACATCACCTGCTCGGTGTTCGATGCCGAAAATGGCGAGCAGGTCGCGGCTTTCCGTGAGCGGCATGGCGGCTTTGAGCCGGTCGATCACAGGCAGCTTTGGGACCGGAGTTTTCCGGGTCACGAAAAGGCGGCTCGCATCACCACGGCCGGCGGCATTTCGCTGTCACCGGCGCTCAGCGGCACCGATGGGTTCTATTTCCAGGCGCTACGCAGGGTCGCCTGATCCTTGACGGATGCTCGCATCGCCCCAGTTTGACTCCGGTCAATTCGGGGGTGTGCTTGCAGAGATATCTGTCGCTGTTAATTTTTTTGCTCGTCGTCCTCGGCGGCGGTTTGCTGATCGGCTACGCCACTCTGCCTGGCGACTGGTATGCATCCCTGAACAAACCCCCATTCAATCCGCCGAACTGGGTCTTCGCTCCGGTCTGGTCGGCGCTGTATGTCTGTATCGCGGTTGCCGGCTGGCGGACGTCGCGGTTGCGGCCGGGCAGCGGTGCCATGAGGGTCTGGGTGGCGCAACTGGCTCTCAATTTCCTTTGG
The DNA here is from genome assembly GCA_040755925.1 of Pseudomonadota bacterium. GTDB lineage: Bacteria > Pseudomonadota > Alphaproteobacteria > Rhizobiales > Rhizobiaceae > Mesorhizobium. The sequence goes on from JBFLWR010000264.1 coordinate 10,829, forward strand.
TCGCCGACATTCTTCGGCGCAAAAATGATCGGACTTGCGCTGGTCGTCATTCTTTTGCTGTTTGCCGCCATCGTGCTCTTCGTTGGCCGCGTCTGGCAATCTGACAGGCTCTCCGGATGGCTCTTCGTGCCCTATGCCGCCTGGGTTGCGTTCGCCACCTTGCTCAACGCTTCGATCTTCTGGCTGAACTGAGTCGTCTTGTTGCAGTGCAGCAATTGCGATTGCGTGCCGCCCGGACCTCTGCAATAAGCTTCGCCAGCAAAAAGTGAAGGCGAACGCCATGGCTGCCAAGATCGTACCCGCCCCCGACTTCGAGGAACGCGTCAGGGCTTCCTTTGCCCGGCAGAAAGCGATGGCGACCATCGGCGCCGAACTGACGCTGGTGACGCCAGGCATCATCGAGATCGAGATGCCCTATTCCGCCTCGCTCACCCAGCAGCACGGCTTCCTGCATGCCGGCGTCATCTCGACCGCGCTGGATTCGGCCTGCGGCTATGCGGCCTTTTCGCTGATGCCGGAAAATTCCGGCGTGCTGACCATCGAGTTCAAGGTCAATCTGCTGGCGCCGGGCAGGGGCGAGCGCTTCCTGTTCCGCGGCTCGGTGACCAAGCCTGGCCGCACCATCATCGTCGCCGACGGTCAGGCCTATGCCTTCGCCACCGACGGCGAGGCCAAGCTGATCGCCACCATGACCGGCACGATGATGACGGTGGTCGGCCGCGACGGCATAGCGGGGTAATGCATGGCGAGCACTGCGTCGATCGGGGGTAAGTCCGTCCTCTTCGTCATGGCGGCGCAGGCCGAATACGGCCCGCATCTGCAAAAACTGTTCACGCCGCTTATGACCGGCGTCGGTCCGGTCGAGGCCGGCGTGCGGCTGGGCGCCGGGCTAGCCGCGCTTAAGGCTGAAGGCGCGCTGCCGGATCTCGTCGTCTCGCTGGGCTCCGCCGGCAGCCGCACGCTGGAGCAGACCGGGATCTATCAGGCCGTGTCGGTCGGCTATCGCGACATGGACGCCTCGCCGCTCGGCTTCGAGAAAGGCGCCACCCCGTTTCTCGACCTGCCGGCAACCGTACCGTTGCCCTTCGTCATTCCCGGCATCAAGAGCGCCAGGCTCTCGACCGGCGGCGCGATCGTCACCGGCGCCGCCTATGAGGCGATCGATGCCGACATGGTCGACATGGAGACCTTCGCCTGCCTGCGCGCCTGCCAGCTGTTCGGCGTGCCGCTGATCGGCCTGCGCGGCATTTCCGATGGCGCCGCCGACCTGCGCCATGTCAACGACTGGACCGAATATCTGCACGTCATCGACGAGAAGCTGGCCGCTGCCGTTGGTCTGCTCGAGCAGGCGATTGGCTCTGGCGCGATGCGCCTCGCATAAGGCCGAAAAGGACGGAAAGCCGCAGCGCGCAACCCATTGCGCCGACTCGTTTCTTTCTTTAAAGGCTCGCCATGACGACATCCAATCATTCCGACACCGCCCTGCCAGACACTGTCCTGATCATCGATTTCGGCAGTCAGTTCACGCAGCTCATCGCCCGCCGCATCCGCGAAGCCGGCGTCTTCTCCGAGATCGTGCCGTTCCAGTCGGCGGAAGCAGCCTTCAAGCGCATCAACCCGAAAGCGGTGATCCTGTCGGGCGGCCCCGCCTCGACCACCGACATCGGCAGCCCGCGCGCGCCGCAGATCGTCTTCGACGCCGGCGTGCCGGTGCTTGGCATCTGCTATGGCCAGATGGCGCTGTGCGTGCAGATGGGTGGCGTCGCGGAAAGCTCCAACCATCGCGAATTCGGTCGCGCCTTCGTCGAAATCGAGAAGGAAAGCCCGCTGTTCGAAGGGCTGTGGGCGACGGGCCAGCGTCATCAGGTATGGATGAGCCATGGCGACCGCGTCATCTCGCTGCCGCCGGGCTTTGAGGTGCTCGGCAAGTCCGAAAGCTCGCCCTTCGCGATCTTCGGCGATATCGGGCGCAAGATGTATGGCATCATGTTCCACCCCGAGGTGGTGCACACGCCGGACGGCGCCAGGCTGCTCAGGAACTTCGTCCACAACATCGCCGGCATCGAGGGCGACTGGACGATGCGCGCCTATCGCGAGCACGCCGTCGAGGCGATCCGCAAGCAGGTCGGCAAGGGCAAGGTCATCTGCGCGCTGTCGGGCGGTGTCGATTCCTCGGTCGCCGCGCTCCTTATCCATGAAGCGGTCGGCGATCAGCTGACCTGCATCCTCGTCGACCACGGCCTGATGCGCAAGAACGAGGCGGCAAGCGTGGTGGAGATGTTCCGCCAGCATTACAATCTGCCGCTGATCCTGGTCGACGCCTCCGACCGCTTCATTTCGGCGCTCGAAGGCGAGGCCGATCCGGAAAAGAAGCGCAAGACGATCGGCCGGCTGTTCATCGAGGTCTTCGAGGAAGAAGCGAAAAAGCTCGGCGGCGCCGATTTCCTGGCGCAGGGCACCCTCTATCCCGACGTCATCGAAAGCGTCTCCTTCTCCGGCGGCCCGTCGGTGACGATCAAGTCGCACCACAATGTCGGCGGCCTGCCAGAGCGCATGAACATGAAGCTGGTCGAGCCGCTGCGCGAACTGTTCAAGGACGAGGTGAGGGCGCTGGGCAAGGAGCTCGGCCTGCCCGAAAGCTTCATCGGCCGCCATCCCTTCCCGGGTCCGGGCCTTGCCATCCGCTGCCCGGGCGGCATCAGCCGCGAGAAGCTGGACATCCTGCGCGAGGCCGACGCCATCTATCTCGACGAGATCCGCAAGGCCGGCCTCTACGACGCCATCTGGCAGGCGTTCGCCGTGCTGTTGCCGGTGCAGACCGTCGGCGTGATGGGCGACGGCCGCACCTACGAATTCGTCTGCGCGCTGCGCGCCGTGACGTCGGTCGACGGCATGACGGCCGACTTCTACCACTACGACATGAACTTCCTCGCCGCCGCCGCCACCCGCATCATCAACGAGGTGAAAGGCATCAACCGCGTCGTCTACGACGTGACCTCGAAGCCGCCGGGCACGATTGAGTGGGAATGATTCAGACCCATCCGAACGTCGCCGAAATTACGCCAGCGTTCGATCTAAGTCACTGAAATCAAAAATATTTTTAGCCAACGACATTCGGTGGCTATCGGTTCGCATTGTTTGGCTCTGCGGGACCGCCTGCCGGCCCTCCGGCATATTGCCAAGCTGAATTTTCGACAGTACCGTCGCGGTCTATAGGGCCGGTGACGGTACTTTTTCAGTCTTAAGACACTGAAAATAAAGGAAAAAATTCGCCGAACGCCCTCAAAAAACCAGTGACGGTACTTTTTGAAAGGCAGTCAGGATGCTGACGGACGCCGCCCTCAAGGCATTGAAACCAAAAGAGAAAATGTACAAGGTCGCGGACCGCGACGGCATGTATGTTCGCGTGTTGCCCAGCGGCGCGATCTCGTTTCGCCTCGATTACAGACTGAACAACCGTCGCGAGACCGTGTATCTAGGCAAATACGGTCGCGATGGAATCTCGCTCCTCCAGGCGCGAGAGAAATGCCTGGATGCCCGGCGGGCGGTGCGGGAAGGCCGGTCCCCAGCTATTGAAAAGCAACGCAACAAGCGCCGCCTTAAGGAAGCCAAGAGTTTTGGTCAGTTTGGCGAGAAGTGGCTGACGGCCGCTCCCATGGCGGACAGCACCCGCTCGATGCGTCGATCGATCTTCGAGCGGGAGCTTCTGCCGATTTGGAGCAATCGGCTGCTGACGGAAATTACGCCAGACGATCTTCGCGCGCACTGTGCCAACATCGTGGAGCGCGGCGCGCCGGCCACTGCGATCCACGTCCGCGACATCCTCAAACAGATCTACGGCTTTGCCATTCTCCACGGCGAGAAGGTGGCCAATCCTGCGGATGACGTCGGGCCCGCTTCAATCGCCAACTTCGTGCCGAGGGACCGCTCGCTTTCGCCGGCTGAGATCCGCGTCATGCTGAAGATGCTGGAAAAGGTTGCCACGCTTCCGACCATTCGCCTTGGCCTTCGCCTTATCCTTTTTACGATGGTGCGAAAGAGCGAACTCCAGGACGCCACTTGGGATGAGGTGGATTTCGAAAATGCAGTCTGGGCTATCCCAAAAGAGCGGATGAAGCGATCGAAAGCGCACAACGTCTACCTGTCCCGACAGGCGCTGGACATCTTCATCGCTCTAAGAACCTGCTCGGGAAACTCGCGTTACGTCTTGCCATCGCGATATGATGCCGACGCGCCTATGTCGCGGGCAACCTTCAATCGTGTGACCTACGCCGTGGCCGAGCAAGCGAAGGAAGAAGGCCTTCCCCTTGAACATTTCACTGTGCACGACCTGCGACGCACGGGCTCGACGCTTCTCAACGAACTCGGGTTCAACAGTGATTGGATAGAGAAATGCCTTGCTCATGAGGATGGCCGCTCATCCCGTGGCGTCTACAACAAGGCGGAGTA
>JBFLWR010000265.1:0-2603 GCA_040755925.1 Pseudomonadota bacterium
CCATGCTGCAGCCGGTGGTGATCGTGGTCGTCACGATCGCGTTCTCGGCGGTGCTCTACCTGCTGGTCGAAAAGCCGTTGGTCGGGCTGTTGCATCCGCCGCGCGCCAAGGGCGCGGCGAAGGCACGGCATGCCGCAGCCGCGCGGGCCGCGGAATGAGCGGCCAGGGCTACAGCCGAGATGGATTCAGTCGCGGCCGCGTCGCGCCGCGCGCTCCTCGCGCGACCGCCGGCGCGGCGTGGCATCGCCCGCCGCTCCGTCCTCGCCTGCGGCCTTGCGCGGCGGCAATTTCACGGCGGCGGACAGCTTCGGAAACGGATCGACCTTGTTCGGCAGCGCCATGGCGTAGACGAAGTGCTCCTGGAACTTCGGTTCCAGCGCGGTTTCGATCTTCTCGATATGGGCGACCGTGTCCTCGATCTCGCGGCGGTAGCCACGGTTCAAGAGCGCCATGCGCGCGCCGGCGCCGGCGGCGTTGCCGACCGCCGAGACCTTGTCGAGATCGCAGTCCGGGATGAGACCGAGCACCATGGCGTATTTCGGATCGATGAAGGATCCGAAGGCGCCGGCGAAATGGATGCGGTCGACATGTTCGGTGTTCTGCTTCTCCATCAACAGCTTGGTGCCGGCATAGAGCGCCGCCTTGGCGAGCTGGATAGCGCGCACGTCGTTCTGGGTGATGGTGATCTTCGGCTCCCCTTCCTTCAGCACATAGGAGAAGGTGCGGCCGTTGGCGACGATGCGCGGCGAGCGTGCGGCAAGCGAGCCTTCGACGACGCCGTCTTCCGAAATGATGCCCGTCAGGTACATTTCGGCCACCACCTCGATGATGCCCGAACCGCAAATGCCGGTCACACCCGTCGCCTGCACGCTCTCGGTGAAGCCAGGCTGATCGGACCATAGCTCCGAGCCGATGACGCGATAGCGCGGCTCCAGCGTCTCGGGGTCGATGCGGACGCGCTCGATGGCGCCGGGGGCGGCGCGCTGGCCGCCGGAGATTTCCGCGCCCTCGAAAGCCGGTCCGGTGGGCGAGGAGGCCGCAACGACGCGCGTGGAGTTGCCGAGCACGATCTCGGCGTTGGTGCCGACGTCGACGATCAGCATCATCTCTTCCTGCCTGTGCGGGCCTTCCGAGAGCGTCACCGCCGCGGCGTCGGCGCCGACATGGCCGGCAATGCAGGGCAGCATGTAGAGGCGCGCGCCCTGGTTCAGCTTCAGGCCGATATCGGAGGCTTTGATGCGTACCGCGCCGGAGACGGCCAGCGCAAAGGGCGCGCCGCCAAGTTCAGTCGGATCGATGCCGAGGAACAGGTGATGCATGATCGGATTGCCGACGAAGACGGAATCCAGAATGTCGTTGCGCTGGACGTTGCCTTCCGCGCAGACCTTGTCGACAAGGCTGGAAACGGCTTCGCGCACAGCGACCGTCATGCCTTCGCGGCCGTCCGGATTCATCATCACGTAGGACACGCGGCTCATCAGATCCTCGCCGAAGCGGATCTGCGGATTGGACGTGCCGGACGAAGCGGCGACGCGGCCGGACAGCAGCGACACCAGATGCATGGCGATGGTGGTCGATCCGATATCGCAGGCAAGGCCATAGGCCTCGTTCTTGAGCCCGGGCCAGAGAGCGATGACACGGGCAATGTCGCTGTCAGCGTCCTTGTGGATGGCGGCGGTGGCGGCCCAGTTGCCCTTGCGCAGGATGCCTTGCACCTGCGGCATGAGGTAGAAGTCGAATTCGAGGTTCTTGAGACCCCAGTCCTTCATCAAGGCGATCTTGAGCCGGTCGAGATCGCCGAGCGGCTTGTGCATGTCGGGCTCTTCGATCTCGACATAGCACATGCGGATGGCCGTATCGCGGGCGATGATGCGCGTGTCGGCGTCCTTGCGGATGGTCTGTGCGTTGATGACCGTGTCCTGCGGGACGTCGATGACGAGGTCACCGAGGATCTGCGTGGAGCAAGAGAGGCGCCGCCGCTCAGGCAGGCCGCGCACGCGCTCGTAGCGCTCCTCCTTGGCGCCCTTGGGCGAGATATGGTCGTTGGACGAGATGATCTTGTGCTTGGCGAAATTGCCTTCCTGTACCTCGATCTGGCAGCGCCCGCAGGTGGCTCGACCACCGCACACGCTTTCGACATAGACGCCGAGTTGCCGGGCCGCGTCGAGCACCGGGGTGCCGATCGGAAACCGCCCGCGCTTGCCGGACGGCATGAACAGCACAAGCGGATCGGTGATGTTTGGGGGAGGGTTCATGCTGGCACGAGTCTCGATGGCAGTTGCCGATGCCGTTTAACGGATCGTTTTACTATTGGGTGGAATCTCTGCTGGTCCAGAGGCCAACCATGTCGGATCTTCTTCTGTCCGCCGTCCTCACCGCGTTCACCATGGTGCGCGTGATCAAGGGCCCTTGGCTGCGCAATCCGCAGTACCTGGCTTGTGGGATCCTCGGCGCGATCGTCGGGTCGCTGGTGCTCAACAACTTCTGGCCCGCCTACGCCGATGATTTCGTCGTCGGCGGCGTGACGGGCGTCTTCGGATCCTGGGCTGGAATGGCGCTGTTCGACGCCATATTGGGCATCGCCTGACCGCAACGCAGACTTC
>JBFLWR010000266.1:0-12459 GCA_040755925.1 Pseudomonadota bacterium
CAGCAACTGGCAGGTCCTCGGCTCACTGAGCCTGACCAATTCCCCCGATAAAGACAGAACGACCGGACCGGCTACATGTCGTCCGGCAATCTTCAAGCGACATTGTGGCAGGCCCGCATGACGGGCAACGGGGCATCGGGCGGGACATGGACAATCAGACGGGCTTGAACAAGCGTGGGCTTACCTCTGCCGCGCGAACCCGAGGCCCTTTGTCGGGTGCATCAGCCCGGCGAATGAGCTTGCTCGCGGGCTCCGCCCTGGCAGGTCTCGCGCTGTCGGCGATTTCCGCGTCGGCCCAGCAATGGACGGGCCAAACGAATTCCGAATACACGGACGGGACCAACTGGGTCGGCGGCAGCGTGCCGAATTCGGGCAGCGCGCCGGTGGTGTTCGGGGCGGGCGCGAGCGCGACGACCGTCAATCTGGATACACCCTATCCAGCCGGCTACATGACGGCTGGCACCGTGACGTTCAACGACCCGGCCAGCGCCTATACGGTGAATGTTTCCAACGGGGCCTACCTGAACATCAATGGTGGCGTGAACAACACGTCCGGCGTGACCCAGAACTTCACGGTTTCAGGCTCCTGGAGCGGGGCCAGCTACATCAACATCCGGAACGCCGATGCCGGCAGCAACGTCGTCTACACGGTCAATGCCTATGGCGGAGTGGCTTTTTATTCCTCCGACGCGTCGCCGGCTTCCGGGGCGAACGCGAAGTTCGTTCTCAACGGCGGCTCCGTCTCTCTTGGCGGGTCTGGAACACTGGCGCTGGGCTCGGTCGAAGGAACCGGCGTTCTTTCCTATTATGGCGATCCCGACGGCTCGAGCGGCAATTTTCAGATAGGCGGCCTGAATACCAGCACCACGCTCAACGCTCAGATCCAGGAACAGACCGGCACGTTGTCGATCACCAAGGTGGGTACGGGAAAGCTGACGCTGACCGGCGCGAGCAACTACACGGGCGGAACGAACCTTTACGCAGGCACGCTAAGCCTCGGCAACAACGATGCACTGGGTACGGGACCGCTCTATGCCTATAATGGGACGACGATCGACATCAAGGATGGCATCACTATCAATAACAAACTGTATGTCGATGTCGGGCAGATTATCAACGTCGACAGCGGTACGGGCACGTATAGCGGGCAAATTCTGAATTCGGGGGACCCGGCCGGATTCTTCAAGACCGGCGCAGGCACGCTCGTCCTGACGAACGGCGCCAACAGTGTCTTCGGCGCGCAGATCAGCGAAGGCACGATTCAGGTCACTGACAGCCATGCGCTGGGGACAGGCCCGATTACGCTGGACGGCGGGACACTGCAGGCCGGCGCCGACAACCTGGTACTGCCCAACACCATGCTGCAGTTTACCAAGGCCGGCGGCGCCATCGATACTCAGGGTTATGATCTGAGTATCGGCGCCACCATGGCCGATATCGACAGCACCACGGGGACGTTCACCAAGGCCGGTTCGGGCACGCTGACCATAACCGGTACGGCGGGCAGCAATTTCTACAAGACCGCCACGGACGTTGCCGCGGGCACGCTGAAGGCAGGTGCGGCCAACATCTTCAGCACGAACAGCGCCTATACGGTGGAAAGCGGCGCAACTCTTTCGCTGAACAATTTCAACCAGACGATCGGTTCGCTCGCCGGCGCCGGCACGGTCGATAACGGGACGGCCACGCTGACGACCGGCGGCAACGGCAAATCGACCGTGTTTTCCGGCGGCCTGACCGGAACGGGCGGCCTGGTCAAGACGGGCAGCGGAACGTTCGAGCTTTCGGGTGTAAGCTCGCTGTCCGGCGCCACCGAGGTGAAGGCCGGAACGCTGCTCGTCAGCGGTTCGCTCGCGGGCTCGGCCGTCACGGTCGACAGCGGCGCCACGCTCGGCGGCGCCGGCACGATCAAGTCGCTCGATGCAGCCGGCACGGTCGCTGCCGGCAACAACGCGATCGGGACCTTGACCGTCAAGGGCAGCGCAAATTTCCGAGCTGGTTCGACCTATGCGGTGGAGGTCAATTCCGCAGGCATGTCGGATCTGATCGACGTGTCGGGCAACGCAACCATTGCCAACGGCGCGGGACTGACCGTGACGAATTCCGGCGCCTATGTGCCAGGCCGCTACACAGTTCTTGCGGCGGCTGGCACTGTCAGCGGAGAGTTCTCGCTCAACTCCAGCGCCCAAGTTTCGAATTTCCTCAACGCGGCCATCAACTACGATCCGAAACACGTCTATGTCGATATCACGAAGAGCAAGACCCTCAGCTCTGCCGGCTCGACACCAAATCAGACCGCTACCGGCGCGGCGCTGGACAGCTTGAGCAGTGGCGCCTTGCTAGGCGCGGTGCTCGCGCTGCCCAGCGATGCCGCGGCGCAGAATGCCTTCGACCAGCTCTCTGGCGAAGTCCATGCTTCGGCAAAGGGTGCGCTCATACAGGACAGCCACTTCCTGCAGGACGCGGTGACGGCGCGCCTGCGCGCGGCGTTCGGCGACGGCGCTGCGGCGCTTCCAGTCATGGCTTATGGCGAAGGCGGTCCGGAAATCGTGCCAGCCGAAAGCGAGCGCTTCGCCTTCTGGGGGCAGGGTTTTGGCGCCTGGGGCGGCATGGATGGCGACGGCAATGCCGCTTCCCTCCACCGCTCGACCGGCGGGCTGCTGATGGGCGCCGACGGCATGGCGGGTGACTGGCGCCTCGGCCTGGTCGGCGGCTACAGCCGGACCAGCTTCGATGTCGATGACCGCCGCTCCTCCGGCGACAGCGACAACTACCACATGGGCGTCTATGGCGGCACCAGTTGGGGCGCCCTCGCGTTCCGCACCGGCGCCGCCTACACCTGGCAGCGGATATCGACGTCGCGCTCGGTCGCCTTCCAGGGCTTCGCCGACCAGCTGTCGGCGAATTATGACGCGGCCACCGCGCAGGCCTTCGGCGAACTGGCCTACAAGACCGACGCCGGCCCGTTTGCCTTCGAGCCCTTCGCCAATCTAGCCTATGTCAACCTGCACACGGATGGATTCACCGAGACGGGCGGCGCGGCCGCGCTGACCAGCGGCAGTTCGACGACCGATGCGACCTTCACGACGCTTGGCGTCAGGGCGTCCACCGATGTGACGCTTGGCGGGATGTCGGCCACGGCGCGCGGCATGTTCGGCTGGCGCCATGCCTATGGCGATGTGACGCCGCTCTCGACTTTCGCCTTCGCGGGAAGCGACAGCTTCACCATCGCCGGCGTGCCGATCGCAAGGGACGCGATGCTGGTGGAAGCGGGCTTCGACGTCCAGCTCGCGGCCAACGCCACGCTCGGCCTGTCCTACGCCGGCCAGTTCGGTCCGGACGCGTTCGACAATGGCTTCAAGGCGAGCTTCGGCGTGAAGTTCTGAAGACAGGGAAGGCCGGCGGAACGCCGGTCAAGGCGCGGGTGAGAGGCTTTTAGCGCTTGAGGTGAATGGTCACCCAGCCTTCGCGGTGCGAGGTAAGCACGTGGCGGAAGCTCTGACCGACATAGGCCGAGACCACGGCGTCGCGCTGCCGGTCGAGGATGCCTGAAAGCACCAGCGAGCCGCCGAGCTTGATGTGCTTGGCCATCTCGGGTGCCAGCCGCATCAGCGGCCGCGCCAGGATGTTGGCGACGATCAGGTCGAAAGGCGCGCGTCTGGCGAAGATCGGGTGATGAAAGCCTGGCGCCGTCACGGTCTCGACCAGCGCCTTGACGTGGTTGAGGCGCGCATTGGCCGCGGCGACGCGAACCGCGACCGGGTCGATGTCGGTCGCCAGCACCGGGATATGTGCAAGTTTCGCTACTGCGATCGCCAGCACAGCACTGCCGGTGCCGAGGTCGAGTGCATTGCGGGGGTGCTCACGCAGCACCACCTTCTCCAGCATTTCGAGGCAGCCGGCCGTGGTGCCATGATGACCGGTCCCGAAGGCGAGGCCGGCCTCGATCTCGATGGCGAGATCGCCGCTGTGGCGCTTTGCCCGGTCATGCGCGCCGTGGACGAAAAAGCGGCCGGCGCGCACCGGCTTCAGGCCTTCCAGCGAGCGGGAGACCCAGTCTACATCGGGGAGCACCTCTCGCTCGACCGGTTTCGGCAGACCGAGGCCGGTGAGGATATCCTTGACCCGCGCCTCGACGCCATCGACGTCCGCGTCGGCGTAAAGCGAGACTTCGTGGATATCCTTGTCCTCATCGACCTCGAGCACGGCCAGCGGCAGGCCATCGTCCTCGAAGGCGGCGTCGAGCGCCGCGAAGATGCGGTCGGCCTCGATCTTGCCGGCTATGAAATGGAGCCTAGTCTGTCCCATCAGGGCGACTCTTGTTCAAGCATGATCAATTTCGAGAACCGGTTCCCACTTCTCGGGATCATGCCTGGCCACCCGCCGCCAGCCGCTTCAGCTTGGCGATGGCGGTGTCGGCGCTCTCGCCATAGGCGATGGTTCCGGCGAACTCGCCCTTGGCGTTGAGCAACAGCACGGAGGCTGTGTGGTCCATCGTGTAATCGCCATCGCCGGTGTCGACCTTCTTCCAGTAGATGCCGAAGGCCTTGGCCATGGCGTGCACCTTGTCCGGATCGCCAGTGATGCCGGTGATGCGGTCGGAGAAATTGCTGACGTAGGAATTCATGATCTGGGGCGTGTCGCGTTCCGGATCCACCGTGACGAAGTAGGCATTGAGGTTCTTGCCGCTATCGCCCATCGTCTTCAGCCAGCCGGCCAGCTCGAACAGCGTGGTCGGGCAAACTTCCGGGCAATGCGTGAAACCGAAGAAGACGACGCTCGGACGACCTCTCATCGCTGCTTCGGTTATCGGGGCGCCCTTCTGGTCGGTGAGCGTGAAGGAGCCGCCATAGGGCTCGCCACTATAGTGCGAGCGATAAGACCAGACGGTCATTCCACCGATCCCGACGGCCATCGCAATAAGGATGCCGATCAGGATGAAGCGCATGGTCGGAGAAGCGTCGCTGTACATGTCGTGGTCTTGTCGTGGTTGGCGGCAATGGTGAAGCAAGGTGCCGGATGCGAAATGCCGATCGCATTCTATCGCCGGTAACGTAATGCTTCGGATGCGCAACGCAAAGATGTCGCGTTGCCGCAAGCGGCCTTCGGCGCATCGATGGCGTCAGGAGGTGATCGACCGGCTTGCAAATGCCATGGTCTTGTCCCACCTGAGATCGGCAATTTGCGAACCGAGGAGGCTTCCTTGCGAAAACTGATCTGCGGCGCCTTTGCCGCATGCGTTGTCTTCAGCACCGGCGCGGCCATGGCGGACGAGGTCGGCAAGGTCGGTGTCGACTGGGTCGGCAACGACATCATGGTCGATGCCATCAAGGATCCGAAAGTGGACGGCATCACCTGCCATGTCGCCTATTTCGACCGCAGCGTCATCGACCGGCTGCACAAGGGCAACTGGTTCGAGGATCCATCCGATTCCTCGGTCTCATGCCGCCAGACCGGGCCGATCACCATCGGCGACATCGACATGAGCGAGGGCGGCGAGGAGGTGTTCAAGCAGGGCCTCAGCCTGATCTGGAAGAAGCAGGTGGTGAACCGCATCTACGACAAGAAGAACGAGACGCTGATCTATCTGTCGCATTCGCGCCAGGTGCAGAACGGCTCGGCGAAGATGTCGGTGTCGACCGTGCCGCTCTACGGCCAGAACGTCGTCTGGACGAAGGGCAAGCCTTAACAGCGCGCCTGGGAGTTGCGGACGAGCGGTTGGTCCCGGCTTGCGGGACCGGTCGCCCAAGCGTAAAGCCGCGCCATGGACCGTCCTGAAAACCTTGTCCTGAAGGATCCCGAGCCGCGCATCCATCCGACCGCGGAGCTCAAGGCGTGCAAGCTCGGCCGGTACGCCTCGATCGGCGGGCGGGTGATCCTTCGCGAGGTGACGGTCGGCGACTTTTCCTATTTCGAGCGCCATTCGGAAGCCATCTACACGACGGTCGGCAAGTTCTGCTCGATCGCCGCCAATAGCCGTATCAATGCGCTCGAGCATCCGATCGAGCGGCTTACCCAGCACAAGGTCAGCTATCGGCCCAATGAGTATTTTCGCTGGCTGGGCGTCGATGCGGCATTCCGCGAGCGCCGCCGGGCACAGTCGGTCACCGTCGGCCACGATGTCTGGATCGGCCATGGCGCCGTCATCATGCCGGGCGTCACGATCGGCAACGGCGCCGTCATCGGCGCCAACGCGGTCGTCACGCACGATGTGCCGCCTTACGCCATCGTCGCCGGCGTTCCGGCTAAACCGCTGCGGCAGCGGTTCTCCACCGATATCGCGGCGCGTATCGAGAACCTCGCCTGGTGGGACTGGGCGCCGGAAAGACTCGCCCAGGCAATCCCGGACATGCAGTCTTTGCCGATCGAGGCATTCCTTGATCGATGGGAAGAGAACGCCGGCTGAACTGCCCCTCGCATGCGGCCGACAAAAGCGGCTGTTCCCAAAGGCAGCCTCGGTTCATCGGAAGTGCCCCTTCCGCCATGCGGGGGTGGCGCAGCGGAAGGGGCTTGAGGTAAACCGCCGTGAAGCGGAAGGAGCAGGCTTTTGACCTGCACCGTCACTATCGCGACAAACGGATAAGGTGTCTTCTCGCGCGCCTACCTCTTTCGCGTGTATCCAATTGCAGCCATATGCCGGGGAAGGAAATCGCCGTGTTGAAACGGCCCGAGGAAGCGCGGCGCCAGGTTTCCTCAGCGGTTCATGTAGGCGGCGAACGCGTCCTTGTGGTCCGGATGCCAGCGCGAGAGGGCCGGGCGGTTCTCGACGATGTCGCCGATCGCCCAGGCCATGCGTTTTTCGTCGACCGGCCGCGTGACCTCGTTGTCGGGACACAGGATGTAGAAATCGCCCTGCTTGAGCGATGCCAGCATGAAATCCACCACCTGCTCGCCTGTCCAGGCGCCCGCGGGCTTTTGCGTCGCGCCCTCGGTCAGGCCGGTGAAGGTGAAGCCCGGAATGAGCAGATGCGCGCTGACCGTCGATCCGGGCTCGTTGCGCAGCGCGTGCGCCAGTCCTTCGGTGAAGCTCTTCACGCCGGCCTTCGACACGTTGTAGGCGAGATTGCCGGGCGGCGTGGTGATGCCTTGCTTGGAGCCGGTATTGATGATCAGGCCGGGCTTGCCGGCGGCCAGCATGCGTGGCGCGAAGGCCTCGACGCCGTGCACCACGCCCCAGAAATTGACGTCCAGAAGCCGCTTCCAGGCATCGCGGTTTTCCCACGGCTTGCCAGGATTGTTGCCGACGCCGGCATTGTTCATCAGCACCGAGACGGCGCCGAAGGCGCCGTGGGCGAGTTCCGCCAGCCTGTCGACGTCGTCAGCCTTGGATACGTCGGTGGGGACAGGCAGGACCGCGTTGTCACCGGCGATGGCGGCGACCGCCTGCCTGGCCTGTTCGAGCCGCACGCCGCCGATGTCGGCAAGCACGGTCCTCATGCCCATGGCGGCAAATCTTTTCGCGGCGGCAAGGCCGATGCCGCTGGCGCCGCCGGTGATGACGGCGACGTTGCCGGCGGCGAACGCGGGCAGGGCGGTCTGGATTTCGGTGTCGCTTGTCATCGTCCCTGTCCTTGTTCGAGATGAGCCGAACTTAGCGCCGGGTGGAACCGAGGCAAGCCTGCCAGGGTTGACCGGCGTAGCTTGCGCCGCGCATGCTATCCAAAACGGAGGTTTGGCGATTGACCGACTGGATCGGGATCCTGAAAGAGCAGACCATCACCGGTGACCAGATGGGCCGGGAGGTGCCGAAGATGCTGGCCAATCCCGATATCAGCGAGGTTCAGGTAAAGACGCTTTTTTCTGCGCTGGAGAAACAGGCGGATTTCGCCGAGAAGTTGCGCCTGGCGCTGGAAAAGTTCGGCCACGACTTTCCCGTCATCAAGGCGGCCGAGCGGCTCGAGGAGCGTTACGCGGACCTTGCCGCTTCCGTAGCCGAGAAGCTGAAAGCAATGCGGAAATAGGCTCTAGCTTCTCGCTTCACAATCCCGGACGGCAAGCCGTTTAATACCTTTCCTCGAACCGCTCTATTTTTCGACCAGCCTCTCGAATCGCTTGTCGGGTGCGAACCAGACGGCTGCCACGAACACATAGATCGCCACACTGATCCACTGGTTGAGGAAGCTCAGCAGGACGGCGACGATGTAGAGAGCCAAGGAAATCTTGCCCTTCTTGTCGTGTCCCACTGCCTTGGCAAAGGTCGTGTCGTCGCCGTGCAGGTGGCGCAGCTTCATGACCAGAATGGTGTAAGCCACGGCGCAGAGCGCCAGGTCGATGCCGTAGACGGCCACCGGCGCCGGGGCGAACTCGTTTTCGCCCATGAAGGCGGTGGTCACCGGCATCAGCGACAGCCAGAACAGAAGGTTGAGGTTGGCCCACAACACGCGGCCGTCGACGCGTTGCACGGTGTGGAACATGTTGTGCAGATTGTTCCAATAGATGCCGACATTGATGAAGGAGAGCACGTAGCAGAAGAAGATCGGCCACTGCGGCCATAGCGCTGCGAAATCCTCACCATGTGGAACTTTAAGGTCCAGCACCATGATGGTGATGATGATGGCGACGACGCCATCCGTGAATGCCTCGACCCGTCCCTTGCCCATTGTTCCTCCCCTTCTGCCGGCAGACGTTACGGGAGGATTTCGTTCAGCACCATACTGCCAGATTGTCAGGAGCAGGTTCGGCAAGTGGAACGGCCGTCAATGGCCCTCTGCGGCATCGCGGCCGCGCTTGGCTATCGCGGCGGCCTGCAAGTGGTGAACCAGATCGCGCCGGCCGACCGTCGCGCCGAAGTCGTGTCGGCCTTCTTCATCTGCTGCTTCTGCGGCAACGCGCTGCCGGTGATCGGCATCGGGATGCTGTCGGTCCGGGCAGGCGCGACGGCGGCAAGCCTCGCCTTTGCCGGCATGATCACTGTCTTCTCGCTGGTCGCGCTTTGGTTTGGTTCGCGCCACGTGCGGTGATCCCGGTCAGTGGGACGTCGCCGCTTCAGCCGCTGGGTGTCTCGGGCGAAAGATTGGCTCGCTGGCGCGGTATGCCGAGGCCGGTGTCCGGCGGCTCGCCGGCGGCCGGCCGATCCTCGATCATATGCATGGTCCGCCAACGGCCGAAGCGATAATAGGCCGCGGCCAGCGCCAGCGAAGCGATCGAGCCCGCCGGGAAGCTCCACCACAGCGCTTCCTGGCCGATGACGCTTCGCATGGAATAGGCAAAGCCCGTGCGGATGATGAGCACCGAAATGATCAGGATGATCAGCGGCGGCATGACGGCGCCGGTGGCACGGACCGTCGCAAACAGCACGATGGTGATGCCGAACAGGATGAAGGACCAGGACGCCACCTTGTTGATGTGGGCGGCGATGTCGATCGCCGTGCTGTCGCCGCTCAGGAAAAGGCCGAGCACCGCGCGGTCGAAGAAGAACAGCAGCGCCACCAGCGAGCCGGTCAGCACCAGGTTGAAGCCGACGCCCGAAGCCGCGACCTTGCCGATGCGGTCCCAGCGCCCGGCGCCGACATTCTGCGCCGCCATCGAGGAGACGGCCGCGCCGATCGCGAGCGCCGGCATCTGGATGTAGGTCCAGAGCTGCGCGGCGATGCCGTATGCGGCGGCGACCTGCGAGCCATAGGAATTGACGATCCCCATGACCGTCAGCGCCGCCGCCGAGATGACGATCATCTGCAGGCCCATCGGAATGCCCTTGAAGACGACGATGCGCAGCAGCGCGGGGTCGGGCTTGAGCAGAGCGAGGTCGTGGCCCGCCAACCGCAACGGGTGCCTGCTGGCATAGAGCACGACCAGGATGGCGATCACGCTCACCGTCTGGCCGATCAGCGTCGACATGGCCGACCCGGCGATGCCGAGCTCGGGGAAGGGGCCGATGCCGCGTATCAGGAGCGGGTTCAGGACCACGTCGAGGACGACGGCCACCGCCATGAAGACGAACGGCGTTCGAGAGTCGCCGGCGCCGCGCAACACTGTCATGACAAAGGAGAGCAGGTTCATCATCGGCACGGCGACGAAGATGATGCGCAGATAGGAGCGCGCCAGCGGCAAGGCGTCCGCTGGCGTGCCGAGCCCGGTCAGGATGGCGTCGACCCAGATCCAGCCGCAGACCGCGAACACCACCGAGACGAGGAAGAAGAAGGTGGCGCTGGTGCCGACGATGCGCCGCGCCTCCGGCAGGTCGTGGGCGCCGACGGATTGCGCGACCAGGATGGTCGCCGCCATGCCGATGCCGAAGACGGTGCCGAGGATGAGGAACAGCACCAGGTTGGCGTTGGAGGTCGCCGTCAGCGCCGCTTCGCCGAGGAAGCGGCCGACCCAGACCGCGTTGATCGAGCCATTGAGCGACTGCAGCACGTTTGAGCCCAGAACCGGCAGGGCGAAGAGCAACAGCGTGCGCGGGATAGGCCCGCTGGTCAGGTCGCCGACGCGCCGGCGGGCGGGCTTCTTGTCATCCATGGCAGGCACCGAAAATGAATCAGGCCCGCGATGCTATCGCAGGCCTGATACCGATGCACCCTTTTCCCGGTTGAGCAGATGTCCGACAACACCTGTCCCGCCGCCGCCTACTTGGCGGACAGGCCTGGCAAGGTGACCTGATAGACCAGGAAGGTGGTGTCGACATCGGCGCCACCGTCGGCCTTGTAGGCTGCGCCGACCTGGAAGCCATCCTGGGTCAGGAAGTCGTTGTCGTTGGCGACGAACAGGAAATAGTCGTCAGGCAGCTTCGGATCGAGCACTGAAGCGAGCGACATCGCCTCCCACTTCTCCGAGAGGTTGTTCCTGTCATTCGGCTCGCCGTTGTGCAGGCCGAAGCGGCCGAGCTCGCCCTTGTCGTTGATGTCGATGAACGAGGTCAGCTTGGCCGGGGTCACCGACGGGTCGAGCACGCCCTTCGGCGCGACGGGCTTGTCGGCGGCGTCGAACGGGCCGTTGGCGATGTCTGTCGCCTGGGACAGGTCGACGATCTCGATCTTGCGATAGAGCGACTCGGCGTCCTTCAGGCCCTGGCCGTTGTTGCTGTCGCGCGCCAGCATGAGGAAGCTCTTGTCGTTGAGCGCCACGATCTCGCTCTGCGCGGCCACCTTGGTCTTGCCCTTGGCGTCCTTGAACACCGGCAGCGGCACGACATATTCGTGCGCCAGCTTGAGATGGGCGAGGTCGGAGGCGTCATAGACCAGCGCGCGGGTGTGCTGGCGGGTCGCGCCGGAATCGCCGCCATCCTGGCGGGTCGCCGACTGCAGCACAGCGATCAGGAATTTGCCGTCGGGCGTCATCGACATGCCTTCCAGGCCCTGGTTGTTCTGGCGGCCGGTGTCGGGATCCTTCGGATCGGGAGCGGCGGCGCCGGGGCCTGGATTGTTGGAGGCAAAATTCGGCTTGCCATTGCGCATCGGCACAAGCGCCGCCGGAGGCTGGGTCGCCGACATCAGGCGACCCTCGGCCGAGAAGCGGTAGATGTTGGGACCATATTCGTCCGAGATGAACATGGTGCCGTCGGGCAAGCGTACGACTGCCTCGTTGTCCAGCGAAAGCTTGCCATTGTCGGCCTGCGGCAGCATCGGCATGTCGCCGGCCGCGGCACGCACGCCATTGAGCGGATCGAGGCCGGTGGCGTCGTTGCCCTTGTCGTCGGTCAGAAGCATGGTGTCAGCGAGCGCCGCCTTGACGCCTGTCTGTTCCTGTCCGGCGGCGGGCGTGGAGCCGGCAGCGGTCGGCGTTAGCTCGATCGAGATTGTGTTGAGGCGCGGGCGATAGTCGGTGGTGCCTTCGACGTTGTAGCCGCGATCGGGCAGCAGCCAGAGCGAGCCCTTGTAGCTCGAGCCATCGCGCGTCCAGGACTTGGTGTCCATCGCCATGCCGGAGCCGGAGCCGAAGGTCTCGCCGAACTTGTCCTTCTGGCTGGCCGGGATGCGGCCGACGCCGACAATCCCCTTATTGATGTAAGCGACGCCCTCGGCAAGCGCCGCGACGGGAAATGAAACGGTGGAAGCCAGAAGCGTGGCGGCGAGCAGCCGCAGCGCGAGTGGATGCAGATTCTCCATAGATATACCCCCTTCAACAACGTTGAGAAATGAAATGGAGGGGAGGCGGGAAGCCTACCCCGATGAACGATGAAAAGACCCAGGGACTGCGGTCTAGGACGCCAATATGATGCCCGCGTGACAGGCGGCGTTGCTTAGTTGGAGCTAATCAAGAGTGCGGCGTTGTTGAGCGGATACGCGGCCGCAAAGCCGTCTCACACCCCGGTGACGAATCCGTCGAGGACACGTTTCTGGCCGGCCTTGTCGAAATCGATGGTCAGCTTGTTGCCGTCGATGGCCGCAATGTTGCCGTTGCCGAATTTCTGGTGGAAGACGCGGTCGCCGACACTGAAGGCGGACGGGGTGTCGGCGACCGACTTCGCGACCAGCTCGCCCTCGATGGTGCGGCCCTTCACGCTGGTGCGGCCGGCGCCGT
>JBFLWR010000267.1:0-3158 GCA_040755925.1 Pseudomonadota bacterium
TCCCCAAATGGTGGTTGCGGCCGCCGACAACGGGGTCGCTGGCCTATCCGAAACGCCTCGCGAGGGTTTCGTACCGGGTCACACGCAAACCATGTTGCTCAACAGGAGAACACCCTATGCGTCACGTTGATTTTTCCCCGCTCTATCGTTCGACCGTCGGTTTCGACCGGCTGTTCACCATGCTCGACTCGCTCGGCCAGCCCGAGAGCGCGCAGACCTATCCGCCCTATAACATCGAGCGCACCGGCGAGAACGCCTATCGCATCTCGATGGCCGTTGCCGGCTTCTCGGAAGACGAGATCTCGATCGAAGCCCACCGCAACGTGCTGACCGTCAAGGGCGAGCGCAAGGAAGAGAACAACGGCGAGGGTTCCGAGCTGCTTTATCGCGGCATCGCCTCGCGCTCCTTCGAGCGCCGCTTCCAGCTCGCCGACCATGTCGAGGTCGAGGGCGCCACGCTGAAGAACGGCCTGCTCTTCGTCGACCTCAAGCGTAACATTCCCGAGGAACTGAAGCCGCGTAAAATCGCGATCACCGCTTCTTCGGACAAGGCCAAGCAGATCGAGGCCAAGGCGGCCGCATAATCCGCGAGTTCCATCCGCAGGACAAGTCTCCCTCCCGAGACGAAAGCGGCGCCGAGAGGCGCCGCTTTTTTATTGTGCCATCGGCGCCTGACCTTTCTGGCCCTTTCGAAGCGCGTCTTGCCCTTGCATGAAGGGCGATGTCAGATTTTTCCGGGACCCTGGCGGCCACCATCGCGATCACCTTCCTGCTGGCCGGGATCGTCAAGGGCGTCACCGGGATGGGCCTGCCGACGCTCGCGATGGGATTGCTGGGCGCCGTGATGCCGCCCGTCACGGCAGCTTCGCTGCTGATCGTCCCGTCCTTCGTCACCAACATATGGCAGCTTTTTTCCGGCCCGAGCTTCGGCGCGATCCTGCGCCGGCTGTGGCTCATGATGGCCGGCATAATGGTCGGCACCGTCGCTGGCTCGCGGCTGCTTGCCAGCGACAATGTCAAATGGACGACCGCCGGTCTCGGCGCGGCGCTCATTCTTTACGCCGCCTACACATTGCTGGCGCGACAGCCCAAGGTTCCGGCCAGGGCCGAGAATTGGTCCTCGCCCATCGTCGGTTTCCTCACCGGCCTTGTGACGGGCGGAACGGGAGTTTTTGTGGTTCCGGCCGTTCCCTATATCCAGGCGCTCGGATTGAGCCGGGACGATCTCATCCAGGCGCTCGGCCTGTCCTTTACGGTCTCAACCATTGCGCTGGCGCTTGGGCTCGCCTCGCACGGCGCGTTTGAGGTCGGGCATCTGGCGATGTCCTCGCTTGCCGTGCTGCCGGCGCTGCTCGGCATGTGGCTGGGGCAGGTGCTGCGCCAGAAAATCAGTCCGGCGACCTTCCGCCGCTGGTTCCTGATCTTCCTGATCCTGCTCGGCGTCGAATTGTTGCTGCGGCCATTCCTAGCCTAGTTGCAAGGCAGCTTATGAAGCATCTGCCGCGATAACGGCCTCGACGTTCTGTCGATGCACGGCTTCATAGGGCGCGAAGTACTCAACGGCCGTTGTGGCAAACATGTCGGCGCCGAATGTTTTCAGATCCTGTCCGGCCAGGCCGGGATCCTGCCGACAGGCGAGCAGCTTTCGCACATAGGCCTGCGTGGCGGCGATCAGGCTTCCGTCATAGCCGCCCGCTTCGATCGTTTCCAAGGAACCGTGGTTGGGCAGGATGCGCTCGAACTGCCAGCCGGCCATGCGCTCAAGGTCGATCAGATGTTCGTTCAGGCGCTCCGGTTCCGAGACATAGGTGATGGCGTCCTCCAGCGTGTCGCCCGCCAACAGCAGTCCCCTGTCGGGCATCAGCAGCACGGTGCCGTCATGGCTGTGGATTTCGACCTGGCGAAGTTCGACGGGGATCGCTCCGACCGTGAGGCTGAGGCTGTTCTCGAATGTCTTGTTCGGCAGCACAAGCGGCCTGATCGGCGGATTGCCGCCCTCGATATCGGCCCGGCCTCGCTCAAGCGCCGAGGCGGTGAGGCGGTTGGCGATGATCTCGCAATCCTCGAAGACCTCGTTGCCGGCAATATGATCGTCATGCCAGTGGCTGAGCACGACACGTATCGAGGTTACGCCCATCTCTTCGAGCGTGCGTCGAACAAAACGGGCGTGGGGCAGGGATATGTGCGTGTCGTAGACGAGCGCCTGCGATCCATCGACGATCGCATAGGTGCAGATGCCAAGGGTGTAGGCGCCGTCGTCGAGCCAATTCGGCTCGTCCGACCAGATACGAACGCCGTCGACGCGACCGTCATAGAAGCCGAGGATGTTCGGTGCCGGATGAAGCAGCCGCATCGTCGAGCCGAGAGTCGGTCTGGTCATCTGGTGGCTCTCGGCTGGCGGAAACTCAAGCGAGCAACTGACCGAGACGGTCGATCTCTTCCGCCGTGGTGGCGAAGCTGGCAACGAAGCGGTAGATCGCCTCGTTGTCGCCGAGGTGACCGTCAAAGCCCTCCGGTACGCCCCATTCGTAGAATTTGGCGCCGGCCGCCTGCAGCTTTTCGGCCGTTTCGCGGTTGAGGATCGCAAACACCTCGTTGGCCTGAGGCAACCATGCGAGCTTGCCGCTAGCCGCATCCTCGATCGTCTCGGCCAGATGCGCGGCCATCGCATTGGCGTGGTGCGCCATCCTCAGCCACAGGTCATCGGTGAGATAGGCTTCGAACTGGGCCGAGATGAAGCGCGCCTTTGAGAAGGTCTGCCCGGCGCGCTGACGCAGCAGGCGCAGATCCTTGCCGACTTCAGGGTTGAAGATCACGACCGCGTCGGCCATCCAGCAGCCATTCTTGGTGCCGCCGAAGGAGATGAGGTCGACGCCGCTCTTCCAGGTCATCTCGGCCGGGCTGACACCCGTTGCCGCAATCGCGTTGGCGAAGCGCGCGCCGTCCATATGCAGCGGCAATTTATGGCGACGGGCCACCTCGGCGACCGCCTTGATGTCGTCGACGGTGTAGACGGTGCCGACCTCGGTCGCCTGGGTGACTGTTACCGCCATCGGCTGGCCGGCGGGAGCGAGGTCCTGCGAATAGCGCTTTATGGCGTTGTCCAGTGCGTGGGGGTTCATGCGCCCCAAAGGCCCCGGAACGGGGGCCATGCGCGC
>JBFLWR010000268.1:0-14027 GCA_040755925.1 Pseudomonadota bacterium
AAACCCTTGTCTGCCTCAGCAACGGGTCAGGTTTTCGGTACGAAAGGCGCAGGGCGGCGGCCGGCGCCCTGCCGCTCCAGCATCCAGCCCGGATATTCGGAAGGCAGCGCGCTGACCTCGTCGAGTTTCGCGAGATCGTCGGCGTCGAGCTTCAATCCGGTGGCGCCGAGGTTCTGCTCGAGCTGGTCCATGCGGCTGGCGCCGATGATCACGCTCATGACGAACGGCTTGGCCAGCACATAGCCGAGCGCCACCGTGGCGACGCTGACATCATGCTTCTTCGCGATCTCACGCATGACTGCGACTGCCGCCCAGGCGCGATCCGCGTTGACCGGCGGGAAATTGAAGGATGCGCGACGGCCTTCTCCGTTGCCCGGCGCGCCGGGGCCGTATTTGCCCGAGAGCAGTCCGCCCGCCATTGGCGACCAGACCATCAGGCCAAGCTTTTCCTCATTGAGCAGCGGCACGATCTCGCGCTCGAGGTCGCGGCCGGCGATCGAATAATAGGACTGTATGGTCTCGAAGCGGGCAAAGCCCTTGCGTTCGGCGATACCGAGCGCCTTGGCGATGCGCCAGGCCTGCCAGTTGGAGACGCCGACATAACGGACCTTGCCGCCGGCAACGAGATCGTCGAGCGCCCGAAGCGTCTCGTCGATCGGCGTCACGGTGTCGGTGCCGTGCAACTGGTAGAGGTCGATGTGATCGGTCTGCAGCCGTCTCAGGCTTTCGTCGACCGAATCCATGATGTGGCCACGCGAGGAGCCGCGGTCATTCGGCCCGTTTCCCATCGCGCCATGCACCTTGGTGGCGATGATCACGTCGGAGCGCTTGACGCCGAGATCCTTGAAGGACTGGCCAAGCAACTGCTCGGACTGGCCGAAGGAATAGACGTCGGCGGTGTCGAAGAAATTGACGCCGGCTGCAATCGAGCGGGCGACGATCTCGTTGACGCCCTTCCGGTCGAGGCTGGCGATGAGGCCCCATTGGGCGTTCTCGCCGGCGGCGCCGAAGGTCATGGTGCCGAGGCAGAGTTCAGAGACGAAGAGGCCGGTGTTGCCAAGCTGGTTGTAACGCATGGTGAGATTCCCCGGAGAGGAGTTGAATGACACCGGATGAAATAGGAACGGGGCGTTTCGTTTCAAGTTCCGGCGCGGCTATCTAGTGCTGTTGGCATGTTCGATAGCGAGGTCGTGAACGGGTGTGCCGACGTCGCCTGTTCAGGCGCGGCTGCCGAATATGGCCGAGCCGACCCTGACGCTGGTCGCGCCGAAGGCGATCGCGGTTTCGTAGTCGCCGGACATGCCCATCGAGAGTTTTTCAACGCTGGCCTCCCGCGCCAGCTTTTCGAGCAAGGCGAAATGCGGCCCGGGATTCTCCTCGGCCGGCGGGATGCACATCAGGCCTTCGATGGCGAGGCCATGGACTTCGCGGCAGCGCTTGACGAAAGCGACGGCTTCACGCGGCTCGATGCCGGCTTTCTGCGGCTCCGAGCCGGTGTTGACCTGGACGTAGAGTTTTGGCGCCCGGCCTTGCCTGACGATCTCCCTGGCTAGCTCGGCGGCGATCTTCTCGCGGTCGACGGTCTCGATGACATCGAAGAGTGCCACCGCCTCCTTGGCCTTGTTGGACTGCAGTGGGCCGATCAGGTGAAGCTCAATGTCGGGAAACGCCTCTCTCAGCGCCGGCCATTTGGCCTGCGCCTCCTGCACGCGGTTCTCGCCGAAGACCCGCTGGCCGGCTTCCAGAACCGGGCGGATGTCGTCGGCCGAAAAAGTCTTCGAGACGGCGACCAGCGTTACGGAGCCGCTTACGCGTTTGGCCTCCCGCTCGGCGGTTTCGATCCTCGCCTTGACCGCGTGAAGCTGCTCGACAGCGCTCGTCATGCCTATATCCTGCCTATGGTTTTAGGGCCTACGCCGGATCGCCACAGTTGACGGGTCCGGCAATCCATGGTGAACACCGCGACGACATTTCCCGGCCGCCGGCCATTGTCCGGCGCCTCGTGCCTGCTTTTAAGTGAAAAACATCCGATGGCAACCGAACGATACAATCCGCGCACGTCAGAGCCCAAATGGCAGAAGGCCTGGGCCGAAAAGAAGCTGTTCGAAGCCAGGAACGACGATCCGAAGCCGAAATACTACGTGCTCGAGATGTTCCCCTATCCGTCGGGGAAGATCCATATCGGCCACACGCGCAACTACACGATGGGCGACGTGGTGGCGCGCTACAAGCGCGCCAAGGGCTTCAATGTGCTGCACCCGATGGGCTGGGATGCTTTCGGCATGCCGGCCGAGAACGCGGCCATGCAGAACAAGGTCCACCCCAAGGACTGGACCTACGAGAACATCGCCGTCATGCGCGAGCAGCTCAAGATGATGGGCCTGTCGCTCGACTGGGCGCGCGAGTTCGCCACCTGCGACGTCGACTACTATCACCGCCAGCAGATGCTGTTCCTCGACTTTGTCGAGAAGGGCCTGGTGACGCGCAAGTCCTCCAAGGTGAACTGGGATCCGGAAGACATGACCGTGCTCGCCAACGAGCAGGTCATCGACGGCCGCGGCTGGCGCTCGGGCGCGCTGGTCGAACAGCGCGAGCTGACGCAGTGGTTCTTCAAGATCACCGATTTCGCCCAGGATCTGCTGGACTCCCTCGGCAGGCTCGAGGAGTGGCCGGAAAAGGTCAAGCTGATGCAGCACAACTGGATCGGCCGCTCGGAAGGTCTGCTGATCCGCTGGCCGCTGGCCGCGCCGGTGGGTGACGCGCACGAGCTGGAAGTCTACACGACCAGGCCGGACACGATCTTCGGCGCCTCCTTCATGGCGGTCGCCGCCGACCACCCTCTGGCCAGGAAGGCCGCCGAGACCAATGTCGAGTTGGCCAAGTTCATCGACGAGGTCCGCCACATGGGCACTTCGGTGGCGGCGCTGGAGACGGCCGAGAAGAAGGGCTTCGACACCGGCATCCGCGTCGTCCATCCGTTTGACGACAGCTGGACGCTGCCGGTCTACGTCGCCAATTTCGTGCTGATGGAATACGGCACCGGTGCCATCTTCGGCTGTCCGTCGGGCGACCAGCGCGACCTCGACTTCGCCAACAAATACGGCCTGCCGGTTATCCCGGTGGTGATGCCGGAAGATGCGGACGCCAAGACGTTCCAGATCATCGAGGAGGCCTTTGTCGATGACGGCGTGATGATCAATTCGCGCTTCCTCGACGGCATGAAGCCGGAGCAGGCCTTCAACGAAGTGGCGAAGCTGCTGGAGCAGAAGACGATCGGCGGCCGGCCGATGGCGGAGCGCAAGGTGAATTTCCGCCTGCGCGACTGGGGCATCTCGCGCCAGCGCTACTGGGGCTGCCCGATCCCGATGATTCATTGCGAGGCCTGTGGCGTGGTGCCGGTGCCGAAGGCGGACCTGCCGGTCAGGCTGCCCGACGACATCGAGTTCGACCGTCCGGGCAATCCGCTCGACCGCCACCCGACCTGGCGGCACGTGAAGTGTCCGCAATGCGGCGCCGACGCGCGCCGCGAGACCGATACGATGGACACTTTCGTCGATTCGTCCTGGTATTTCGCGCGCTTCACCGCGCCGTGGGCCAACGAGCCGACCGAACCGAAGGCGGCCGACGAGTGGCTGGCGGTCGACCAGTATATCGGCGGAATCGAGCACGCGATCCTGCACCTGCTCTATTCGCGCTTCTTCACCCGCGCCATGCGCGAGACCGGCCATCTCAATCTGGCCGAGCCGTTCAAGGGCCTGTTCACGCAAGGCATGGTGGTGCACGAGACCTACCGCGTCGGCGGTTCGTCGACCAACGGCCGCTGGCTGTCGCCGACCGAGGTCCGGATCGAGGACGTCGACGGCAAGCGCCGCGCCGTCGATATCGCCACCGGCGAAGAGGTGGCGATCGGTCCGCTCGAGAAGATGTCGAAGTCGAAGAAGAACACGGTGAGCCCTGAAGAGATCACCGACGGTTACGGCGCCGACACCGCGCGCTGGTTCATGCTGTCGGACTCGCCGCCCGAGCGCGACGTCGAGTGGACCGACGACGGCGCTGCCGGCGCGCATCGCTTCGTCCAGCGCATCTGGCGCCTGGTGCAGATCGCCGCCGAATCACTTGTGGACACAAAGCCGGCGGCGGCGAAGGAAGGCGAGGCGGGTGCGGTTTCCAAGGCCGCGCACAAGATCCTGAAAGCTGTCGGCGAGGATATCGAGAAGCTCGGCTTCAATCGCGCGATCGCCCGTATCTATGAACTCGCCAACGCGCTGGCGACACCGCTCAACGATGTCGCCGAGGGCAAGGCCGACGCGGCGCTGAAGGGCGCCTGCCGCGAGGCGGTCGAGATCCTGGTGCATATCATCGCGCCGGTTATGCCGCATCTGGCCGAGGAATGCTGGGAGGCGCTGGGCGGTGCGCAGCTCGTCGCCGAGCGGCCCTGGCCGGCCTACGATCCGGCTCTGGTTGTCGATAACGAGATCGTGCTGCCGGTGCAGGTCAACGGCAAGAAGCGCGGGGATTTGACAATTGCCCGCGACGCGGATCAAGGTGCCGTCGAAAAAGCGGTGCTGGCTCTCGACTTCGTGCAGAAAGCACTGGAAGGTAAGGCCCCGCGCAAGGTGATCATCGTGCCGCAGAGGATCGTCAATGTCGTTGCCTGATCCGGTGAAGTCAGAAACGGCCCGCCTGCGCGGCCGCCTGGCGGTTTGCGGCATGGCCGCGGCGTTGGCGATCGTCTCGGCCTGCACGGTGCGGCCGCTCTATTCCAACCAGCCGCTGACGCCCGGATCGACGGTGAGCGCGTCCGCCGAACTGGCCTCGATCGCGATCAAGCCGGTAAGCACCCGCTACGCGCAGCAGGTGCGCAACAACCTGATCTTCGGCTTCGGCCAGGGCTCTGGCGAGCCGGCCTCGCCCGTCTACTCACTCGATCTCGGCGTCACCGAGCTGGTCGAGTCGGCGGCCATCGTCCAGGTGCAGACCGATGAGGACGAGCCGACGGCCGGCACCGTGACGCTCACCGCCAATTACACGCTGAGGGATGCCGCGACCGGAACCGTGCTCGCCACAGGCAAGCGGTCGATCCCGTCATCCTTCGACAAGCCGCGCCAGGAATATGCGGCCTATCGCGCGCAGATCGACGCCGAGAACCGGGCGGCCCGCGAGCTGGCCGAACTGTTGCAGCTGGCCGTCGCCCAGGATCTGATCAAGCACGGCAAGAAAGTTTAAGCGCCGACCGCCCGACATAAAAAGAAAGGCCGGTTTCCCGGCCTTTTTTGTTGAGTGCCGTATCTTGCCCTCAGCCGATCTTCTGGCCGGTCTTGGCCCAGTCGGCGAGGAAGGCGGCAAGACCTTTATCGGTCAGCGGATGGTTGACCAGCGCCTTCAGCGTCGCCGGCGGCGCGGTGATGACATCGGCGCCGATGAGCGCGGCCTGCTTGACGTGGTTCACCGTGCGCACCGAAGCGGTCAGGATCTCGGTCTTGTAATCGTAATTGTCGTAGATGGTGCGGATCTCGGAGATCAGCTCCATGCCGTCCGAGCCGGTGTCGTCGATGCGGCCGACGAAGGGCGAGATGAAAGAGGCGCCAGCCTTGGCGGCGAGCAGCGCCTGGTTGGCCGAGAAGCAGAGCGTCACATTGACCATGCGCTTCATTTCGGTGCGGATCGTCTTGCAGGCCTTCAGGCCGTCCAGCGTCAGCGGCACCTTGATCGTCACGTTGGGCGCGATCTTGGCCAGGATCTCGGCCTCGGCCATCATGTTCTTGTATTCGGTCGCCACGACCTCGGCCGACACCGGGCCTTCGACGATGTCGCAGATCTGCTTGGTGACTTCGGCGATCTTGCCGCCCGATTTCAGGATCAGCGAGGGATTGGTCGTGACGCCGTCGACCAGCCCAAGATCATGCAGTTCCTTGATTTCCTTGATGTCAGCGGTGTCGACAAAAAACTTCATGACAGTCTCCTTGGGGATTGCCTGGCGTCGGCCGGGCACGTTCGAGGGGTCCCCTTTGATCTAGACCAAAGTCAGGGCAAGGTCACGCCTGATGATCGAAGATTCGCCCTTTGTCGCGGCCGCGCCCGTGCTTGTGCCGATGCCGGCCGAACGACCCTATACCTATGCCGTGCCCGCCGGCATGCGCGTGGTGCCGGGCTCGATCGTGCGCGTGCCGCTCGGGCCGCGCCAGGTCGCGGGCATCGTTTGGGATGGGACGGTCGAGACGGTCGACGCCAAAAAGCTGCGGCCGATAGAGGAGGTTTTCGACTGCCCGCCGATCGACAAGGCGATGCGCCGCTTCGTCGACTGGATCGCGCAATACACGCTGTCGGCGCCCGGCATGGTAGCGCGCATGCTGCTTCGGGCGCCGCAAGCCTTCGATCCGGAACCCTGGATCGAGGGGTTGCAGCGTACGCTTGCCGAGCCTGATCGGTTGACCGACGCGCGGCGGCGCGTGCTTGAGACGGCCGAAGGCGGGCTGGCGTGGACTCGCTCGGGTCTCGCGCATGCTGCCGGCGTTTCATCGACCGTCATCGACGGGTTGAGGGCGCAGGGCGTGTTCGAGACGGTAATGATCCCGCCACGCCCCGTGGCCGCGACACCCGATCCGGACCACGCCGTACCGGACCTGATGCCGGATCAGAAGGCGGCGGCCGACAAGCTCCGGGCCGCGGTCGCCGCCGATGCCTTCAACGTCACCCTGCTCGACGGCGTCACCGGATCGGGCAAGACCGAGGTTTATTTCGAGGCGGTGGCGGCGGCGCTCGACAAGGGCAAGCAGGTGCTGATCCTGCTGCCGGAAATCGCGCTCACCCACGCCTTCCTCGAACGCTTCCAGGATCGCTTCGGCGCCAAGCCGGCGGAGTGGCATTCGGACCTGCCGCCGCGGATGCGCGAACGCGTCTGGCGGCAGGTGGCGGAAGGCGGCGTGCGCGTCGTCGCCGGCGCGCGCTCGGCGCTTTTCCTGCCGTTCAAGGACCTCGGCCTGATCGTCGTCGACGAGGAGCACGACCCCGCCTACAAGCAGGAGGACAGGGTCTTCTACAATGCCCGCGACATGGCCGTGGTGCGCGCCCATATCGGCGGCTTCCCGGTGGTGCTTGCTTCGGCGACGCCGTCGGTGGAAAGCCGGGTCAATGCCAGCCAGGGTCGTTACGGCAGGGCGGTGCTGTCGGCGCGCTTCGCCGAGGCGGCGCTGCCCGATCTGAAGTCGATCGACATGCGGCGCTCGCCGCCGGCGCGGGGCGGCTTTCTGTCTCCGGTCCTCATCGACCAGATGCGGCGCACGCTGGAGAGGAAGGAGCAGTCGCTGCTGTTCCTCAACCGCCGCGGCTACGCGCCGCTGACGCTCTGCCGCGTCTGCGGCCATCGCTTCGGCTGCCCGGTCTGCTCGGCCTGGCTGGTCGAACACCGCTTTCGCGGCCAGCTCGTCTGCCACCATTGCGGTCACAATGAGCGGCGGCCGGAAGCCTGCCCGGAATGCGGCACGCTCGATCACCTTGTGGCCTGCGGGCCAGGCGTCGAGCGTATTGCCGAGGAAGTGGTCTCGCATTTCCCCGACGCACGCACCATCATCCTGTCATCCGATCTCCTGGGTGGTGTGCGCCGGCTGCGGCTCGAACTTGAGGCCGTCGCCAATGGCGAGGCCGACATCGTCATCGGCACGCAGCTGGTGGCCAAGGGACACAATTTTCCAGGCATGACGCTGGTCGGCGTGGTCGACGCTGATCTTGGCTTGGCGAATGGCGATCCGCGCGCCGCCGAGCGGACCTTTCAGCTGCTCAGCCAGGTGACTGGGCGCGCCGGCCGCACCGGCAAGAAGAGCCTCGGCCTGTTGCAGACCTACCAGCCGGACCATCCGGTGATGCGCGCGATAGTCTCCGGCGATTCGGAAGCCTTTTACGAGCGGGAGATCGCAGAACGGGAACGGGCCGCGCTGCCGCCATTCGGCCGGCTGGCCGGCATCATCGTCAGCGCTGCTACACGCGCTGAAGCGGAAGGCCATGCCAGAGGCTTGCGGCGCGCGGCCCCGAAGGCATCCGATCTTTTCGTGCTGGGGCCGGCCGAGGCGCCGCTGTCGCTGCTAGGCGGCCGCCACCGCTTCCGCTTGCTGATCCAGGGCGAGCGGCGTGCCGACATGCAGGGGTTCATCCGCGCCATGCTGGCGGAGGGGCCGAAGCTGCGCGGCTCGGTGCGCGTGCAGGTCGATATCGACCCGCAGAGCTTCTTGTGAACGAGGTCTTTCATCCTGTTGGAGCGTTTGCCAATGAAAACCCTTGGCCTTATCGGCGGCATGAGCTGGGAATCGACCGTCATCTACTACCGCCTGCTCAACGAGATCGTGCGCGAGCGGCTTGGCGGGCTGCACTCGGCCAAGCTCGTCTTGTGGTCGTTCGATTTCGCGGAGATCGCAGAGCGTCAGCATGCGGGCGACTGGCAGGGCGCCGGCGCGCTCCTGGTCGAAGCCGGACGAGGACTGGAGGCGGCCGGCGCGCAGGGCTTGGTGATCTGCACCAACACAATGCACAAGCTGGCCGACCAGGTTCAGGCGGCTGTTTCAGTCCCGCTCATCCACATCGCCGATGCCACGGCGCAGTCGGTCGTCAAGGCCGGCGTCAGTCGTCCGGCGTTGCTCGCGACGCGCTTCACCATGGAGCAGGATTTCTACAAGGGCCGGCTCGTTGACAAATACGGGCTGCAGCCTGTCGTCCCCGACCAGGCCGGGCGCGACATGGTGCATAAGGTGATCTACGACGAGCTTTGCCAGGGCGTCGTCAAGGACGGTTCGAAGGGGGCCTATATCGCCGAGGTCGGTCGCATGCGGCGCGATGACAAGATCGACAGTGTCATCATGGGCTGCACTGAGATCACGATGCTGATCGGTCAATCCGATTTCGACGTTCCCGTGTTCGACACCACACGCATCCATGCCGAGGCGGCAGTGGATTTCGCGCTCTCCTGATACGAAAAGGCTAATGTGCCGGCCGCTATCTGGCGCGATGATTTTCCCCCGCTAGAATGCCGTTAACTCAAGAACGAAATTAGGGGGGTCCTATGGAATTCGCGTTTCCATGGCCGGCGAGCCAGGGCGAGTGGCTGGCATGGTCGAGCGCCATCGTCACGCTGGCCACAGGGTTGCTCCTGTTCCTGGCCCCGAACCTCGCCTTCCGCATCCTGCGCCTGCAGGCCAAGCCCGAGAAGGCCGCTGCGATCGCCGAGGGTCGCGGCCGCATGTCGGGGTTCTATCTGGGCGTCAGCCTTTGCTGCATCCTGCTCGCGCAGCCGCTGCTCTACATGGCGCTCGGCTTCTCATGGCTGTTCACCGCTTTCGGCCGCCTGCTGTCGATGATGTCGGACGGCGCCAACACCCCTTTCAACTGGGTCTCCATCGTGATTGAATTGGTGTTGGCGGCGTTGCCGTTGGCCTTTGCTTTCGGCTTTTTGCCGTCAATCCGCGACTAATCCGGCGCTCGGGGCGGGACTCCGCCGCCGGATGCGACAAAAGTGCCTGAAAACCATGCCGGACGACGCATTGCGGTCTTAAAAGGCCTGTGCTAGACGGCAATCGACTTTCGGCCGGGGATAGCGGAAGCCGCGTCTCCGTGCTTGGAAAAATGCAGTAAGGTCAAAGATTTAGCCAGAGTTTTTGCTCGCGCCAACAATCTACGGCCTGTCAGACAAGAGAAAAGACGGTCCGTGGCCCAATCGTCATCGCCAATCTCAACTGTCGCAGAACGCTACGCAAGCTCGCTGTTCGAGCTCGCTTTGCAGGATAATTCGGTCGCCAAGGTCGAGGCCGATCTCAACGGCTTCGAGGCGCTGCTCAACGACAGCGCCGATCTCTCCCGGCTCATCAACAGCCCGGTGTTCTCCAGCGAGGACCAGGCGAAGGCCATCGCGGCGATCGCCGACAAGGCCGGCATCACCGGCCTCGTCGGCAACTTCCTGCGCGTCGTGGCGCGCAACCGCCGCCTGTTCGCCGTGCCGGGCATGATCAGGGCGTTCCGCCAGATCGCCGCCGACCATCGCGGCGAGGCTTCCGCCGAAGTCACCTCGGCACATGCGCTGACGGCAGCGCAGCAGACCGAACTCAAGGCGACGCTCAAGGGCATCGCCGGCAAGGATGTGGCCATCGCCATGACCGTCGATCCGTCGCTGCTCGGCGGCCTGATCGTCAAGATGGGCTCGCGCCAGATCGATACGTCGCTCAAAACCAAACTCAATTCGCTCAAGCTTGCACTGAAAGAGGTCGGCTGATGGACATCCGCGCCGCGGAAATTTCCGCAATTCTGAAAGACCAGATCAAGAATTTCGGCAAGGAGGCCGAGGTCTCCGAAGTCGGTCAGGTTCTGTCCGTCGGTGACGGTATCGCCCGCGTCTACGGCCTTGACAATGTCCAGGCTGGTGAGATGGTCGAATTCCCGGGCGGCATCCGCGGCATGGCGCTGAACCTCGAAGCCGACAACGTCGGCGTCGTCATCTTCGGCGCCGACCGCGACATCAAGGAAGGCGACACCGTCAAGCGCACCGGCGCCATCGTCGACGTTCCGGTTGGCCCCGGCCTGCTCGGCCGCGTCGTCGACGCGCTCGGCAACCCGATCGACGGCAAGGGTCCGATCAAGGCGACCGAACGCCGCCGCGTCGACGTCAAGGCGCCCGGCATCATTCCGCGCAAGTCGGTGCATGAGCCGATGTCGACCGGCCTCAAGGCCATCGACGCGCTGATCCCGGTCGGCCGCGGCCAGCGTGAGCTGGTCATCGGCGACCGCCAGACCGGCAAGACCGCCATCATCCTCGACACGATGCTGAACCAGAAGTCGGTGCACGACAACGGCCCCGAGAAGGAGAAGCTCTACTGCGTCTACGTCGCCGTCGGCCAGAAGCGCTCGACCGTCGCGCAGTTCGTCAAGGTGCTGGAAGAGCGCGGCGCGCTCGACTACTCCATCATCATCGCCGCCACCGCGTCCGATCCGGCGCCGATGCAGTTCCTGGCCCCGTTCGCCGGCTGCACGATGGGCGAATATTTCCGCGACAACGGCATGCATGCGCTCATCAGCTACGACGATCTGTCGAAGCAGGCCGTCGCCTACCGCCAGATGTCGCTCCTGCTGCGCCGCCCGCCGGGCCGCGAAGCCTATCCGGGCGACGTCTTCTACCTGCACTCGCGCCTGCTCGAGCGCGCCGCCAAGCTCAACGACGACAACGGCAACGGCTCGCTGACAGCGCTGCCGATCATCGAGACGCAGGCCAACGACGTGTCGGCCTACATCCCGACCAACGTGATCTCGATCACCGACGGCCAGATCTTCCTGGAAACCAACCTGTTCTTCCAGGGCATCCGTCCGGCGGTCAACGTCGGCCTGTCGGTGTCTCGCGTCGGCTCGTCGGCGCAGATCAAGGCGATGAAGCAGGTCGCCGGCTCGATCAAGGGCGAGCTTGCGCAGTACCGCGAAATGGCGGCCTTCGCGCAGTTCGGTTCCGACCTCGACGCCGCCACCCAGCGTTTGCTCAACCGCGGTTCACGCCTGACCGAGCTGCTCAAGCAGCCGCAGTTCTCGCCGCTCAAGACCGAAGAGCAGGTCGCGGTGATCTTCGCCGGCGTCAACGGCTACCTCGACAAGCTCGCGCTGAATCAGGTCGGCAAGTTCGAGCATGGGCTGCTCGCCCATATGCGCTCGGCCGGCAAGGACGTGCTCGACGCCATCCGCAAGGAAAAGGCGCTGTCGGACGACCTGCGCGCCAAGCTCAAGGCCGAGATCGACGCCTTCGCCAAGACCTTCGCTTGAGACAAAGCCGGACGCACGGGATCAGGTTTGAAGCATGCCTTCATTAAAAGACCTTCGTAACCGTATCGCCTCGGTCAAGGCGACGCAGAAGATCACCAAGGCGATGCAGATGGTCGCCGCGGCGAAGCTGCGTCGCGCGCAGGAAGCGGCGGAAGCGGCGCGTCCCTATTCCGAGCGCATGGGCGCGGTGCTGGCCAACATCACCCAGGCAGTCGGCGGCGGCGGCGATGCTCCGGCGCTGATGACCGGCACCGGCAAGGACGACGTGCACCTGCTCGTCGTCTGCACTGCCGAGCGCGGCCTGTGCGGTGGCTTCAATTCGCAGATCGCGCGCTTTGCCCGCGATCACATCCGCAGGATTCTCGCCGACGGCAAGCAGGTGAAGATCATCTGCGTCGGCAAGAAGGGCTTCGATATCCTGCGTCGCGACTATGCATCGATGATCCTCGAGCGCGTCGATCTGCGCGAGGTCAAGACGCTCGGCTTCGTGAATGCCGACGCCATCGCCCGCAAGGTGATCCACCTCTTCAACGAGGGCGGTTTCGACGTCTGCACGCTGTTCTATTCGCAGTTCAAGTCGGTGATCAGCCAGATCCCGACGGCGCAGCAGCTCATTCCCGCGGCGCAGGCAGCGCCGGCGGGCGACGCTGGCAATGGCGGCGCCGTCTACGAATACGAGCCGGAGCCGGGCGAGATCCTCTCCGACCTCATCCCGCGCAACATCGCTGTGCAGATCTTCCACGCGCTGCTGGAAAACGCAGCCGGCGAGATGGGCGCCAAGATGAGCGCGATGGACAATGCGACGCGCAACGCCGGCGACATGATCAACAGGCTGTCGATCACCTACAACCGCCAGCGGCAGGCGCAGATCACCAAGGAACTGATCGAAATCATTTCGGGCGCCGAGGCGCTCTAGTCGCGCGCCGCGCGGGATGGCCTCCCGGCGGACAGCGTGAGCAACAGATAGACGAAAAGGGCAAAGACGATGGCGAAAGCAGCTACCCCGAAGACCGCCAAGGCGGCACCGGCCGCCAAGGCGGCAGAGGCTCCGGCAGCAGCCGCGAAGGCAGCTCCGGCCAAGAAGGCGGCCGCTCCGGCCAAGGCAGCAGCCTCGGCCAAGGTGGAAGCGACTGCCAAGTCGCCGGCCTTTGGGGCCAAGCGAGTCGGCGCCGCCGGCAAGGTCCGCCAGGTCATCGGCGCCGTCGTCGACGTGCAGTTCGAAGACCATCTGCCGGCCATTCTGAACGCGCTGGAAACCGAGAACGTCGGCAATCGGCTGGTTCTCGAGGTCGCCCAGCACCTCGGCGAGAATACCGTTCGCTGCATCGCCATGGACTCGACCGAAGGCCTGGTCCGCGGCCAGGACGTTTTTGACACCGGCGCGCCGATCTCGGTCCCGGTCGGCCCTGGCATGCTCGGCCGCATCATCAACGTCATCGGCGAGCCGGTCGACGAGGCCGGTCCGGTCGACGGCGTCGAGCTGCGCGCCATTCACCAGCCGGCTCCGGCCTATATCGACCAGTCGACGGAAGCGCAGATCCTGGTCACCGGCATCAAGGTTCTCGACCTGCTCGCGCCCTACGCCCGCGGCGGCAAGATCGGCCTGTTCGGCGGCGCCGGCGTCGGCAAGACCGTGCTGATCCAGGAACTGATCAATAACGTCGCCAAGGCTCACGGCGGCTTCTCGGTGTTCGCCGGCGTCGGCGAGCGCACCCGCGAAGGCAACGACCTCTATCACGAGTTCATCGAATCGGGCGTCAACAAGAAGGGCGGCGGCCAGGGCTCGAAGGCAGCGCTCGTGTACGGCCAGATGAACGAGCCGCCGGGCGCGCGCGCCCGCGTCGGCCTGACCGGCCTGACGGTCGCCGAGTACTTCCGCGACCAGGGCCAGGACGTGCTGTTCTTCGTCGACAACATCTTCCGCTTCACGCAGGCGGGTTCGGAAGTGTCGGCGCTTCTCGGCCGTATTCCTTCGGCCGTGGGCTACCAGCCGACGCTGGCGACCGACATGGGCGCCCTGCAGGAGCGCATCACGACGACCACCAAGGGCTCGATCACCTCGGTGCAGGCCATCTACGTTCCGGCCGACGACTTGACCGACCCGGCGCCGGCGACCTCGTTCGCCCACCTCGACGCCACGACCGTGCTGAACCGCGCGATCTCGGAAAAGGGCATCTACCCGGCCGTCGACCCGCTGGATTCCACCTCGCGCATGCTCGACCCGATGGTCGTCGGCGAGGAGCATT
>JBFLWR010000269.1:0-4544 GCA_040755925.1 Pseudomonadota bacterium
AGCCTGCATGGCGGTGCGCCAGCACGGTCAGCGCCGCGGCGCGGTCGGTCATGTTGGTGGACGAATGGAAATGCCGCGCCGCAACGGCGACGCCTTCAGACAGCAGCGAGAGATAATCGAGCAGGATGTTGCGCAGCGCGCGTCGTCCGGCGCTTGCCGCGTCGGGGCTGAACGGACCCTGGTCGGCGAGGCTGTCATAGAGAGCCGTGAACGTCTCCCGGTTCGCGGTGGCGATCCTACGCGCCAATGCCTCGCGGGCGGCAAAGATCGCGTCAGGGTCGATGCCCTTGCCGATGTCGCGGGCAATATCGGCCTCGCCAGGAAGCGACAGCGCCAGCGCCCGATAGGCGGGCTCCAGCGCCGCGTCGCCGGCGATCCTGCCCGCAAGCTCGGCAAGGCGCGGCGCAAAGGCCGGTTCCTTGCCGCCAAGCACCTGGCGGAAAGCCGCGAACAGCGCGTCGGTCAGCAGCGTGTTGAATGCCTGCCAGCGGGCGAAGGCGTCGCTGTCATGCGCCGCGAGGAAGAACTGGTCGTCCGCCTTCTGCTGCACCGAAAGCGTGATCGGCGCAGAGAAGCCGTGGTTGAGCGACACCGAAGGCCGCTCGGCGACGCCCGTGAAGCGCACCGTGTGACGGCGCTTGCGCACATGGATGACCCCGTCCTCGACGGCCGCGCCTTCGACGTCTGCCCAGGCGACTGGCTTGCCGTCTGGCCCGACAAGACCGAAGGCCAGCGGGATGTGCATGAGGCGCTTGCGGCTTTCCGACGGGGTCGGCGGCACAGACTGCTCGATCTCCAGGGTGAATTCCTTCGCCGGCGCATTATACGCCGAGCTCACCGTCAGGTTCGGCGTGCCGGCCTGATGGTACCAGAGCGCGAATTGCGCGAGGTCTCGTCCTGAGACATCCTCAAAGACTTTCAGGAAATCCTCGATCGTCGCGGCCTCGCCGTCATGCCGCTCGAAATAGAGGTCCATGCCGGCACGGAAGGTCTCAGGACCGAGGATGGTGCGGATCATGCGCACCACCTCCGAGCCCTTCTCGTAGACGGTCGCGGTGTAGAAGTTGTTGATCTCGCGATAGCGGCGTGGCCTGACCGGATGCGCCAGCGGGCCCTGGTCTTCGGGGAACTGATGCGCGCGCAGCGTGCGCACCTCGGCGATGCGCTTGACGCCTCTGGAGCGCTGGTCGGCGGAGAATTCGTGATCGCGGTAAACCGTCAGCCCTTCCTTCAGGCAGAGCTGGAACCAGTCGCGGCAAGTGATTCTGTTGCCGGTCCAATTGTGGAAATACTCATGCGCGATGATCGCCTCGATATTGGCGAAATCGGCGTCCGTCGCCGTCTCCTCGTCGGCCAGCACATATTTGTCGTTGAAGATGTTGAGGCCCTTGTTCTCCATCGCGCCCATGTTGAAGTCGGACACGGCGACGATGTTGAAGACGTCGAGGTCATATTCGCGGCCGAACTTCTCCTCGTCCCATTTCATCGAGCGCTTCAGCGCATCCATGGCATAGCCGGCGAGCCACTCCTTGCCGGGCTCGACATAAATGCCGAGCTCGACCTCGCGTCCCGACATTGTGGTGAAGCTGTCGGCGACCTTGCCGAGCGCGCCGGCCACCAGCGCGAACAGGTAGGAGGGTTTCGGGAAGGGATCGTGCCAGACGGCATAGTGTCGGCCGTCCGAGAGCGGGCCGCTTTCCACCGGGTTGCCGTTGGAGAGCAGCAGCGGCGCCTCGTCCTTGTTCGCCTCGATGCGCACCGTATAGACCGACAGGATGTCGGGCCGGTCGAGGAAATAGGTGATGCGCCGAAAGCCTTCCGCCTCGCACTGCGTGCAATAGACGTTGCTCGAGCGGTAGAGGCCCATAAGCGCCTCGTTGCGCGCCGGCGCAATCTCAGTCTCGATGCGAAGCTCGAAACGCGATGCCGCCGGCGGCTTCGGGATCGTCAGCTGGTCCGGCGTAGCCAGATAGTCCGCGGCGGAAAGTGCATGCCCGTCCATGGCCACGCCAAGCAGCGTCAGCCCGTCGCCGTCCAGCAACAGCGGCGCCGAGGCCGCGACGCCCTCGCGTCGTTCGATTGTCAGGACCGCGCTGACATGGGTGGCATCCGGCGAGAGGCGGAAATCGAGATCAGTCTTCGCAATGAGGTAGTCGCTGGGGCGGTAGTCTTCGAGCTTGAAGACGTGGCCGGTATCGGTGCGCATTCCGTTGCTATTCCTGTCGATTTCTGGCGGCCGGCAGGCTTTGCCGGTCAGAGGATTCTGAAGTCCGCGCTCTTTACACGAAAACGGTCACTCGACAAAACCGCGCCAGGCCCTATTCCTGAG
Organism: Pseudomonadota bacterium; assembly: GCA_040755925.1. Classification (GTDB taxonomy): domain Bacteria; phylum Pseudomonadota; class Alphaproteobacteria; order Rhizobiales; family Rhizobiaceae; genus Mesorhizobium. The sequence continues at coordinate 2,330 of JBFLWR010000269.1, forward strand.
CGTCGCTTTCCGACCATCATTCGAGGCAAGATGACCATCGTCGCACCGAAATTCGGGCCGAAGTTCGGCGTCGGCGCAGCCATGCATGTCGAGATGCAGGCGATACCCGTCTCCATCCAGACCTCAAACCGGGACGCTTGACAGAGGTGAGCGGCGAGGCGGGGGTGAAAGCGGTAGCCAGCGACGACGCCGGCGGCCACAGCACGTTGAGGGGCATTGCGCTGAAGATCGTCTCGGTGGCGGTCTTCGTCGCCATGCAGACCTGCATCAAAGCGGCGGGCGACGTGCCCGCGGGCCAGATCGTCTTCTTCCGCTCCTTCTTCGCCATCTTCCCGATCGTCGCCTTCCTCGCCTTCAAGGGGCAACTGGCGACCGCCTTCACCACGAAACGGCCATTCAATCATATCGCGCGCGGCGTCGTCGGCGTCAGCGCCATGGGTCTCGGCTTCTTCGCGCTGACCAGGCTGCCGCTGCCCGAGGCGATCACGCTGAACTACGCCCAGCCGCTGCTGGTGGTGGTGTTCTCCTCGATCTTCCTCGGCGAGGCGATCCGCGTCTATCGCTGGAGCGCGGTCGCCGTTGGTCTCGTCGGCGTGCTGATCATCTCCTGGCCCGAACTGACGCTGTTGCGCTCCGGCGCGGCGCTCGGCGACCAGGAGGTTCTGGGCGTGATCGCCGTCCTGGTCGCGGCGGCGGTCTCGGCCGTAGCCATGCTTCTGGTGCGCAATCTCGTGCAGACCGAGAAGACGGCGACCATCGTGCTCTGGTTCTCGGTGACGGCGACCGTGCTCTCGCTGCTGACGCTGCCCTTCGGCTGGCAGATGCTGACGCCGATGCAGGCAGCTCTGCTCGTGCTGGCCGGCTTCTGCGGCGGGCTCGGCCAGATCCTGATGACCGCCGCCTATCGCCATGCGGAGGCATCCGTCGTGGCGCCTTTCGAATACACCTCGATGATCCTCGGCGTCGTCGTCGGCTATTTCGTGTTCGGCGACCTGACATCCCTGAACACGCTGATCGGCGGCGTCATCGTCGTCGCGGCCGGTATCTTCATCATCTGGCGCGAACGCCAGCTGGGGCTGGAGCGCACGCGCACCCGCAAGGCTGCGCCGCCGCAGGGGTGAGACTACGAAGTAGAGGCCCGCTCTTTCGCCAATCGCACGAGTGCCGCCCGCGTCTGCTCGTCGGCCGGAAAGAAGGATTCGATCGCCAGTTCCGACAGCGTGACGTCGAGCGGCGTGCCGAAGACGGTGATCGTGCTGATGAAGGACAGCACCTGATCGCCATGCGCGAGCCTGAGCGGATGCACGATGCCGCTCGGTTCGACCGGCGCCGGCCGGCTGCTCTTCAGGCCGGAGGGGTAGCCGCGCAATTCCCGCTCGAGCTCGATCAGCACCGGGTCGCCGGTCGCGTCGTTCTGGTGCTTCAGGCGCTCCAGCAGGTGCGCGCGCCACTCGGCGAGGTTGACGATGCGCGGCGCGACGCCGCCGGGATGCAGGCTGAGCTTCAGCACATTGACCGGCGGCTGGAGCAGGGCGGGCTCCGAGAAATCCGCCAGGAACGGACCGATCGCAGCGTTCGCCGAGACCAGGTTCCAGTGCCGGTCCACCGCCAGCGCCGGAAAGGGCTCATGGCCCTTGAGCACCGTCTCGACGGCAGCCATGGCAGGCGCCAGCGACTTGTCGGAGAGGGGCCTTTCGCTGAAGTTCGGCGCAAAGCCCGCGGCAAGCAGAAGCTGGTTGCGCTGGCGCAGTGGGATCGAGAGCTGCTCGGCCAGATGCAACACCATGTCGCGAGATGGCTGCGCGCGGCCGCTTTCCACGAAGGACAGATGCCGCTGCGAGATATCGGCTTCCATGGCGAGATCGAGCTGGCTCATGCGGCGCCGCGTGCGCCATTCGCGGATGAGACTGCCGGCGGAGGGTTCGGATGTGGTCATGCGATCAGGACTAAGGCGATGGGGGGAGCAATTCAATTACCTGCGAGGTTATAGCTCCCCGTTCTCCCCTTGGGGGAGAAGGGAAAGGGCGCTCAGCCAATCGCCCTCAACTTAGCCTTCACCTCGAGAAAATCCCTCCACGCCAGCTTCTTGTGCGCTGGCGTTCTCAGCAGATACGCCGGGTGCAGCGTCGGCATCGCGGGAATCGCGATACCCGACGCTGTCGTGTGAACCCGCCAGTTCCCCCGTAAGCGCAAGATGCCGTCGGTGGTGTTGAGC
>JBFLWR010000027.1:0-17892 GCA_040755925.1 Pseudomonadota bacterium
GTTGGTCAGATCCGGACGACCCGCGATCTGACCCAGACCATCCCCGCTCCTGAACCGCTAGACGAGGCCGACAACGGTCGCATCAGCGCAATCCTTTCCCAGCTTCACGAAGGGAAGCAACAGGGCGGCTGAGGCCTACGGGAAAGGATATTTACAATGCAGAAGATCGGAACCGGCCTCGTTGCCGGGTTCATAGCGACTGTCGTCTTGTCGGTCATGATGGTCGCCAAGAGCATGATGGGCATCATGCCCCGGTTGGACGTCATTGCCGTGCTGAGCGCGATGATGGGCTCGTGCGCCATGACGGCGTGGCTTGGCCATTTCATGATCGGCACGCTGGCTTGGGGCGGCGGCTTTGCGGTGCTTTACGGGCTGATCCCCGGGGTGCTGCCCCGGCAAAGGGCATCGCGTTCGGCACCGCTGCATGGCTTGGCATCATGGTGATGGTCATGCCGATGGCTGGTGCCGGGTTCTTCGGAATGGGCTTCGGGGTCATGGCCGATGATGACACCGGCCCCGCATATCATCTTCGGGGCGGTTCTTGGCGCTGTCTTCAGCGTGCTTGCCGCACCCTCTTGCGACGACATGGTGTTTACCTCTGATCACCTAGCCAGCTGAGCCTTCCTGCGCCGGGGTTTACGGGCCACCACCATGATCTTGCTCTCTTCCCTGCTCATGGGGTTGATCCTGGGCGTCTCGGCGCACCGGGCAGGCCTTTGCACCGTCAAGGCCGTGGCCGAGGTGATGACCTCGCGCCGCGGCTGGTTTGTGTGGTCTTTTCTGAAGGCCGCATTGTGGGTGACCGGGCTGATTGGCCTCTACAGGGTGATGGGCGGCGGGATTGCGCTTCGTCAGTGGCCCCTGGACTGGATCACCGTTCTTGGCGGTCTGATCTTTGGTCTTGGCGCTGGCGCGAATGGGGCATGCGTCTTTTCCACACTGACACGTCTGGCCGAGGGGCATGGCGTCATGCTGTTCACCTTGGCCGGGTGGGTCATCGGGATCGCAGCAGTGAATCTGATACTGCCCGATCTGTATCGCCAGTCGAAGTCGGCCAATCAGTTGCCCGCTTGGGTGCCTTGGATCCTGATTCCATGGATGATCTGGGAAGGTACGCGGGTATTGCGGCGTCTGACGCGCGATGGTTGGGAGCAGTTCGGCGCCTCGTATTGGCCACTCTCCTTGTCTGTTGCCCTTGTGGCGGCTGCGAATTTCGGACTGCTGTCTGTCGATGGAGCGTGGTCGTTTACCTCTACATTGATCTGTACGTTGAAGTCCTCACCGATGTCGGGCTGTGCCAATTACGCGAGTCCTTGGCTTGTCTCATCGGCGGCGGTTTTGGGCATGGCGGGGTCGGCATTCTGGCGCGGGTCGTTCCGCTTACGCCGAGTACGCGCCGGAGCTGCGCTGCGTCATGGCCTGTCGGGCCTGGCGATGGGGGCCGGTGCCGCGCTGATCCCAGGAGGCAACGACGGGCTGATTCTGTTTGGCCTTCCCGCGCTCTCACCACATGCGCTGCCTGCCTGGGCGTCAATTGTGGCAGGCACGGCCCTGTCGCTGGTAACCATGCGTGCTTTTGGCCGGCCGATGTCTACTATTCGTTGCGAAGCCGACATCTGCCGCGCCACGATGTAACGCTCCAGACAGCTAAACGTCTCCTCCTAAAGAAGTTGAAGGGGCAGCGCGCCTGGTAGTTAGCCGTGGCTCGTTCATGGAAAGGACGAGCCGGCCTGTTACGGATTGTCCGGTGAGCGCATCTTCACGGACTTCGAAAGCCGCTTCTCAAACGCAACGTACAGCACGACCTGCTCGCACTGCTTGCCAATCCTGTCAATCTCACCGCCATGTCTTCCGACAACGGTTGCCCAATATGGCGATGTGGAGCGAATGGCCGGCGCATTCGTTCGGCGCAGACTTGCACTTGTCACAAAGGTTCTGGTTATCGTCGCCAATGCACAAGTTTATTCACAGTATCCCTGGCCGAAGACGGTGGTGAGCCTGTGATTGTCGATACCGCAATGACGTTTTCGATGCGACGCTCGGCATTCTCAATACCGAAACCGTTGGCCTTGCCACGAACGGCTTTAAAATGTGGGCTAATACTATCAATGCGAGCCGAACATCCGGTCAACCCAAGGTCACCATCTTGACCATTGAGCAGACCAAGAATTCGTCCCGCCGTGTCAATTTCAACAGAATTCCTATCACACTGTCCCTACCAGACACGCAAGTCGGTGAATTGAGTGCGTTGGCCGGACATATGCTTGCCGCGTCGCCGGAATATCAGAGCTTCGTCCGGTCTCTCCACTCTCAGCTGCACTGATAACAGGACACGGAAGAATTTTTGGTTCGACCGTAACCTTTCGCATTCCGAGAGCGAAGTATTGACCGACAGTGCAAGGGCGCTCGGCGAGGACCGGGAACTCCGCGCAATGTTCCCTTCGAAGCTGTGGCGCACGCAAGTGCTCTCGCAACATATCGTTTGATCCCGATGGATCGTTTTCGTCGGCCGGGAACGGTCTCTGACGTGGGTTTTGCCAAAGGAGGATGAAAAGGTGAAATCGGACTGGAAGCGGTGGCTTGCCGTTGCAGCACTGTTCATCGCCGTATTTGGGATCGGTGGGCTTGTCGCGAAGAATGTCCAAACGGCTGTCCTCGACGTGTCGGACAATCCGCCGCACCACCGCATCGTCTTTCAGGTCAACGCCGATGATCAGGTTCCCATGAAGCATGCAGTCTCCAATTCGATCAATCTCGTAAGGCACTACAGGGAATTGGGTGAGGCAGCGCGTGTGGAAATTGTCGCGTATGGCGACGGTATCAGCATGTTTCGAGCCGATGCGTCGCCGGTGCGCGACATGCTGGAGTACATGCGCGTGAATTTCCCGGAAATCGCCTTCACAGTCTGCGGGAATACCAAGGCGATTATCGAGCAGCGCGAGGGGCACGTCATGCCACTGATCGAGGGCACAAGGGTCGTGCCTTTTGGCATTGTGCGCCTAGTTGAATTGCAGGAAGCCGGCTGGTCTTACATTCGCCCCTGAACCGTTTCCTCGCCCGGCGCTCACCATCTCCTAGCGTGGTTATGCATGCTCTGCTGAGATAGGTAACGTTTTCGAGGTGCGCCGCGAACTCGGCGGCCACATCCAACGCGCTCGGTAGCGCATCCCTGCCTTCCCTGACCATGCCGGGGGATCAGGTTTGCGTGACGCCGGGGATCACCGACAGCAATATTCTGCATTTCCGATGGGCGCCGGACCGGCATTGGCACGGGGATGCTGTTTATTTTGCATTGTGCTGTAACGCGGACGCGTCTGCGAAGTCCTGTTTTCGTGAAGCAAACAAACAGGAGTACTTAGAATGACCAAGATCGCTCTTATCGCCGCCACCTTCCTCGTAGCCATGGGCACCGCCTTTGCCGGCAGCGACAACTACGGCTCGATCAACGTCAACCAGCCGGTTGCCATGGCTGACGCGTCGTATACGGCTTCCATCCAAAAGTCGGATGAGATGGTCCGTGAGCCCGTCACGCAGGGCAGCGACCGGGACCTCTTCGGCAACCACTGATCGGTCGACTGTTTCTCAAACCTCAAAGCGGCGGGCTTGTCCCGCCGCTCTGTTTTGTGCAACTGGAAGCCGATCCGCCGGAAATTGGATTATCCCGCCGGAAATCCGGCGCCATCTTCTTTGTTTCGCAGAGTCCTCGACTTTCGTTCGTGGCTACCCGGCCCTCGGTGATCCCGAGACCTCTCCGATGCGGTATAGAACCAGGCTGTCCACGATCTTGCTGGCAGAGGGGCCCTCCAGGCCGAAGTGGCAGGGACCGAGAACGGTGGGATGCTCGACCGCGGTCGTGATGATGTGCTCGCCCTTGTTCCGGAGCGCGAACAACGTGCCCTTGATGGCAAGGATTGTTGGCCTCGCTGCCGCCGCTGGTGAACACGATCTCGTCGGACGCCGAGCCGAGCAGCGCCGCCACTTGGCCGCGAGCCAGCTCCAGTGCGGCCTTTGCCGGCGTGCTCGCCCAATGGCTGCTCGAGGGATTGCCAAAGGCTTCGTCCACGAATGGCCGCATGGCGGTCGCGACCGCCGGATCGATGGGCGTGCTGGCGTTGTGGTCGAGATAAATCTGAGCCATCGGATCAGAACACCAGCACCTTGTCGGCGGCGATGGTAGTTGCCGCGAGTTCGTTCATTGTACTGCGCTTTGTGCCTGCCATGATGTCGGCTTCAGTCAGACCGCGCGCGTCCAGGCAAGTGCCGCACAGCAAGATTTGTCCGTTGCCAGCAGCCACCCCCTTCAGCATACGCTCGACATTGTAGTAGCCGTCGGGGGTCTTCTGGCCGGCCTTCGCAGCCACCACCGCATCCGCCATGAGGAACACGGTAACGGTGGTCGAGGGGTCGCTCTTGGTGAGAGCGAGAGCGAGGCGCAGTCCGTTGTAGCAGCGCTCGGTGCCGTATGGCGGATCATTTAGGATTAGCAGGATCTGCATGGGCGTCCTTTCTTCGCATGATCCGACCGCCTTTTGGCCAGAAGGCGACTTCCGCACCCTCCAACCGCTGATCGAGACAGCCTATTCGCCAAGCACACGCCGCCGCTCTTCGAACTCGTTCTTGTCGATCTCGCCGCGCGCAAGTCGGTCCTTGAGAATGTCAAGCGACGTGCGGCTGGGCAGTGAGTGATGCGGTGGCGCGGTTCCTTGCCATGGCCCGCCCAGCCCGCGAACGAGACGGACCACCAAAGCGATCAGGACCGCGAGGAAGAGGATCATGAACAACGGACCCAAAATCATGGCGTACCAACCTCCACCCCACCACATCATGTGGGGTCCCCAATCGTACCGTCCGACGTCGGACGGCGCCTGCGCCCATGCCGCGCTGGACAAAAGGGCGAGAGCAGCGCTCACTACCGCGACCAACTTGATCAAAACCTTCTGCATTGGCTCGCTCCATTATCGATGGACATCATCTTACTTCTCCGATCGGCTTCCCATTTTGCGCTGGGTCAACCGAACTCGCGTCAAGCTCTCGCATAAGCACCGCGACGCCGCCGCCGGAGAGAAACGTCAGAGCGGCAATCGAAGCGATCGCCCACGAAGACCGAAACGATCGGCGATAAGCCCGGCGGAGAGCGCGCCGATCGCATAGCCGAGGTCGCGCCAAAAGCGGTAGACGCTAAGCGAGCGGGCGCGCCGGATTGGGTGCGAGGCGTCGGAGGCGGCAGCAATGAGACCCGGATAGACCATGGCGGTGCCGAGGCCGAGCAGCAGGCTGCCGAGGAGCCACCATTCGAACTCGCGCGTTGCTGCGGAGAGGAAGAGGCCCGCGGCTTGCACCCACATGCCGCCGACGATCAGGCCCTTGCGCCCCCATCGGTCGCTCAAGGGGCCATTTGCGATCTGCAGGATGCCCCAGATCGCGGGATAGATCGCCTTGAGGATGCCGATACGCTCGACGCCGAGGCCGAAGGAGGCGAAGAACAGTGGGAAGATGCCCCAGTTCATGCCGTCATTGAGGTTACAAGGCCCGGTCTGCGAGGCTGCGAAGCGATTGCGGGTCCTCGTGCGTGCGACGAGGCCTCCAATCGGACGTGGTCTCGCGTATCGCGCAGCAGCAGGATCGACAACGCGGCTCCCAGGATTGCATAGCCGATGCCGAGATGGATTGGCGCCTGGCGCAAGCCATATCGCGAGGCGAGATAGCCGGTGAGGAACGCCGTCACGCCGACGGCGGGATAACCGCGAATTCGTTGAGGCCGACGGCAAGGCCGCGGGCGTTGAGCGCGCGGGGCTTTGCGATTTTGCTGCGGCGTCGGGAGGGCGTAGCCCGACCAGAGCTGCAGCAAAATCGCGCGGCGACGATCATGCGACCGTCGCCATCGCTTGCGCGCCGAAATAAGCCTCGTCGGGCGTGCGCCCGTCAAGGCTCGTATGCGGGCGCCCTCTACAAGTGCGGGCGCTAACGATCTTCGCCGTCGATACCAGAGGATCGCACCTCTCTACGATCTGCCGGATCTACCCTTTGAATACGCAGCTACCGAGATATCCAGCCGATGCTGTTCCAGGGGCTGTCGGGCCGCCTTCTTGATGCCGGAGTCGGGACCGGTCGGAATATGCCCTTCTACCCCTCCGGCTCGGAGGTTGTGGGTATTGATCTTAGCCCAGCAATACTTGAGCGAGCCGAGGCAAGACGCGCCCTTTCGCCCGCGTCCGCCCAACTCGCAGAGATGGACATCTCGCGGTTGACCTTCCCCGACGCGTTCTTCGACGCCGCAATCGCAACTTTCGTTTTTTGCACGCTCCCGGACGAGTTCCAGGTGCCGGCACTGCGTGAACTTGGGTGAGTCGTGCGACCCCAGGGCACGATCAGGCTGTTGGATTACACGCGCCCAATGGGACGCATCCGACAACTAATCACTCAACTTTGGGAGCCTTGGGTGGGCTGGACCTGCAGAGCACAATTTAGCCGTCAGACGGAGCAATTCATCTCCGAGGCGGGCCTCGTGCTTACCTCGGCGCACTTCGTCGTCGATGACCGCATCAGGCTGGTCGAGGTGAAGCCCGCCTGCTGAACGCGGCTTTTAGCGCTAACCTAAGAAATTCGCGGTCCGCTCATGGGAGACGATATTCCATGCCGCGCTTGACCGGTCGGCAACTGGAATGCAGGACCAGCGCGCTCACCACAGTCTCACCACAGGGCTGACCCCGTAGGAGATCGAGCGAATAAGCTTCACGTCGCCAAGCGCGACATAGATCGTGCCTAGGGTGGCGGCGATCAGGAAATTCGGCAGAATGAAAGCCCAACCATAGGCCCACGCACCCCGGAATCCGGGGAGATGGTAGGCGACATAGATGCCGACCTGAATGGTCAGAGTTCGTGGTCATCCGGCGCAGCAAGACAGCTTCGCGACCTCCTTGTCGAACGCGAGCGCGGCGAGCTTCAGGCCCTCTACCGTGGTCAGATACGGGAATATCGTGTCCGCGATCTGCTGTACGGTCAGTCCGCCACGGATCGCCATGACTGCGGTCTGGATGCTGTCGGCGCCCTCCGGGGCCAGGATATGGGCGCCAAGCAGCCTGCCGCTGTCAGCTTCCGCGACGAGCTTGATCAACCCGCGGGTGTCACGGGCAGCGAGTGCGCGCGGCACCTGGTCGAGATTGATCGACGAGACGCGAACTGTGTGTCCGGCGGCACGTGCGGCAGCTTCGGTGAGGCCGACGCTCGCCACCTGCGGGTCGGTGAAGACGATGGCGGGCATGGCGCTGTTGTCATAGCGCAGAGTGTCGCCGTTGAGGGCATTCCTGGCAGCGAGCTTGGCGCCATAGGCGGCCATGTAGACGAACTGGTCGCGACCGGTGACGTCGCCGGAGGCATAAACGCCAGCCTTGGTCGTGCGCATGCGGTCGTCGACGACGATGGCGCCCTTCTGCGAAACGGAGACGCCGTGTTCCGCGAGCCTAAGACCTTCGATGTTGGGTGTACGCCCGGTGGTGATCAGTACCTGATCGGCGTCGATTGCGACTTCCTGACCGTTACGTGCGACGGTCAGCGAAACACCGTCCTCGGTCTTGCCGATTGTGCGGTAAGCAACGCCGGAAACGATAGTGATCCCTTCCTCCTCGAAATACCCTGTCAGGGCCGAGCCGATCTCGGGCTCGGCCTCCGGCACCAGGCGGGAGCGACAGACAAGCGTCACCTTAACGCCGGCGCGGGCGAACATCTGCGCGAGTTCCGCCCCGATATAGCCGCCGCCGATCACCAGCAGCGATCGTGGCAACTCCTCGAGATCAAGCGCCGTCGTGCTGGTGAGATAAGGCACGGTCTCGATGCCGGAGATGGCCGGCACCGCCGGTCTCGCGCCGGTCGCGATGATGATCTTGCCAGCGGAAATGCGCACGCCGTCTACCTCGACGCCGCCCTCGACGAGACGCGCCTGCCCTTCGCGATAGGCGACGCCGTTATAGGCGGGCAGCAGGTCCGCATATTTCGCCTGGCGCAACCCGGCGACGAGGTCGTCCTTCTGCCGGATGGTCGCGCGCCAGTCGGCGAGTTCCGCATGCGCCGAGACGCCGGCGAAGCGCGCTGCGGCGCGCGCGTTGTGCAGCGTCTCGGCGGCCCGGATCAGTGTCTTCGACGGCACACAGCCGATATTGACGCAGGTTCCGCCGATCGTGCCGTGGCCGATCAGCGCGACATTCGCACCCTGCTCAGCGGCGGTGATCGCGGCCGAGAATCCCGCCGACCCTGCGCCGATGACCGCGAGGTCGTAGCGGCGGGTTCGATCCTTGGTATCCGGCGTGCAGCACTCGTTCATGTGTTTGACTTTCGTTTTGCGCTGTCGAGCGCGCAGCAATCGACAGCATTTGGGTCTGCCGAACGGCGGCGACGATAGGCCCAGACGCCAACCAGCCCGATCCCCGCGACGCCCGCGACTATCGCGAGCGAACCGGTGAGCACGGAGGCGGAGATCGCGACCGAGCCGATCGTCGCCAACAGGAGAGGTCCGGCGCAACAAAGAACAGCCAGACCGGCGACAGCGATCGAGGCGATGGATTTTTCAGCGTTCATCTCGGATATCCGTTGCCGAAGCGGTTGCGCATCAGCTTTTCGCAGGCTTCGAGACTTCCGCCGGATACCCCCGACCGGTAGTCGCCTTGATCATCGCCGCCGGAGAAGTCTGAGCGTTGTCATAGGTGATGGTCGCCATGACATCAGCGTTGCCGTCCGCCTGACTGACCGAAACGCCAGTGACGCCCTTGACGTCGGCGAGCGTGCTCTTGACGATCGGCCCGCACAACACGCAGCCCGCATGATGAACGTCGAGGACAACGGTGGCTTGCCCCGCCTGCGCGGCGAATGGCGCGAGCAGCATGCCAAGTGCGGCGAATATTCCGATTTGGGTTTTCATGCCTCTAACCTTTCCTGGGATTAACACGGGATGTCGAAGTGGCTCTCGCCGGACTCCAGCACTTCAGAGGAAGTAGTGCGCGGCATAGGGGAACCCGACAGCGAGCACGACCAGCGTTGCGGCGGTCCAGAGGCCGATCTTCGCGATCCGGTCCGATTGTGGCGTGGCGCAGTAGCCGTCCGCGCATGCGATCTCCCGCTTGCGCCGGAGGCGCCAGCCGCCGTAGCCGATGAAGGCGAGCGAGGCGCCGGCGAAAATCGGCTGGTAGGGCTCGAGCGCGGTCAGATTGCCGATCCAGGCTCCACTTACGCCGGCCAGGAACAACGCGAAGGGAATGACGCAGCACGACGCCGCCCCGAGAGCACCCACGACGCCTCCGACGGCCAGCAGGCGCGGGGTCCGATCCCCGTCTTGACGCGTGCACGCCATGGCCGAGGCGCGGGCCACCTCAGCACCGATTGCGGTTCGTGAATTACTCATCTCAAAGCTCTCTCTGCTTGCCCAAATCCTGATCTTGGCCTAGGCTACAGTCTGTATCAACTACAGGGTCAAGAGGTTTTTTTGCAATTCGCGATTAGAAAGAGGGCATCGCGTTGAAAGTACGCTAAACTACGCGGCCTGTATCAACCAAAGACAGAAATATCCTTTTGATCTATTGCTTTTCATGCGATTCTTTGGGCTTGACCCGGAGGACCGAGAATGCGTGAAACGATGCTGCCGGCGCCTTCCAACGTTCGTACCGTTGGGACATGATCGGGGCCTTCCGCAATGAAGGATCATTGTCGGCGCCTGCTGGAAAGCATGGTGTGGCCGGATGGCCGGATCTGCCCCGCCTGCGGATACAAACGCTCGATTGCGCTTGCCGGCCGCGAGACCGGCAAGCGGCGCGCCCGACCCGGCCTTTACCAATGTTCCAGCGGCGATTGCCGGTTCCAGTTCACGGTGACGACACGCGCGCCTCTGCACTCCACGAAGCCTTACGTGTTTGGCTAAAGGCCATGTGGCTGTTGCTGCAATCCGACAAGGGCTTGTAGTCGATGCGCCTGGCCGGGCGCTCGGGGTGAGCCAGCCAACGGCTTGGCGGATGGGACATGCAATGCGGCAACATGCTCGCCGGCACGGTGGAGATCGACCATTTCCATCTCGGTGGAAGGCCCATAAAGAATCCCGACGATCAGCCTCCGGGCCGCAGCCGGAAAGGCCAGGCGAATTCGGACAAAACGCCAGTCATGGCAAGATGTGCTCGGTAAAGTACATTGGAGAAACATTCGTGAAAGGCATAACCGTCGGCGGTTCGGACTTGCTACTACCAGCACACCGAGATGCATCCCTAAAAGCGTAACGGCCTCAACGAAAGAAGACTTAGTTGATGAGGGCCGCAACGATCAGCAGCACCACGATGACGAATAGCAAGGCGGGGGCTCCCATGCCCACGTCATCCCGCGCCCCATCATGTCTTGCATTGTTGCGGCCTCCCATCATTCGGCAGCGAGACCGAACAGGGCAGGTTCGGCGAGCTCAGGTCCCGGGATCATTGACGCGGCGCCCTTCGGGAGCCGCCAACCCTTGACCATCCCGTAGATCGCTGGGATTACCACTAGGGTCAGGAGGGTAGACGAGATCATGCCACCGATCATCGGCACGGCGATACGCTGCATCACTTCCGAGCCAGCGCCTGTGCTCCAGAGAATCGGGATCAGGCCGGCCATAATGGCAACGACAGTCATCATCTTGGGCCGGACGCGCTCCACAGCACCAAGCATGATCGCCTCATTGAGATCTGCCTGAATGAACGGCTGTTTGCGTGCGGCCCGCTCTGCCTTCACTTCGGCCATGGCCTGCTCCAGATAGATCAGCATGACGACACCAGTCTCTGCGGCGACGCCGGCGAGCGCGATGAAGCCAACTGCGACGGCCACCGACATGTTGAAGCCGAGCCACCACATCAGCCAGATCCCCCCGACAAGGGCAAACGGCAAGGACAGCATGACGATCAACGTCTCGGTGAGCGCCCGGAAATTCAGATAAAGCAGCAGGAAGATGATGAGCAGCGTGACGGGCACGACGATCTTCATTCGCGCCGCGGCTCGCTCCAGATATTCGAACTGCCCGCTCCAGGCGACTGAATAGCCGGGCGGCAGCTTCACCGTCGCCGCAACGGCCTTCTGGGCGTCGGCGACATAGCCGCCGAGATCCCGGCCGTTGATGTCGACGAAGATGTAGGTCGCGAGCTGACCATTCTCGGTGCGGATCGAGGTCGCGCCGCGCGTGAGCTGGACTTTCGCCACCTCGCCGAGGGGAATGGCGCCGCCACCGGGCAGCGGCACCTGGACTTCTTTAGCGATCGACTGTGGATTCGAGCGCAGATCACGGGGATAGCGGATATTGACCCCATAACGCTGACGTCCCTCGACGGTCGTCGTTACGGTTTCGCCGCCGAGCGCGGTCGCGATGACGTCTTGGACGTCGCCGACGGCAAGGCCGTAACGGCCGAGCGCCTCGCGATCCGGAACGATATCGAGATAGTAACCGCCGATCACCCGCTCGGCATAGGCACTCGACGTGCCTGGAACCGTCTTGAGAACCACTTCGATCTGGCGTGCGATCTGTTCCATCTGCGCTAGGTCAGTCCCGTAAACTTTCACGCCGACCGGGGTCCGGATGCCTGTCGAAAGCATGTCGATGCGGGCGCGGATCGGCATGGTCCAGGCGTTGGAGACGCCCGGGAACTGCAGGGCCTTGTCCATCTCAATCTTCAGGCTGTCGATGGTTACGCCAGTCCGCCATTGATCCTTTGGTTTCAGATTGATGATGGTCTCGAACATCTCGGTAGGGGCCGGGTCGGTCGCGGTCATCGCCCTTCCCGCCTTGCCATAGACCGAGTCCACCTCCGGAAAGGACTTGATGATACGGTCCTGAATTTGCAGGAGCTCCGCCGCCTTGGTGACGGAGATTCCCGGCAGGGTCGTCGGCATGTACATCAGCGTGCCCTCGTTCAGGGTCGGCATGAACTCCGAGCCGATCTGGCTTACAGGCCAGACGGAGACGCCGAGCAAGACAAGCGCGAGCGCGATTGTGAGCGTCTTCGCCCTCAGGACGCCGCGAATCACCGGACGGTAGACCCAAATCAGGAACCGATTGATCGGGTTCCTGTGCTCCGGGATGATCCGGCCATGCACGAAGACCACCATCAAGGCCGGCACGAGCGTGACCGAAAGGATCGCCGCTGCGGCCATCGAGAAGGTCTTGGTGAAGGCGAGAGGACCGAACATCCGGCCCTCCTGCGACTCGAGCGTAAAGATCGGCAGGAATGATACCGTGATGACAAGCAGGCTAAAGAATAGCGCCGGGCCGACCTCGCTCGCCGCGTCGATCAATATCTGTACTCGCGGCTTGCCGGGCGGAGCACGCTCCAGACGCTTGTGGGCATTCTCGATCATGACGATAGCGGCGTCGATCATGGCGCCGACGGCTATGGCGATGCCACCGAGGCTCATGATGTTGGAGCCCAGCCCGATCGCCTTCATGGCACCGAACGCCATCAGGATGCCGACAGGCAGCATCAAGATGGCAACGAGCGCGCTGCGCAGGTGAAGCAGGAACACGACGCAGACCAGGGCGACGATGACGCTCTCTTCGGCCAGCGTGTGCTTCAACGTCTCGATCGCCGCCTCGATGAGATGCGAACGGTCGTACACGGGTACGATCGCGGCGCCCTTTGGCAGGCTAGTGGCGATGTCGGCCAAGCGTTGCTTGACGTTCTCGATCACGGTCAAGGCATTGGCCCCGAACCTCTGCAGGACGATGCCGCTCGCAACCTCGCCTTCGCCATTGAGTTCGGTGATGCCGCGCCGTTCGTCGGGACCGATCTCGACCTTGGCGACGTCCTTGAGGCGCAAAGGCACGCCCTGGTCCGTCTTCAAAACGATGTCTTCGATATCGGAGATCGACTTGATGTAGCCGCGGCCACGCACCATGAACTCGAATTCGGAAAGCTCCAGGGTGCGTCCGCCGACATCCCGATTGCTGGCGCGCAGGGCGTCGCGGACCATCGACAGCGATATGCCTTGGGCGCGCAGCCGCAACGGATCGACGACAATGTTGTACTGCTTGACGAAGCCGCCGACGCTCGCGACCTCGGCGACCCCTTCCGCCTTGGAGGCGGCGTATCGCACCGCCCAATCCTGCAGCGACCGCAGCTCGGCCAGCGTTATGTCTTTGGCGACGACGGCGTACTGGTAGACCCAACCGACGCCAGTGGCATCGGGGCCAAGCCCTGGCGTAACGCCAGCCGGCAGGCGCTGCGCGGCGGCGTTTAGATATTCGAGCACGCGCGACCGCGCCCAATACGGATCCGTGCCGTCTTCGAAGATGACGTAGACGAAGGAAACGCCGAAGAAGGAGAACCCGCGCACCACCTTAGACTTCGGCACGGTCAGCATTGCCGTTGTCAGAGGATAGGTGACCTGGTCCTCGACCACCTGCGGCGCCTGGCCGGGATATTCGGTGTAGACGATGACCTGGACGTCCGAAAGATCTGGGATCGCGTCAAGCGGAAGCGTCTTCAGCGCGTAGGCGCCGGCGGCCACAGCGAAGGCTGTGGCGACGAAGATGAGGACGAGATTGCGTGCGGACCATGCGATGAGGCGGGCAATCATGGCGCAGTCTCCGGGTTCCTCATGCCACTCAGCGCAGCCTTAAGATTGCTCTCGGCATCGATCAGGAAATTAGCCGCGACCACGACCCGTTCGCCGGGGGCGACGCCGTTGCGGATTTCGGTGAAGCCGCCGCCCTGAAGGCCGATCTTGACCTCTCGCGGCTCGAAGCGGCCCTCTCCCTTGTCCAGGATCACGACCTGCCGCCTGCCGGTGTCGATCACCGCGCTGTCGGGGACAGCGACAACCGGGGCATTGCTGCCGCTGCCGATCTCGACGTCGGCATACATGTCCGGCAGCAAGAGACCATCCGGATTGGGGATTTCGATCCGCACCCTGGTCGTGCGCGTTTCCTTGGTGACCTGCGGATAGATCAGGGCAACACGGGCGCTGAAGGTCTGGCCGGGCAGACTTCGCACCCGGATCGTGGCGACGGCGCCGACCTTCACGGCTCCCAGCTCATATTCGGGTACGTCGGCGACGATCCAGACGGTCGAGACATCGGCGAGGCGGAAGAGCACGTCACCTGGCGACGCTTTCATGCCCTCGACTGCATTGCGTTCGAGGATCACGGCATCGCGCGGTGCGGTCCAGGTGATGGAAGTCTGAACCTGGCGGCTGCGGTCGATTGCGGCGATCACGTCGGGTGGGACCGCGAGATTCTCGAGGCGCTGGCGTGCCCCGGCCGAGGCCCTGCCGCTTCCGTTCAGATCGGTAAGGTATTGCGCGCTCGCCGTGGCGATCTCGGCCGAATACAGTCGCATCAACGGTTCGCCTTTTTTGACCCGATCGCCAGTCGTGACGTCCGCTACCTTGTCGATGAAGGCATCGGAGCGCGTCGCGACAACTGTCACGCGCCGTTCATCAAGCTGCACGGTGCCGGGCACTCGCACCGGACGAACGATCACTTGCTCGGTGGCGATCTCCGAGCGGACGCCGGTCCGCTGCAGTTTGCCGGTCGCAACTTTGACGGTCGAGCCGTCGTCATCCTCGCCCGCGTAGACGGGGATGTAATCCATCCCCATCGAATCCTTCTTTGGCTCAGGCGAGGTGTCCGGAAGACCCATCGGATTGCGGTAATACAAGATCCGTTTCGGCTCGCCGTTCGCAGAAGCCGCGGCAACGGTCGTAGCGGCGGCCAGCGGCTTGTCCTCGAAGCTCAGGTCCTCCCCCGCCAGAACGGGGAGGAAGTCCCGCCCATCCGCGGTCTTCTTCGGAGTTGCCGCATAGGCCGGGAGGCCGTCGGGATCCCGGTAATAGATCACGGGTCCGGCGGGCGCAGGGTTGGCGCTCGCCGGGGCCGCCGAAGTGCCTTCGAGCCAGGCGACAGCTTGCAGCCACGGACCAGCAGGCAGCGCGAGATCGCGGTGTCCCGCCCAATAGCCTCCAGCCCCCGCCGCCAAGATGGCGGCCAGGGTGAGGCCAGTACGGCCTGCGCGCTTCATGGCGTGGCCTTGAATTCGAGCTTGTTTCCGATAGAGCCGGTTTCGCCCTGCACCTTGGCGCCGAGTGACAGGCGCCAGCCGCCTGGCATCATCAGATTGGCCTTGAAACGATAGAGGCCGGGCTCTGTCGAGGGCAGCGACTCGATTGGCGCCGTCATCATCTCCATGCCGTCCGGCGCCATGTCGACGCGCTGGGCAAAAATCACCGCGTCGGGCACAACCTTGCCGGAGCGCTTGTCGACGAGGCGGACCGCGACAATAGCGTCGTCGCCCTTCTTGATCGCGCTTTGAACGAGCTGGAACTCGTAATCGTCAATCCCGGCCCAGGCCTTCGAAATGCCTCCGCCGAGAGCAAGACCGATCATCGCCGCGGCTGCGGCGTGCTTCGCATTGCAAAAGTTCATTGTCTGATTTTCCCAAAGTTCATCATTCGGCCGCGCGGAATGCACGACAGGTTCGTGGCCAGGCTCATGCCGAAGCCACAAGCTATCGCCAAGGCCGTCAGCCACGTGGCGACAAACGGCCCCGATGAGCCGTCGATGAATTCAGGTTCGCGGAGGTCTGGGAGGCGGCGGATTAGGCAGAAGATCCCGTCCGACGTTGTTGCCGGGCGCGATTACGTCAGCGGCAGACAACCGGATCAGCATGATTGCTGCGGTCGTCGACGCGCTCGGGAAGCATTTGGCGCAGCACAAAGTCGCCAAAGGGCAGGATTTATGGCAATCAGGTGGTTGCTGCCTCTGGTTCGAAGGACAGGGCATACCGTCGGGCATGGACTCCATATGGGCCATTGTCGTCGCCGTAGGATTGGCAACCTTCATGGCCGCAGCTGATGGTGTCACCATCGGCGCGGAAACAAGGCTTAAAACAGCCAGTACCGCAAGCATACGGGGCAATAATGTACGGAACTTCACATGGGCTCTATAGCATATGGTGCAGCGCAAGAAAACGGCGATCGTCCCCAAAATGCCGCCGGCTGCCAATAGCCGCTGATGCCCCAGATCCTCGTTTTCCGATGTCAACCGAGCGGTAGCTTCCGCTGGCGCGCCGGACGCATTGAGCCTGAATGCCTGCATGCCTGCCCTCGCAGTGCCTTGTTGAACTTCAAGTCTCGGCGCGGCCTACACCCCGTAGCCACTACAGACTCAACGGGGATTTGGGCGACCCGCTTCACGCTTCCGTGAAGCTGACCAGACTGGGCTGATTCCAGTTTCCGTCTTGCGCCTGTAGCAGATACAGGGTGTAGCAATCTCCTTCATGGCGATCGTTAGGAGCATCCAGCCCGTCGATGCCGCCAGGTCGAAGGGAGAGTTTCATGGACGAAAAGCCGTTTGCCGGGCTAGTGACCGCGATCATTATCGCACCACTGGCCGTACTCTGCTGCCTCGGACCGCTCCTCATCGGATCGGCATTGGGGGGCGTCGCGGGCTGGCTCGGCGGGCAACGTCTTGGACTGACTGCTGTGTTGGCACTTTCAGCCGGAGCCATCGGCTATGCCGTCATGCGCCGGCGCCGGGCCATCGACCGCAATGCGTCCGGCCACCCATTGCCGGACGGCCGTGCGCCGGAAGACAAGTGCCGCTGCCCATGACCGAGCCGACAGCAGACTTCGCGGAGATGGTCGAGGAAAGCTCCGCCCTTACACCAGAATTCAACGAAAATGGGCTCATTCCGGCCGTTGCCACGGACGCGACGAGCGGAACGGTGCTGATGCTGGCATGGATGAACCCAGCGGCGCTGGAAAAGACGATCGAGACCGGTCAGGCCTGGTACTGGAGCCGGTCTCGCCGGCGTCTCTGGCACAAGGGCGCGACCAGCGGACAGATTCAGCATGTCGAGGAACTGCGCGTCGATTGTGATCAGGACGCGGTGTGGCTCAAGGTACGCGCCGCTGGAGACGGCGGGTGCTGCCACACCGGCCGAACGAGCTGTTTCTATCGCCAGGTCGTCAAGCGACAGGATGGCCCGAGGCTCTGTCCAGTATCCTCTGCGCAGCAGCATTTGTGCAGAGAGCCGCTTACTTCGACTCCGTGAAAAGTTCGGAACTTCGGTCATGGCGCATATGCCGGTTCCTTGGTATTAGCCCGCCAGCGCATATCCAATCGTCCTAGACCATCGAACCGATGTCGGATGCAAAGCTGGGATAGGCGAAGATTATGCCCTTGATCCTGTTCGCGGTCAGGCCCGCGGCCATCGCCATTGCGAAGAGGTTGATCTGTTCCTCGGCGCCGGGGCCGATCAGATGCGCGCCCAGGATTTTTCCGGCGCTCCTGTCGACCAGAACCTTGTAGGCGGTGTGCCTGGCGCCGACGCGCAGCGACGAATACCAGCCCGCCGTCTTCCCGAAACGGGTATCGAAATCCAATCCTTTCTCGTGTGCCGCGGCTTCGGAAAGCCCGACGGAGGCCAGTTGCGGCAGGGTGAAGACGACGCTTGGGATTGGCGGATAATTCACCTCGCGTTCGTCCTTACCGGCCAGCAGATTCTTGCCGGCGATCCGGCCTTCGTTGGCAGAGACTGGGGTCAGGTTCGGACCGCTGTCGGCACAATCGCCCGCGGCGAAGATGGCTGGATTGGTGGTGCGCATGAAGGGGCTGACCTTGATGCCCTTGCGGTTAAATTCAACGCCTGCGGCTTCGAGGTTGAGGTGGTCGATATTGGGGACACGCCCGGTTGCATGGACCACCAGATCGCAATCGACAGTTCGCGCCCCGTTCGGCGTCTCGTAGGTGACCGTGAAGCCGGTGCCATTCCTGTCGATCTTCAGAACCTTGGCCTCGGTCCGCAGATCGATGGCCAATTCCGCGGTCGCTTCACAAAGGATCTCCACGAGGTCCGGATCGAAATTCCCTAACGGTCGCTCCATCATTTCCAGAACGGT
>JBFLWR010000270.1:0-3948 GCA_040755925.1 Pseudomonadota bacterium
GCCAGTCGTGCCGTGTCAGGCGGCGCGCGGCGAGACGATCTTCTGCGCCGGCTTCTTCTTCTTGGCGGTATGAAGAAGGGCTGCGACGATGGCGGCCGGGCCGATCGCGCGGTAGTGGTGGGTCAGCGCCGGTTGCGCCGGTCGGTTCTGTTCCTGCTTGTTTCTAGCCATTGTCTCTTCCCTGGTAACGTTTTCGTGTCTGCGTTTGGCGGTCGATTCGGACCAAATCGTGACGTCTGGCGGGTCTAGCCCGAGAATGTTTCATCACTGTGCCGACATGTTTAATAAAATGTTTCGCCCTGTCTTTACCTGTGAAGCAACGACATTTTTCCCGAACGGAGCGACTTGACGGCAACACCGGCGGGCGCGATAAAGCCGCCCATGAAAACGTCTTTCGCCATTTGTGGCATTTGCATTATTGGCTAGCCTCGCGCTGGTCCGGACGTTTTCGCCTCATCTTCTCCTAGATTGGACAAACGCCCCGGCCAGCAGGCTGGAGCCCGATTTGCGCCTCGGCGCCAACCGGGTTTCAGCGAACCCAAATCAAGGACCGGGACCGCATGTCTGACGCATCGAAAGGCCTCAGCCTCTACAACACGCTGACGCGGACGAAGGAGCCGTTCGTTCCGATCGATCCGCAAAACGTGCGCATGTATGTCTGCGGCCCGACGGTTTACGACTTTGCCCATATCGGCAATGCGAGGCCGGCGATCGTCTTCGACGTGCTGTTCCGTCTGTTGCGCCAACTCTACGGCGAAAAGCACGTCACGTATGTGCGCAACATCACGGATGTCGACGACAAGATCAACGCGCGCGCGCTGCGCGATTTCGGCGCCGAGATCGCGGCCGGAAAGCTGTCGCTCAACGACGCGATCCGCAAGGTCACCGAGAAGACCGCCGACCAGTATCACAAGGACGTCGCGGCCCTCGGTTGCCTGGAGCCGACCTACGAGCCGCGCGCGACCGAGTTCGTCGCGCCCCGCGCCGACGGCAAGGCCGACATGCTGTCGCTGATCGGGCAGCTGATCGAGCGCGGCCACGCCTATGTGGCCGGCGGCGAGGTCCTGTTCGACACCGCCTCGATGCCGGACTATGGCGAATTGTCGAAGCGCAATCTCGACGAGCAGCAGGCGGGCGCCCGCATCGCAGTCGACGCGCACAAGAAGAGCCCCGGCGACTTCGTGCTGTGGAAGCTGTCGAGCCCGGAAGAGCCGGGCTGGGAAAGCCCATGGGGCAGGGGCCGGCCCGGCTGGCACATCGAGTGCTCGGCCATGTCGGCCGCCTATCTCGGCGAGGTCTTCGACATCCATGGCGGCGGGCTCGACCTGATCTTCCCGCATCATGAGAACGAGATCGCCCAGTCGCGCTGCGCCCACGGCACCAGGGTCATGGCCAATGTGTGGATGCACAACGGCTTCCTGCAGGTCGAGGGCCAGAAGATGTCGAAGAGCCTCGGCAACTTCTACTCGATCCATGAATTGCTGGAGACCGGGAATTTCGGCGGCCGCGCATGGCCGGGCGAGGTGCTGCGGCTGGCGATGCTGATGACGCATTACCGCGAGCCGATCGACTTCTCCGTGCGCAAGCTGGAGGAGGCGGAAAACACGCTGCGCAAATGGAAGCGAGCGGCCGACCTTGCGCCTGAGCCGGCGAAGCAACTGCCGGCCGATGTCGTGGCGGCGCTGTCGGACGACCTCGCCACCTATGCGGCCTTCCAGCGGCTGACGCAGCTTGCCGGCGAGGCGCTCGACTTCGGGGACGGTGAAAACGCGGCCGCCGCCTCGCTGAAGGCCGCACTTGCCTTCCTCGGCTTCGACGTCGGCGCCGCCAAGGTGGACGAGACGGCGATCGGCGAGGCGATCGCCGATCGCCTGGCGTTGATCGCTGCCAAGAACTGGGCCGAGGCGGATCGGGTGCGCGACGAATTGCTGGCGCAGGGCGTGCAGCTCAAGGACGGCAAGGACCCGGCAACGGGCCAGCGCGTCACGACCTGGGAGATCAAAAGGTGAGAGCGACTTTTGTCAGGTCAGGTGCGGAGAGGTTGGCGGGACAGCGCCCCCCTCTGTCCTACCGGACATCTCCCCCACAAGGAGGGAGATTGGCAGCTTTGGCGCCCTGCTCAATCCAGCGGCGTGGGCGATTGGCGAAAGCCGGCGTGGCATCTGATCTCCCCCCTTGTGGGGGAGATGCCCGGCAGGGCAGAGGGGGGCGCCGTAGAGCGCTGATCTCGACTGTCAGGAGCCGTTTGCCGCGCTTCTGGAACCCAGACGTCATCCGCGATATCGACAAGGCGAGCGCACCGCTTATCCCTTGCGCGCCACCAATGGAGGAGCTCGTTTCATGATCGACCATCTCGGCATCACCGTTTCCGACTTCGAGAAATCCAAGGCGTTCTACGACAAGGCTATGGCGCCGCTGGGGGCTTCGCTGCTCTACATGGTGCCGGAGGAGTATACCGGCGGCGCCAAGGTTGGCGGCTATGGCCGCGACCGGCCGGTGTTCTGGGTGAGCTCCGGCGAGGACAAGCCGCGGGATCACCAGCATGTCGCCTTCACCGCGCGCAGCCGCGCCGAGGTCGACGCCTTCCATGCCGCGGCCCTTGGCGCCGGCGGCAGGGACAATGGCGGACCGGGGCTGCGCCCGCATTATCATCCCAATTACTATGGCGCCTTCGTCTTCGATCCGGACGGCAACAATGTCGAGGCGGTTTGCCATGCGCCGGAGTGAGCCCATGAAGTGGAGCCGGTCATGAGCCTCGACAACCGGCCGGTCTATACGGGCGGCTGCCAGTGTGGCGCCGTGCGCTTCCGCGTCGAGGGCGCGCTCGGCGACGCGTCGGTCTGCCATTGCCGCATGTGCCAGAAGGCGAGCGGCAATTTCTACCTGCCGCTTGTCTCGGTGCGTGGCGCTAGGCTCGACTGGACGCGCGGCGAGCCGAAGCGCTTCCGCTCGTCCAACGCCGCCTGGCGCGGCTTCTGCGCCGAGTGCGGCACGCCGCTGACTTTCGAGGCGCCCGACGGCATCGCACTGGCGATAGCCGCCTTCGACGATCCGTCAGGCATCACGCCAACCGTCCAATGGGGCGTCGAAGCGAAGCTTCCCTATGTCGACGGCATAGCGAAACTGCCGTCGGAGGAGACGATGGGCGACGTCTCGTCGGCGCCATATCTCGCAGAACTCGTCTCCTACCAGCACCCAGACCACGACACCGACCAATGGCCGCCGGAGGAATGACCATGACCGATGAAGTTAGAACAGGCGGCTGCCAGTGCGGCGCGGTGCGCTTCCGCGTCCACGGCAAGCTTGGACGCCCGTCCATCTGCCACTGCCGCATGTGCCAGAAGCAGTTCGGCAATTTCTTCGGCGCGCTGGTGAGCGTGCCCAAGGACGGCGTCGAATGGACCCATGAGGAGCCGCATTACTTCCAGTCCTCGATCAACATCGACCGCGGCTTCTGCGCCCGTTGCGGCACGCCGCTGACCTATCGCCAGCCGGACGGCCTGGAGATCGCCATCGGCGCCTTCGACGATCGCTCCGACCTCGCGCCGCAGATCCAGGTCAACTACGCCTTCCGGCTGCCCTGGGTCGAAAGGATATTCGAGGCGCCGGTCCATCACGATCCCGATTATTACGCGCGGCAGGAGCAGATCATCTCCTTCCAGCATCCCGACCACGAGACGGCCAACTGGCCACAGCAGGGTTTGAAACTATGACGATTGCCGCCGGTTCTCTGCGCACGCTCTATCCCGAGATCGGGCCGTTCGATTCCGGCATGCTCGATGTCGGCGACGGCCACACCATCTACTGGGAGCGCTCCGGCACCAAAGGCGCCAAGCCGGCCGTCTTTCTGCATGGCGGCCCTGGGGGCACCATCTCGCCAAAGCATCGGCGCCTGTTCGATCCGAAGCTCTACGACGTCATCCTCTTCGACCAGCGCGGCTGCGGGAA
>JBFLWR010000271.1:0-9916 GCA_040755925.1 Pseudomonadota bacterium
ATGCTCGACAAGGACATCGAGTTGGCGCTTGCCGATTCCGACGGGCTCGGCCGGGCCAAGCGCGTCGACGGCGTGCATGACCGTTACATCGAGTTCGCCAAGCGCACGCTGCCGCGATCGATGTCGCTTTCGGGTCTGCGGATCGTCGTCGACTGCGCGAACGGCGCCGCCTACAAGGTGGCTCCGGAGGCGCTGTGGGAACTCGGCGCCGAGGTGGTCGCCATCAATGTCGAGCCGAACGGCTTCAACATCAACAAGGAATGCGGCTCGACCCATCCGGCCGGCCTGCAGAAGAAGGTGCATGAGGTGCGCGCCGACATCGGCATCGCGCTCGACGGCGACGCCGACCGCGTCGTCATCGTCGACGAGAACGGTACCATCGTCGACGGCGACCAGATCATGGCGCTGATCGCGGAGTCCTGGCATCAGAGCGGCCGGCTCGCCGGCGGCGGCGTCGTCTCCACCGTGATGTCCAATCTCGGGCTCGAACGCTTCCTCGGCGACATGAAGCTGCAGCTGCACCGCACCAAGGTCGGCGACCGTTATGTCGTCGAGCATATGCGCGCGCACGGCCTCAATGTCGGCGGCGAGCAGTCGGGCCACATCGTGCTTTCCGATTTCTCGACCACTGGCGACGGCCTGGTTTCCGCGCTGCAGGTGCTGGCCTGCATCAAAAGGCAGAACCGCCCCGTCAGCGAATTGTCGAAGAAGTTCGAGCCGGTGCCGCAGCTCCTGAAAAATGTCCGCATCTCCGGCGGCAAGCCGCTGGAAGAGGCTCCGGTCAAAGCCGCGATAGAAGAGGCGCGCAATCGCCTCGGCAAGGCCGGGCGGCTCGTCATCCGACCCTCGGGCACCGAGCCGCTGATCCGCGTCATGGCGGAAGGCGACGACCCGCAACTGGTCGAGGCCGTCGTCAACGACATCGTCGGCATCATTTCGGAAACGCGCAATGCCGCCTGAGGCCAGGCAGCACGCTATTCGGATTGCCAAGCCCGCCGTCAGGCGGGCTTTTTCTTGTCCATTCGAGGGCGGCCGTAGCTGCGAGCCACATCGCTGTATCTATCTAAAATTGTATAGATTCGTGGTTAATCGGTACGGTTAAACGGCTTTTAACCTTTGCAATTCATTATCCACACCGAGGTCAATCAACTTCGGGCGGGTGTCGTCCCGAGGCTTCTAGGGGTGACAGCATGTTCAACACAGCAAGAATGGCATTCTTTGCCGCGCTGTTTGCGGGAGTGGCCGGTCAGGCCCTTGCCGCCGACCTCGCGGAACCACAGCCTGCCGAGCCGGCCCCGCCGCCGGTCGTCGAAGCCCAGCCTGTCGATGTCGGCGGCTGGTATATCCGCGGCGATATCGACTATCACTGGTCGCAGTTCGGCGGCGCCGACTACATCACTTACGGTCCGCCGCCCGGAACAAACAGCTTCGACGGCGGCAGCCTGAAGGGCGCCTTCTCGGCCGGCGCGGGCGTCGGCTACCAAGTCAACCAGTATTTCCGCACCGATCTTACGGCGGACTGGTTGGGCAAATCCAATTTCAACGGCTCGACCAGCGGCACCTGCGGCGGCGGCGTGGCCTGTACCTCGGTTGACGTCTCGTCCTATTCGGCCCTGCTCCTGCTGGCCAACGCCTATGTCGACATCGGCACCTGGCACGGTGTCACGCCCTATGTCGGCGCCGGCATCGGTGGTGCCTGGATGAAGTGGGATACCCTGAACAATACCGATCTGGATGGTTCATTCGATCATGCCGGTGGCCAGGGCTGGCGCTTCGCCTACGCCCTCATGGCCGGCGCGTCCTACTGCCTGACCGATCGCGTCAAGCTCGATGTCGGCTATCGCTACAGCCATATCAATGGCGGCCGGATGTTCGAATACGCCTCGGGGGCAGGCGGCACGACAGGCGCCGGCCCGGGCTTCGACCATGGCGTCAACGTGCACGAAGTGCGCGGCGGCCTGCGTTACCAGTTCGGCCGCTCGGATTGCGCGCCGCCGCCGGAGCCGTATGTGCCCGAGCCGGAGCCGGTCTACACGAAGTAACCTCTTCGAACATCTTGGACTGCTTCGACCGCCCGGCTTGCCGGGCGGTTTTCGTTTGTGAGTTGCCAGGGCAAAAAGCCGATCGAGATCAATTCGGTAACGGACCGTTATCCTTAACCGGCACTTAACCACTATGGTTAACAATGATCCTGAAACGGCAGCCGTGCTCGCGTTCGCGAACTGGCGCCAACCCTCAGGAGCCGGGGACCATGACATTCATATCGCGTATCGCGTCCGTGCTTGCCGCAATCGTCCTTTTGCCACTGCAGCCGGTACTTGCGGCCGACTATGACCCGCCGATCTATGTCGACCAGGCGCCGGACTACAAGCCGGTCGAGGTGGGGTCGGGATGGTACCTGCGCGGCGATGTCGGCTATGCTTTCAACAAGCCGTTCGAGGACAACGTCAACGCTCCGGGCTTTTCCTCGAGTCGCTCGATGTTCGACGGCAGCGTCGGCATGGGCTATCATTTCAACGACTATCTGCGGGCCGATCTCAATTTCGGCATCTTGCCGTCGAACACCTTTGGCGACAGTCTGATGACGACCTGCAACGGTTCGGTTACCACCACGGTCGTCGACAACACTTCGGGCACCATTACAAGCCAGACCAACGTGCCGGGTACCACTCCCTGCCAGGGTTCCAGCCAGGCTTCGAACAAGGCCTACAGCCTCATGGCCAACGGGTATGTCGATCTGGGCACCTATGTCGGCATCACGCCCTATGTCGGCGGCGGCGTCGGCGTCGTCTACAGCAAGTACAGCACGGCGATCGGCGCGAAAGATTGCGTTGCCCCGGCAGCCAACTCGACCGTAGGCAACGGGTTCACCACCACCACCCAGTTCAACTGCGACGACCCGGCCGGCTATAGCGGCTCGGTGACGGCGAGCAGCCATTACGATTTCGCCTATTCGCTGGCCGCGGGTCTTTCATACCAGGTGACCAAGAACGTCTCTGTCGACGTGGGCTATGAATATTTCGCTATGCCAGGCGCCCAGTACGTTGCCTATGATGGCGGCGCCTTCAATGTCCACAAGGGCCTGGACTACCAGTCCGTCAAGCTCGGGTTGCGATACGACCTCTGGTAGAGGTCCTTTCGCCAATGAATTTGAAGCGGCGGGTCCGGTGCCCGCCGTTTGTTTTCTACTCGTCGGCCAGCTCGGAATGACGGGCGTCCGGAAGGAGGCATGGCCGGTGTCCCGGCAGCGACAAAAACTTTCCTCTTGACGCCGAAAGCCTGAAAGCCTATCGCCGTCCGTGGGCCACCCCTCCCCAACGAGGGGCCACTATCTGGAAGGATAGACCACGATGACGACGCTTACGAAGCCCGGACTGCGTCCGGCAAATCCCAATTTTTCCTCAGGTCCCTGCGCAAAGCGCCCCGGCTGGTCAGTCGAGGCACTGAAGAACGCCGCGCTCGGACGTTCCCACCGCGCCAAGATCGGCAAGACCAAGCTCGAACAGGCGATCGGGCTGACACGCGAGATCCTGCAGGTGCCGGCCGATTACCGCATCGGCATCGTGCCGGCCTCCGATACCGGCGCCGTCGAGATGGCGCTGTGGTCGCTGCTCGGCGAGCGGGGCGTCGACATGGTCGCCTGGGAAAGCTTCGGTTCCGGCTGGGTCACCGATGTCGTCAAGCAGCTGAAGCTCGCCGACGTGCGCAAGTTCGAGGCGGCCTACGGCGAATTGCCGGATCTCGCAAAGGTGGATTTCGACCGCGACGTGGTCTTCACCTGGAACGGCACGACATCGGGCGTGCGTGTGCCGAACGGCGACTTCATTCCGGCCGATCGCAAAGGGCTCACCATCTGCGACGCCACTTCGGCGGCGTTCGCGCAACGGCTCGATTTCCAGAAGCTCGACGTCGTCACCTTCTCCTGGCAGAAGGTGCTGGGCGGCGAGGGCGCGCACGGCATGCTGATCCTCAGCCCACGCGCCGTCGCCCGGCTCGAGACCTACAAGCCGGCCTGGCCGCTGCCAAAAATCTTCCGCCTGACTTCGGGCGGCAAGCTGATAGAGGGCATCTTCAAGGGCGAGACCATCAACACGCCATCGATGCTGTGCGTCGAGGATTATCTGGACGCGCTCCACTGGGCGAAGTCGATCGGCGGCTTGAATGCGCTGGTGGCCCGGGCTGACGCCAATGCCGCGGTGCTCAACCGTTTCGCCGACAAATCGTCCTGGCTTGGCCATCTCGCGGTCGATCCGGCGACCCGTTCGAACACGTCGGTCTGCCTCTCCTTCACCGACGCGCAAGTCGCGGCCCTCGATGCCGACGGCCAGGCGGCCTTCGCCAAGGGCATCGTCTCCGCGCTCGACAAGGAAGGCGTCGCCTACGACATCGGCTCCTATCGCGATGCTCCGCCCGGCCTGCGCATCTGGTGCGGCGCTACCGTCGAGACGTCCGATCTCGAAGCGCTGCTGCCTTGGCTCGACTGGGCCTTCGCCGCGCAGAAGGCGTCGCTGAAAGCAGCGGCCTGAGATCCGTTGGCGGCCTGCGGGCCGCCACCATTTCCCCGACACACTCAATTCCCTTCAAGGAGGCCGCCATGGCGCCCCGCGTTCTCGTATCGGATAAACTCTCAACCACCGCCGTGCAGATCTTCAAGGATCGCGGCATCGAGGTCGACTATCTGCCCGACCTCAGCAAGGACAAGGAAAAGCTGCTAGAGGTGATCGGCCAGTATGACGGCCTCGCCATCCGTTCGGCGACCAAGGTCACCGAAAAGCTGATCAATGCCGCGACCAGGCTCAAGGTCGTCGGCCGCGCCGGCATCGGCGTCGACAATGTCGACATACCGGCGGCCAGCCGCAAGGGCATCATCGTGATGAACACGCCCTTCGGCAATTCGATCACCACGGCCGAGCATGCCGTGGCGATGATCTTCGCGCTCGCGCGCCAGATCCCGGAGGCCAATGCCTCGACACATGCCGGCAAGTGGGAAAAGAACCGCTTCATGGGCGTCGAGATCACCGGCAAGACGCTGGGCGTGGTCGGCTGCGGCAATATCGGCTCGATCGTCGCGACGCGCGGCGTCGGGCTGAAGATGCATGTCATCGCCTTCGATCCGTTCCTGTCGGACAGCCGCGCCGAGGAGCTCGGCGTCGAGAAGGTCGAGCTCGACGAGCTTTTCACCCGCGCCGACTTCATCACCCTTCACACGCCGCTGACCGACAAGACGCGCAACATCATCAACGCTGATGCGATCGCCAGGATGAAAGACGGCGTGCGCATCATCAATTGCGCGCGTGGCGGGCTCGTCGTCGAGGCCGACCTGGTCGCGGCGCTGAAGAGCGGCAAGGTGGCGGGCGCGGGCGTCGATGTGTTCGAGGTCGAACCGGCCGAGCAGAACGCGCTGTTCGGCATGGAGAATGTCGTGGCCACGCCGCATCTCGGCGCCTCGACCACGGAGGCGCAGGAGAATGTGGCGCTGCAGGTGGCCGAGCAGATGAGCGACTACCTGATCAAGGGCGCCGTCTCCAACGCCATCAACATGCCGTCGATCACGGCGGAGGAAGCGCCGCGGCTGAAGCCCTTCGTCAAACTTGCAGAAGTGCTCGGCGCGTTCGTCGGCCAGGTGACCGAGGATCCGATCAAGGAGGTCGAGATACTGTTCGACGGCTCGACGGCGACGATGAACACGCGGGCGCTGATCAGCGCAGCACTTGCCGGCCTCATCCGGCCGCAGGTCTCCGACGTCAACATGGTGTCGGCGCCGATCATGGTGAAGGAGCGCGGCATCATCGTCGCCGAGGTCAAGCGCGACAAGTCGGGCGTGTTCGACGGCTACATCAAGCTCACCGTCAAGACCGAGCATATGACGCGCTCGATCGCGGGCACCTGCTTTTCGGACGGCAAGCCGCGCTTCATCCAGATCAAGGGCATCAATCTCGACGCCGAGGTCGGCCAGCACATGCTCTACACCACCAATGCCGACGCGCCGGGCATCATCGGCCTGCTCGGCACCGTGTGTGGCGAGAACGGCGTGAACATCGCCAACTTCCAGCTTGGCCGCAACCGGCCGGGCGGCGACGCGATCGCGCTGCTCTATCTCGATGCGCCGTTCCCGGAGAAGGTGCTGGCGCAGGTGCGGGCGCACAAGTCGATCGACTCGGCCAAGCGCCTGCAGTTCGACGTCGGCGGCGCCTGACGCTGGTGTTGCCATGAAAAAGCCCCGCGCATGACGGTGCGCGGGGCTTTTTTGCGGGCTGTTCCGTCAATCTACTTGCAGGGGAATCCCGGCGCGATCCTGCACTGAGGCTTGTGCGGTCTCTGTGGCCTGTGAGGCTTGTGCGGCGGCCGGTGATGCCAGTGCGGCGGCCGATGGTGATGGTGCGGCGGGCGGATTACGATGCGCGGCTGCACGATCACCGGCCGAACGACATGGGACCGGTCCAGGTAATTTGCGTTGGCCCAGCCGTGGATACCGCCAACACTGATCGAGCACCAGCTTCCTTCGCAATGGAGCAGCGTCACCTGCTGGCCGGCGGCCAAGGTCGCGACCCTTGCATAGTGAGCGCCTGGCCCGCTGCGTACATTCAGCGACGTGGTGGCGTGGGCGAGAGTCGCGGCTGATGCCGAAACGGGAAAGACGGCGAGGCCGACAAAGGCGACGACCAGCGCCGCGAGCATTCGGAAATTCATAGTCCCCTCCCTGTCCGAATGGAATACACTCGACACCGATATCTGGTCTCCGAAAGATGAGAAAGTCAATCGGCCCGGAGAGGCCTATATATCCAAATATCGATATCCTTAATGACGTCGCATTGCTCAAGGTGTCTTGGCCTATTCATAGCATTTGCAGGGCCGCTCTTCTGCCGCTGTATTCGGCGAGCGCGATGCCGCCAAGCACGAGCGCGAGCGCAAGGCCCTGATAGGGTTGGAACTGTTCGCCGACGATCAGCACCGAAAGCAGCGTGCCGAAGATCGGCACCAGATTGATGAAGAGGCCCGCACGGTTGGCGCCGATCAGTTCATTGCCCCTGATGTAGAGGACTTGCGAGACGACCGAGGCGCCGAGCGCCGTGTAAAGCGTCAGCACCCATCCTCGCGCGTCGGGGACGATTACCCGGCCAGCCGCGACCTCCCAGACAAAGAAAGGCACCGAGGTGAGAAGGGCGGCAATCGACAGAACGAGCATCAGGCTCTGCCAGCGGACTGTCGGTTTCATGCGCAACCCCACCGAATAGAGGCTGTAGCAGAGCACCGCGGCGAGCATGATCGCGTCGCCGAAATTGAGATCGAGCTTCAGCAATTGGCCGAGGTCGCCATGGCTCGCGGTCACGGCGACGCCGACGACGGTCAACGCGACACCGACGAGTTGCAGACGCTGCACGCGCAGCCGGAACAGCACGAAGTTGGCCAGGATGATGACGATCGGAATGGCGGCCTGCTCGATCGAGACGTTGATGGCGGTGGTGTAGTTCAGCGCGGTGTAGAATATGACGTTGAAGATCGTGAAGCCGCAGGCGCCGAGGCCGGCGAGCAGGGGCCAATGCCTGCGCACTTCGGGCCAGTCCTCGCGCAGCGTCCGCCAGCCGACCGGCAGCAGGATCAGCACCGCCATGACCCAGCGCAGGAAGACCAGCGTCATCGGCGATATGTGACCGACGGCGAGCTTGCCGGCCACGGAATTGCCGCCCCATAGCAGCATGGTCGACAGAAGAAACAGGTAGGCGGCTCGATACATCGCAGGTTCCGGGAGGGGACGCGCGTTCGAAGATCGACCCGGCCTAATGCGCCGGCCTCGGCAAGTAAATGATACGGAAGGCGGAATTTGTTGTGCCTCGGGATGGTTTCGACGGCAAAAGAAGGGTCGCGTCGGTCGACACATGAGGCTATAGAGGCCTGTCGTTTTCAAGCCGCCAGGGGCGGCGTCTCAAGGGAAAAGAACATGGCCAATGTGGTGGTCGTCGGCTCGCAGTGGGGCGACGAAGGCAAGGGCAAGATCGTCGACTGGCTGTCGGAACGGGCCGACGTGGTCGTGCGCTTCCAGGGCGGCCACAACGCCGGCCATACGCTGGTCGTCGACGGCAAGGTCTACAAGCTCTCGCTCTTACCCTCCGGCGTGGTGCGGGAGGGCAAGCTCTCGATCATCGGCAACGGCGTGGTGTTCGATCCGCATGCCTTTGTCGCCGAAGCGGCGAAGCTCAAGGAACAGGGCGTGGAGGTGACGCCCGAGCGCCTGAAAATAGCCGAAAACACCGCGCTTATCCTTTCGCTGCACCGGGAACTGGACGGATTCCGCGAAGACGCCGCCTCGAACTCCGGAACCAAGATTGGCACGACCCGCCGCGGCATCGGCCCCGCCTATGAGGACAAGGTGGGCCGGCGCGCCGTCCGGGTGATGGATTTGGCGGATTTGGAAACGCTTCCCGTTAAGGTCGACAGGTTGCTGACGCACCACAACGCGCTGCGCCGCGGTCTCGGCCATCCGGAAGCCACTCACGAGGCGATCATGCAGGAGCTGACCTCCGTGGCCGGCGAGATCCTGCCCTACATGGACCGGGTCTGGAAGGTCCTCGACGACAAGCGCCGCGCCGGCGAGCGCATCCTGTTCGAGGGCGCGCAAGGCACGCTGCTCGACATCGACCATGGAACCTATCCCTTCGTCACCTCGTCCAACACGGTGGCCGGACAGGCCGCCGCCGGTTCGGGCGTCGGCCCCGGCGCCATCGGTTACGTGCTCGGCATCACCAAGGCCTATACGACGCGCGTCGGCGAAGGCCCGTTCCCGACCGAACAGAAGAACGAAATCGGCGAATTCCTCGGCACGCGCGGCCACGAATTCGGCGTCGTCACCGGGCGCAAGCGCCGCTGCGGCTGGTTCGATGCCGTGCTGGTGCGCCAGGCCGTCGCCGTCAACGGCATCAAGGGCATCGCGCTGACCAAGCTCGACGTGCTCGACGGCCTGGACGAGATCAAGGTCTGCACCGGCTACAAGCTCGACGGCGAGACGATCGACTACCTGCCGGCCAGCCAGGGCGCCCAGGCGCGCGTCGAACCGATCTACGAGACGCTCGAAGGCTGGAAGGGAACCACGGCCGGGGCCAGAAGCTGGAACGCGCTGCCGGCGCAGGCCGTCAAATATGTCCGCTACATCGAAGAATTGATCGGCGCCCCGGTGGCGCTGCTTTCCACCAGCCCGGAACGGGACGACACGATACTTGTGACCGACCCGTTTCAAGACTAGTTTCACAGCCCTTCCCGGCGGTACGGCTGATTTGCGACCGGCCGGGAAAAGATTGCAGGTCACCTGACGCATGGCAGATTTCGTTAGTGTTCTGAAAAAGCAGCTCGAGAAGAAGGGCGAGCCCTCATTCGAGGTGCGCAAGCAGATATACGATGGTGCCCGCGCGGTGCTGGCAAAGAAGCTGGCGGATTATTCCCCGCCGCTTCCCGGCGATGTCGTCAGCAAGCAGAAGCGCTCGCTGGAAGATGCCATTTCGAGCGTCGAGCGCGACTATGTCAGGCGGGCTCCGGCCGAGGATCCGCTCGCTGAGCTGGAGCATATTTTTTCTTCCATCGATCGTAACAAGAACCAGCCAAGCCATGTCCGGCAGCCGGCGGCGGCGAAGCCCGAGCCCGCAAGGCCAGAGCCCTTCAGACCCGAGCCCTCCAGGCCTGAGCCGTTCAAGGCCGCCCCTGCCGCCGCGCCCCGGGCCGAGCCGAGCTGGCAGACCCCGGCAAAGACCGAACCGAGCTGGAAGAGCGAGGCAAAGGCCGAGCCGAGCCGGCAAGGCGTGGGAAAAATGGAGCCGGGCCGGCAAGGCATGGCGAGGGCGGAGCCGGATTGGCAGAAGGCGCCGCCCATGCCCTCGCCGCGCGAGGACGATGTCAGCCTTCCCGGAATGAATGCCGCCGAGGCCGA
>JBFLWR010000272.1:0-7494 GCA_040755925.1 Pseudomonadota bacterium
GATGTAGCAGATCTTGTCGAAGGGGGCGTCGGGATTGACCTTGGCCAGCGCGATCTCGGGCAGCACGGTGAAGTTGGAGAAGGTCGAGCAGCCCATGTAGTGGAAGATCTTCTCGCCGCCGACCGAACAGCGCGACGAGCCGTCCGGCATCAAGCCTTGCCCCTGCGTGGCGCGGATCGCCGTGCACAGGTTGGTCTTGCGCGACAGGCACGACGGGCACTGCCGGCATTCGGGCGTATAGAGCGGGATGACGTGGTCGCCCTTCTTCAGCGACGTCACGCCCTTGCCGACGTCCACCACGACGCCGGCGCCCTCATGGCCGAGGATGGCCGGAAAGATGCCTTCCGGATCGGCGCCCGACAGCGTGAACTCGTCGGTGTGGCAGATGCCGGTCGCCTTGACCTCGACCAGGACCTCGCCCTCGCGCGGACCCTCGAGATCCACCTCCATGATCTCAAGCGGCTTTCCAGCTCCAACAGCGACCGCGGCACGCGTTTTCATGGGGCGATTCCTCCAAGGCGACAATTTGTAAGTTTCAAGTTACAGCAGACTGCCAAGCCTGCCTGCGGGCGACGTCTACCCTGCCGCCCGTCCTAAGCCCACCGACACCTTAACGGGTTCCGGAAAGGTGGCCAACGCCTGTTGCGACGTTTTTCGGCGCGGTTTCCGCAATTGGCGTCAGGTGCCGAGATCGGTGGCTCCAGACCAATTGAGACGCGCCGGGATTGTCCATAGAACTGGATCACTTCGCCGGCGGAACGACGACGTACAGCAAATTGCAATGCCGGGGAGGCTGTAAACTAATCTTCCATGGGCTGGATGACCGCCTGCGAGGAAGACCCCGAAACGCGGGCGCTTTGCTGGCCTTCCTTGCCCACAGGGTCTGACTGAATTGAAACCGCGTAGATCGAACAGTTTCCATACTGTTCTTTGATGGCGGCGCAATCCTTGTAGATCGCCTGATAGATTTCCGCGCGCTTTTTCCTAGCAGGCCC
Source organism: Pseudomonadota bacterium (assembly GCA_040755925.1). Classification (GTDB taxonomy): domain Bacteria; phylum Pseudomonadota; class Alphaproteobacteria; order Rhizobiales; family Rhizobiaceae; genus Mesorhizobium. The sequence goes on from JBFLWR010000272.1 coordinate 996, forward strand.
CGGATCGGTCAATGAGAACCTCACATCGCCATCATCCTGGTATCTGAACGAGATTGTATTGGCGATCAATTTTTCACTCTTGGCGACGGTTCCGAAATCGCCTTTCTGCACGAACTCGAGGCTAAAACGGATCATGGCCGTTTTGCCTGTCCAGAGATCGGCGGAGGTATCCGCTACGCGGCATTTTTCGGCGAAGGTCTTCAAGAATTCCTGGCATTCATCTCGGGCATATTCGAGCGCCTCGATCCGGGCGGCGGATTTCTTGCTCGACGCGGTGGAGCCCTGAAAGAGACCCGCGTCTAGGACGAGTTGAATGCTCGCCACCCGCAGCCTATCGAACTCCTTGAAATGGTCGATCGACGACAAGGCGTATCCGCTCTTGGGATTGTAAACATTCTGGTATTTGCCGTCCGTGGGCGAATTTGTCGCCTGACTTACCGGGTCCTGCCTCATCCGCGGCGCGAAATAACTGGAAAGCGCAGCATTCAGTCCAATGCCAGCAAAATTGATCAGGATTACATATGCTGGTATCGCCAGAGCGATGCTGGTCGCCAGGACTGCCAGCCATTTTGCTATTTTGACCATCGACGCCTTTCTGCCATCTCTTCTGCGGATCCCTGCAACAGGATTATCGCTTATTCTTTAATTTGCCTGCGTGAAAGTTGGTAGAAATTGAACTTGTCCGGCAACGCACACCTCCCAGGCCAGCCCCTTGAGGCGCGCTGGAATTGTCCATAGAACTGGACCACTTCGCCGGAGGAACGACGTCCGAATGTTCAAGAAGATCCTGATCGCCAATCGCGGCGAGATCGCCTGCCGTGTGATCAAGACGGCGCGCAAGATGGGGATTGCCACGGTCGCGGTCTATTCGGATGCCGATCGCGATGCCGTGCATGTCGAAATGGCCGACGAGGCCGTGCATATCGGTCCGCCGCCAGCCGCGCAGAGCTATCTCGTGCCCGAGAAGATCATCGCCGCCTGCAAGGAGACCGGCGCCGAGGCGGTGCATCCTGGCTACGGCTTCCTGTCCGAGCGCGCCTCGTTCTGCGAAGCGCTGGAAAAGGAAGGCATCGTCTTCATCGGCCCGAAGCCCAAGGCCATCAAGGCGATGGGTGACAAGATCGAATCGAAGAAGTTCGCCAGCGAGGCCAAGGTCTCGACCGTGCCCGGCTGGCTGGGCGTGATCGAGGATGCCGATCACGCGGAAAAGATCGCCGGCGAGATCGGCTATCCGGTCATGATCAAGGCTTCGGCCGGAGGCGGCGGCAAGGGCATGCGCATCGCCTGGAGCAAGGCCGAAGTGCGCGACGGTTTCGAGCGGGCGCGTTCGGAAGCGAAGAGCTCGTTCGGAGACGACCGGGTCTTCATCGAGAAATTCGTCGTCGATCCGCGCCATATCGAGATCCAGGTGCTGGCCGACGCGCATGGCACCGCGCTCTATCTCGGCGAGCGCGAATGCTCGATCCAGCGCCGCAACCAGAAGGTGGTCGAGGAGGCGCCGTCGCCATTCCTCGACGCCAAGACGCGCAAGGCCATGGGCGAGCAGGCCGTGGCATTGGCCAAGGCCGTCGACTACCAGAGCGCGGGCACGGTCGAGTTCATAGTCGACAAGGACAAGAACTTCTATTTCCTTGAAATGAATACGCGATTGCAGGTCGAGCATCCGGTGACGGAACTCGTCACCGGGATCGACCTTGTCGAAGAGATGATCCGCATCGCCGCCGGCGAGAAGCTCGGCATCAAGCAAAGCGATGTGAAGCTCAACGGCTGGGCGGTGGAAAGCCGCCTCTATGCCGAGGATCCTTTCCGCAATTTCCTGCCATCGATCGGCCGGCTGACGCGTTACCGGCCGCCGGAGGAAGGGACGTTCGGCGATGTCGTGGTCCGCAACGACACCGGTGTCACCGAGGGCTCCGAGATATCGATGTTCTACGACCCGATGGTGGCCAAGCTGTGCACCTGGGCGCCGACGCGGCTCGCGGCCATCGACGCCATGTCGGACGCGCTGGACAGTTTCGTCGTGGACGGCATCGAGCACAACATCCCGTTCCTTTCGGCGCTGATGCAGCATCCGCGCTGGCGAGAGGGGCGGTTGTCGACAGGCTTTATCGCCGAGGAGTATCCGCACGGCTTCGCGCCGGTGGAGCCGGACGGCGAGGAGAGGGCGGTGTTCGCGGCTATCGCCACGGCCATCGAATTGCTGCGCCGCGACCGGCTCGACCGCCTGAGCGGCCGGCTGGCGCCGCACTCCGGCAACCTCAAACGCGACTGGGAGGTGAAGATCGGCGGCGCTTATCTGTCCGCGATAATCCTCGATGGCATGGTGTCCATACCGATCGAGGTCGATCTGTCGATAGACGGCGCCAAGCCCCTGACGGTTGCCTCGGACTGGCGGCCGGGCGATGCGATCTGGCACGGGACCGTTGGTGGCCAGACAATCGCGGCGCAGGTCCGACCGATGCTCAATGGGCTGGACATCGCGTGGAAGGGCATGTCGGTGACCGCGCGCGCCATGCTGCCGCGCACGGCGGAGCTCGAAAGGCTGATGCCGGAGAAGCTGCCGCCGGATACCTCCAGGATGCTGCTCTGCCCTATGCCCGGCCTCGTCGTGTCAATCGCGGTGAAGGAAGGGCAGGAAGTCAAAGCTGGCGAGACGCTTGCCGTGGTCGAGGCTATGAAGATGGAAAACGTGCTGCGCGCCGAACGCGACCTGACTATTGCCAAGCTCAACGCCAAGCCCGGCGACAGCCTGGCGGTCGACGCGGTGATCATGGAATTCGACTGAGACTTGAGACCGCTGTGCACAGGTGCTCGCTGGACTCGCATCGCGCGCCTGCGGACAATACATCTCCACCGATGTTGAGTCTCACAGAGCGGCCCAAACCCCATGGCGGATGAACGACTTCCACGCGACCCGTTGCAGCGCGAAGCAGCCGTGAAGGCCGCGCGGCCGGAGGCGCCGGCCCGGACCTTCATCCATCTGCGTGTGCATTCGGCCTATTCGCTGCTCGAAGGCGCCTTGCAGTTGGGCGCAATCGTCGGCCATGCGGTCAAGGACGAGGCGCCGGCGATCGCCGTGACCGATACCAACAACCTGTTCGGCGCGCTCGAATTCGCCCAGAAGGCGGTCAAGGACGGCATCCAGCCGATCATCGGCGGCCAGATCGATCTCGCATTTTCCAGCGAGGCCGCCGATGCCCAGCGCGACCGCCGCCGGCAGGGCCCCGAAATGTCGCCGATCGTGCTGATCGCGGCGAGCGAGGCCGGTTACGCCAATCTCGTGCGGCTGATCAGCAAGGTCTATCTGGAGACGCCGCCCGGCGAGCCGGTGCATCTGACCAGCGCGATGCTGGAAGGTCAGAGCGACGGCCTGATCTGCCTTACCGGCGGTCCGCGCGGCCCGATCGGCACCGCGCTGAAGGCCGACCGGCGCGACCTCGCCGAGCAGCGGCTGCTCTTCCTCAAGGGCCTTTTCGGTGACCGGCTCTATGTCGAGCTGGAACGCGTCGCCGGCTATGATCGCATGGTCGAAAAATCGACGGTCGACCTTGCCTACACCCACGAATTGCCGCTGGTCGCCACCAACGAGGCTTTCTTCTCCAAGCGCGAGGACTATGAGGCGCATGACGCGCTGATAGCCATCGCCGAAGGTTCGGTGGTTGCCGCCGACAACCGTCGGCGGCTCGCGCCGGACAATTTCCTGCGCAGCCAGGCCGAGATGGCGCGGCTGTTCTCCGACCTGCCGGAAGCGATCGACAACACGGTCGAGATCGCGATGCGCTGCTCCTATTATCCGAAGAACCGCAGCCCGATCCTGCCACGCTTCACCGGTGCCGACGCCGCCGACAAGGATGCGGCGGAAAAGGCGGAGGCCGCCGAGCTCTCCCGCCAGGCGCGCGAGGGGCTGGATGCGCGGCTTGCCGCGCACGGACCGACGCCCGGCTACACAATCGAGCAATATCGCGAACGGCTTGAATTCGAGCTCGGCATCATCGAGAGGATGAAGTTTCCCGGTTACTTCCTGATCGTTGCCGACTTCATCAAATGGGCCAAGTCGCAAGGCATTCCGGTGGGGCCGGGCCGTGGCTCGGGCGCCGGCTCGCTGGTCGCCTATTCGACGACGATCACCGATATCGATCCGCTGCGCTTCTCGCTGCTGTTCGAGCGCTTCCTCAATCCTGACCGCGTCTCGATGCCGGACTTCGACATCGACTTCTGCCAGGACCGGCGCGAGGAGGTGATCCGCTACGTCCAGCAGAAATACGGACGCGACCAGGTGGGGCAGATCATCACCTTTGGTACGCTGCAGGCGCGTGCTGTGCTGCGCGACGTCGGCCGCGTTCTGCAGATGCCTTACGGCCAGGTCGACAAGCTCTCCAAGATGGTGCCGCAGAACCCGGCCAACCCGGTCAAGCTGGCGGACGCCATCGCCAACGAGCCGCGCTTTGCCGAGGAGGCGGAGAAGGAGCCGATCGTCCAGACGCTGCTCGATACGGCGCAGAAACTGGAAGGTCTCTATCGCCATGCCTCGACGCATGCCGCGGGCATCGTCATCGGCGACCGGCCTTTATCGGAACTGGTGCCGATGTACCGCGATCCGCGCTCGGACATGCCCGTCACCCAGTTCAACATGAAATATGTCGAGCAGGCGGGGCTGGTGAAGTTCGACTTCCTCGGCCTGAAGACGCTGACCGTGCTGGAGACGGCGGTGAAGCTCATTCGCCGACGCGGCGTCGACATCGACCTTGCGACGATACCGCTCGACGACAAGGACACCTACGCCATGCTGTCGCGCGGCGAGGTGGTCGGGGTGTTCCAGGTTGAAAGCGCCGGCATGCGCAAGGCGCTGATCGGCATGCGGCCGGACTGTATCGAGGACATCATCGCGCTGGTCGCGCTCTACCGGCCCGGCCCTATGGAGAACATCCCGACCTACAACGCCAGAAAGCATGGCGAGGAGGAGATGGCCTCGATCCATCCCAAGATCGATTACCTGGTCAAGGAGACGCAAGGCGTCATCGTCTACCAGGAACAGGTGATGCAGATCGCGCAGGTGCTTTCGGGCTATTCGCTCGGCGAAGCCGATCTTCTGCGCCGCGCCATGGGCAAGAAGATCCGCGCCGAAATGGACAAGCAGCGTGAGCGCTTCGTCTCGGGCGCGGTCGAGCGCGGCGTCAGCAAGCCGCAGGCCGACTTCATCTTCGATCTTCTGGCGAAATTCGCCGACTACGGCTTCAACAAGTCGCACGCGGCCGCCTACGCGGTCGTCTCCTACCAGACGGCCTATCTCAAGGCGCATTATCCGGTCGAGTTCCTGGCGGCGTCGATGACGCTCGACATGAGCAACACCGACAAGCTGGCCGACTTCCGCCAGGACGCGCTGCGCCTCGGCATCGAGGTGGTGGCGCCGTCGGTGATGTCGAGCTTCCGGCCCTTCGAGGTCGGTGAGAACAAGATCTTCTACTCGCTGGCCGCCCTGAAAGGCGTAGGCGACGCGGCGGTCGAGCACATCGTTGCCATGCGCGGGGAAAAGCCGTTCAAGAACCTTGCCGATTTCTGCGAGCGGGTCGATCCGAAGATCGTCGGCAAGCGTGTCTTCGAAAGCCTGATCATGGCCGGCGCGCTGGATTGCTTCGGCCATGACCGCGCCCAAATGATGGCCGGCGTCGAGCGGATGATGGGGCTTGCCGCGCTGGCCCAGCAGAATGCCGTTTCCGGCCAGGCCGACATCTTCGGCGCTTCGCTCGGCAGCCAGTCGCAGGCGCTCAACCTTCCGGCGACCGATCCGTGGCTTGCCGCGGACCGCCTGCACCGGGAATTCCAGGTGGTCGGGTTCTATCTGTCGGCGCATCCGCTCGACGAATACAAGGCGGCACTTCAGAAGATGCGCGTGCAGAACTGGGGTGAGTTCTCCGCTGCCGTCAAACGCGGCGCCGCCGCCGGCCGGTTGGCCGGCACCGTCACAACCAAGCAGGAACGCAAGACACGTACCGGCAACAAGATGGGCGTCGTGCAGTTTTCCGACACCACGGGCCAATATGAGGCGGTGCTGTTTTCAGAGGGACTGGCGCAGTTTCGCGACATGCTGGAGCCCGGCCGCTCCGTGGTGATCACGGTTTCGGCCGAAGACAGGCCCGAGGGCATCAACCTGCGCATCCAGACGGTGCAGTCGCTGGAGGACGAGGCAAGCCGCATCCAGAAGGCGCTTCGCATCTTCGTGCGCGATGCAGCGCCGCTCGGCATTCTCGCCAACCAGCTTTCGGTGAAGGGCGAGGGGCAGGTGAGCTTCGTGCTGATCAAGGACGCCGGGCAGGGCGAGGTCGAGATTGAACTGCCGAACCGTTATCGCATCTCGCCGCAGGTGGCATCGGCGATGCGGGCCGTGCCGGGAGTCGTGGAAGTGGAACTTGTATAGCTCAGGACGTAGCGGCCTCGGCCTCCGCTACCTGCGGCGCCTTGCGCTGCAGGTTGAGCAGATTGCCGGCCAGGATCAGGGCGG
>JBFLWR010000273.1:0-3798 GCA_040755925.1 Pseudomonadota bacterium
CGGATGCCCGAGGGCGTGTCGGGGAAGGTGCAGATCACCGTGGTGCCCTGGTCCTTGCCGGTCTCGATGCGCACCGTGCCGCCATGCAGTTCCACGAAGCTCTTGACGATCGACAGCCCCAGGCCGGCGCCGCGCCGGCGTCCGCCGTTGGCGCGCGGCTCGAAGCGGCGGAACACCGATTCCAGCACGTCCGGCGGCATGCCCGGCCCGTCGTCATGGACGGAGAATTCCACGCCTTCCGCCAGCTGCCGGCAGGTCAGCGTGATGGTGCTCGCCTCGGGCGCATAGTTGGCGGCGTTGCTCAGCAGATTGTAGAGGATCTGGCGGACCCTGATCTCGTCGCCGTGGAAGCTCTTCGGCGCCGCCGCCGCGTCGACCTTCAGCTTGATCGAATGCTCTTCCAGCCGGTCGGCCACCAGCTCGGCCGCCGCCGCGATGGTCCTGTCGATGCTCATCTCGGAAATGTCGAGCTGCATGATGCCGGCATCGACCGTCGCGAGATCCAGTATGTCGTTGACGATGGTGAGCAGCACCGAGGAGGACGAGCCGACATGCTCGACATATTCGCGCTGCTTCGGCGTCAACGACCCGGTCGCCGGCAGCGACAGCAGCTCGGTGAAGCCGATGATGTTGGTCAGCGGCGAGCGCAGCTCGTAGGAAACGTGCTGGACGAATTCGTTCTTCAACTGGTCGGATTTCTCCAGCGCCTCGTTCCTGTCCTTCAGCGCCCGCTCGACATTGACGGTGTCGGTGACGTCGACGAAGGTCATCATCACCTGCCCGTTGGGCAGATGGATGACGGCGTAGCTGAGCACGGTTCCGTTGACCAGCTCGGTCTGGCCGCGGCGGTCGCGGCGCTCGTCGTCGAAGCCGGTGATGGCGGCGACGAAGCCGGCCCAGGGACTGTCGGCGGCGCGGCGGTCGCAGAGGTCGCGGATCGCCGAGACATGCACATTGGGCTTGATGGCGTCCGGCTCGAGACCCCAGAGTGTGACGAAGGCCGGGTTGGACAGGCGCAGCCGACCGTCCGGCCCGAACACGGCTACGCCCTCGGCGAGATTGTCCAGCGTCTCGCCTTGCACGCGCACGGCGGTCCGGTAGCGGCTCTCGAGGTCGATCTTCTCGGTCAGGTTCTCGAATACCCAGGTGACACCGCCCTTGGGTTGCGGGTTCGCCACCACGCGGATCGTCTTGCCGTCCGGCAGGTGCCACCAATGCTCCTGCGATTCCACCGCGCGGTAGGCGGCAAGCAGGCTCTCCTTCCAGCGGCGCCACTCCGGCTGCTCGGCGATCTTGCCCTCGCTGCGCAATCGGTCGAGCAGCAGCGCATTGTCCGGCGCGCTGTGCAGGAAGCCGCTGTCGAGGCCCCACAGTTTCTGGAAGGCCTGGTTGAAGAAGCGCAGCTTCTCGTCGGTGTCGAAGATCGCGACGGCCGTGTTGAGCTGGTCGAGCGTGTCGGCGTGACTGCGCACGGTCCGCTCGTATTCACTGCGAATCGTCTCGATGGCGCTGGTATCGCACGCAAGTCCGGCCGAGCCGTCGGCGCTGGAGAAGTCGGTCACCGCGAACATGCGGCGGTCGCCCTCGATCACCGTGGACAGCGTCTGCTCGAAGACGGGGCGCGACTTGTGCTGCTCGGCGATCTGCTCGCGCGCCTGGCCGCCTAGGAACTCCTTGGCTTCGCGAATGGCGGCCTCGGCGGTCTCTGACTCAACCGCATCGGCATAGGCGCGGTTGACCCATTTCAGCCGCCCGTCGGCCGAGCGCAGCCATGCCGGCATCTTCAACGCTTCGAGCAGGCCGAGCATGGTGTCGTAGTCGGCGCCGAGCCGTTGGTTGTCGATCTTCAGTCTGGCCTGGCTGCGCAACGTTTCGGAAAGCGAGATGAAGCGCACCAGCACATGCGCCGCGCTCTTGCGGCCTTGCACTTCGAGCGGAACGCCGGCTTGCGTCTCGATGACGAGGTCGAAGGCCTTGGCCTTGTCGCGTAGCGCGGCTATCGCATTCTCCAGCGCCGCCGCCGAGCGCGGCATCAACCAGCGGCCGAAGGCCAGGAAGGCCGACCGGTCGTCGGGGGCGCCGCTTTCCAGTGGCAGGTTGCCGATGAGCTCGGGTTTCTTGTTGTCGGCGGTCCAGACGACCACGCGCTGGTCGCGCAGATTGAGCAGCGCCTCGGAACGTTGGAGCGCCGCGTTGACGTCGGCGATACGGGCCCTCAGCTGGATGTTCTGCGCCGAGGTTCGCGCGCGCTCGCGGATGAGGAAGATGGCCGAAACCAGCGCCGCGCCCATCACGCCGACGAACATGGCAAGCTGCATCACTTCAACGGTGCTGACGGACGGCACCGCCTTGTGCGCGACGCCAGTCTCCGCATGTGCGGCCAGCCCAAGCAACGGACCAGTGAGCGCGGAGGTGGTCAGGAGCATGCCGATGCGGACGCCGGCGCGATGCACAAAGCCCCTGCCGGCCCGGTAGCCGTTCACCCTCGAATCGCCTTGGCCGCCGGTAACGGCCTGTCCCGCGCTTGGCGGGTAATCCCCCGGCATGTCTTGGTCCTCTTCGCCGCTTGAATGCAAGACCGCCTTGAATGCGTCCTCGGTCCTTCATGTCCCCGGACCGCGAATCACAACAATAACGCGTGCCGGAATCGGCGTGAAGAATCATTGACGCAAAAAATAAAGCCGGGCGGAAAGTCAACGCCCGGCTTCAATATATTGTGGATATTTTAGATATGGTTAATAGCGGTAGTGTTCCGGCTTGTACGGGCCCTGCGGCGTCACGCCGATATAGGCGGCCTGTTCGCCCGACAGCTCGGTGAGCTTGGCGCCAAGCTTGTCGAGATGCAGCCGCGCCACCTTCTCGTCGAGGTGTTTGGGCAGCACATAGACCTGGTTCTGGTACTGGCCGTGCTTGGAATAGAGCTCGATCTGCGCCAGCACCTGGTTGGTGAACGAGGCCGACATGACGAAGCTCGGATGTCCGGTCGCGTTGCCGAGGTTGAGCAGGCGTCCTTCCGAGAGAAGGATCATGCGCTTGCCGTCCGGGAAGGTGATCAGGTCCACCTGCGGCTTGACGTTGGTCCATTTCAGGTTGCGCAGCGACGCCACCTGGATCTCGTTGTCGAAGTGGCCGATATTGCCGACGATCACCATGTCCTTCATCGTCCGCATATGGTCGAGCGTGACGACGTCCTTGTTGCCGGTGGTGGTGATGACGATGTCGGCGGTCGGGGCCGCGTCCTCGAGCGTGACGACCTCATAGCCGTCCATTGCCGCCTGCAGGGCGCAGATCGGATCGACTTCCGTCACCTTGACGCGGGCGCCGGCGCCGCGCAGCGAGGCCGACGAGCCCTTGCCGACGTCGCCATAGCCGCAGACGACGGCGACCTTGCCGGCCATCATCGTGTCGGTGCCGCGGCGGATGCCGTCGACCAGCGATTCCTTGCAGCCATACTTGTTGTCGAATTTCGACTTGGTGACGGAATCGTTGACGTTGATCGCCGGGAAGGGCAGCAGGCCCTTCTTCTGCAACTGATAGAGCCGGTTGACGCCGGTGGTGGTCTCCTCGGTGACGCCGCGGATCGCTTCCCTCTGCTTGGTGAAGAAGCCGGGCGAGGCCTTCATGCGCTTTTTGATCTGCGCGAACAGGATCTCTTCTTCCTCGCTGCCGGGATTGGACAGCACGTCCTCGCCGGCCTCGGCGCGCGCGCCGAGCAGGATGTACATGGTGGCGTCGCCGCCGTCGTCGAGGATCATGTTCGAGGTGCCGCCATCGGCCCACTGGAAGATCTGATCGGTG
>JBFLWR010000274.1:0-3898 GCA_040755925.1 Pseudomonadota bacterium
CGCCATGGGCGTCGATGCGGATGAGGTAGTCGGCGCTGTCGCCGAAGGTCGCGACCGCCAGGTTGATGGCAGCGCTCTGAATGCGTTTCGGATTGGCAAGCAGGACGACATTCGGATCCTCGGCCGCGACTTTTTCGACGATGGCCTGCGTGCCGTCCGCGCTGCCGCCATCGGCGACGACGATGCGGGCACCGAGCCTTGCCGCCGCAGGCCGCAATTGCTCGAGCAGCCCGCCGATATGCGCGACCTCGTTGAGGCAGGGAATGACGATAAGGGTCGATGCGGTGGCTTGCGTCATCGGCTTCTTGTCCATGCTCATCCTAAGCCGCCGCCTCGGCAGCGAAGACGGCAGGAGCGGCCGCGAGGTCGCGCAGCTTGTCGACGAAAGCCATGCAGTCGCCGCGGTCGTAGCTCCAGGTTCTCGGGTTGCGGGCCATCACCCTTGATTTCAGGCCGCGAAACCGATCCGGATCCATCTTGCCCAGCATGGCTTCGAGGCCCTCGGGCGTGGCTTCGGACAAAAGCACGCCGATGTCCTGATGCTTGAGGAAACGCCCGGTTTCAGTGCTGGCCATCGAGATTGGCACGGCGCCGAAGCGGCAGCCTTCGTAGAGGCGGTTGGGCAGCAGCCATTCGGAATTCTGGCCGTGCTCGAAGAAGTCGATCGCCCAGGAGAAATGCACCTCCCGGTAGATCGCCGCCATGTCCTCCGGATTGCGATAGGGCCCGCGAAAGGAAAGCCACGGCTCTGCCTCGACGAAGCCGTGAAAATCAGGGAATTCGGAAAGCGCCGGACGGCCCCTGAGCACGACCTCGAATCGCCCACCCTGGCGGCGAGTGAACCCGGCCAGGAGCTCCAGCGAGCGGCGGCAGCGCAGAGCGCCGAACCAGCCGATGCGCCAGGGCGGCGCCTCGGGATTGCCGGCGTTGGCGAGGTCATCGGCCGCAACAGGGGCGACGTCGAAATATTTGTTCTCGACCAGCTCGATCGGCGCGGCGACCTGTCCGAACGGTTCAAAGTAATTGGCGACGAAGGCCGGCGAACTGGTGACCAAAAGCTTCACGTCGCGGGCGAGGTGGCGCTCGGCGCCGCGCAGCGTCCTGCCGACAAAATCGTTGCGCAGCACAAGGCGGTGAATGTCGAGGCATTCATAGACGATGGGCACGCCTGCCCCGAGCGCGGCGTTCGCGCGGCGGGCAAGCGCCAGCATTTCGAGGTTGCGCGCTATGATGAGATCGGGTCTCGGCATGACGCCGAGCTTGGCGCCGATCGATACCGCCGCCCTCGCGACCGCACCGATTCGCTGCGCAAACCGGCCATCGCGAGTCGGGCCGAGATCGATCGGCTCGACGCCTTCGATATCGGCGATTGGATTGGTGGTTCGGCGGAAACCCGCCAGGCTTATCCTGGCGCCGCCTGCCTTGAGCATGTTGACCCGCCGGCGCACCGCCGGGTCGGATACGTCATGCACAAGGTACAAGACATGCAGCATGAAACTCGACCGCTGTTGGCCCACCCGAGAGGATGCTAGTACAGCTTTTGCTGCATCGCAACATTTTTGGTGCGGCGTAGCAAAACTGACATATATTTTGCGCCGCACATACAAGGTCCCTCAACTCTGCGTGAGCCGGTTGGCGAGCCTTTTCGATGCGCCACCGCCGCCAGAGCATATTTCTACCCGGCGCCAGGCGGGGTTTTCTGGCATTCGGCCGACCCGATCAGAACCCTGGGGCGACCGTGAACACGGTAAACTTTCGGTTAAAGATTGTATTGCACCGCAGCAAAAAAGGCCTTTAAATGGAGTGGCAGTGTTGGGAATGAGAATGTGGCTTGGGGGTCCGCGCTTTCATTTAGTTGCGGTGCGGTATAGAAGATTTGCGGTCGTTCGGCGACGATAGTTCATGTCGCGAAGACCCTGCATGCCACTGGTTTGAAGACGAGTGGGGTGAAGTGTGGGTAAGTCTCTGCGTATTGCCGTCTATGACGACAGGTATCCGACAAACTTCGTGACGCCGCGAGCGTCGAGACACAGGATCGTGCGCAAGCGCTTCCTGCCCCTCAACCTCGTCTCGTCGAAGCTGGAAGGCGTGACGCTCATCGACCCGACGCCGCCTGCCGATCTCGTGCACGCGTTCAACCGCATCCCGCTCAACGCCTCCAAGTTCGTCATCTCGTTCGAATCGCACCTGCCGAGACAGTTCGCGCTCAGCAAGCAGGGGCGAATGGCCCGCTACATGAGGTCGCGAATTGCCGGGTCCGGCTGCCGCCGCATCATTGCCCTGTCGCATTTCGCCCGCAGATGCTTCCTGGAGCAGCACGCCGACAATCCTGATATCGCGCTGCTGACGGACAAGCTGATCGTGCGCCATCCCAACATCGTGGTCCCCGCCGTTGAGGACGCGATGGCGGACAACAATGCCGAAGAGCTCATCCTGACCTTCGTCGGCGCCCATTTCGGCCGCAAGGGCGGCTGCGTTGCGGTCAAGATCGCGGAGAAGGCTATCGAGCGGAACCTGCCGATCCGGGTAAACATCGTTTCAAGCCTGCAGGTCGGCGGCCATATCTGGACCGATCCGACGAGCCCGGGCTTCTTCGACCCCTACATCAAGCTGCTCAGCCTGAAGAACGTCCAGCACCACGGCGCGCTGCCTAATGACGCGGTGCGGCAAATGCTGCGCAATTCACATTTCGGCATTCTTGCCACTTTCGGCGACACTTTCGGCTATTCGGCGCTGGAATCGATGTCGGAGCACACGCCGGTGCTCGGAACCAGGGTCTGCGCCTTGCCGGAATTCCTGGAAGATGGCGTCAACGGGATTTCACTCCCCGTGAAGCTGAATGAGGTCGGCGACTGGTGGAGCCCGGGGTATGACTTCCGTGGCGATCAGGACTATGCGCAATATTTCCGTGATGAGGTCGAACGCCTCGCCACCGAGGCCATCGACAGGCTGGCCATTTACATAGGACAGCCGAAACTGATGGCGCCGCTGCGGCGCGAAGCCCGCCGAACCGCGGAGGTCATGTTCGGATCGGAGCCGGCGGGCAAATTCCTCGATTCGCTTTACGAACGCGTGGCCATGGAGCGCACCAGGGATCCGGCGCACCTCGATCCGGCGCTCGACACTTCCTCCCCGCGGTCGCTGCCGCCCGCTTCCAGTTCGAAGGGCGCAGCGAGGCGTTCCCCCGGCGGGCCAGTCGCCTCGGCGGCCTGAAGGCCGCGCCAGCTCCATGGTGCCGACAGGCTTGGCCGGAGGACGGACTGAAGGGTCGCTCCGCGCTGTCGTTTCACAAATCGCAAAATTTTGCTGCATTGCAACAATTTTGATGCGGCGTCGCAAAAATTGCCATATCGTTGGCGCACACTTCGATGCTGGACGGGGCATTTCGGTACTCAACGACGATCAGGTTCTCGGAGCCTGACCGTGCGAAAGTCAGGAATCCTGAATTTGCAAGCCAGTGCATTCGATCCGCCAGAAGGCTCCCTCAGAAAATCGGTCGGGCGCGGCGCCATCGTAACAGCCATGGCGCAAGGCGTTCGGGTGGCGACGCAGATGGTCTCCGTGATCGTACTCTCTCGCTTGTTGTCGCCGCAGGATTTCGGCGTCATCGCGATGTCGGCGCCGGTACTCGCCTTCATCGCGCTGTTCCAGGATTTCGGCCTGACCCAGGCGACGATCCAGAAGACAGGCATCCGGGACGAAGAGGTCAACTACCTCTTCTGGGTCAATGTCGCGGTGAGCGCGGTCCTTGCCTGCGTGCTTGCGGCGTCCGCCCCACTGGTCGCCGCTTTCTACGGCGAGCCACGCGTGACCGGCCTCGTCGCCGCCTTCGGCCTGCAGATCCTGGCTTACGGCCTCGGCGCCCAGCACGTGGCCCTGCTGACGCGCCGCCTGGAGT
>JBFLWR010000275.1:0-5005 GCA_040755925.1 Pseudomonadota bacterium
CGCGTTCGCTGGGCGCAACGCGATGGCAAGTGGTCCGACATGTGATCCTGCCCAGCGCGCTGCCCTCGATCCTCACCGGCCTGCGCATCGCGCTCGGCGCCGGCTGGTCGACGCTGGTCGCGGCCGAGCTGGTCGCCGCGACGCGGGGGCTCGGCTTCATGATCCAGTCGGCGGCGCAGTTCCTGGTCACCGACGTGGTGGTGATGGGCATCCTGGTGATCGCGCTCATCGCCTTCGCACTGGAGTTCGTCCTCCGCCGGGTCGAGCGCGCGCTGGTCCCGTGGGCGGGACGCGAATGATCGCAGGCAAGGAACCCGAGGCAAGGAGAATGACGATGACCCATTCCACCGCGGTGCTGTTCGCCCATCTCGGCCACTGGCTGTTGCGCCTTCCCGACCGGGACGGGCAATCGCCGCAAGACCAGCCCAGATCGCCGGCGCCGGTGCAGCTCAATCCCGAGCTTGGCCGCCTGCCGCCGCGCGACGAGAGCTTCTACTGGGCCTGGCAGTACTGGTCGCAGTGATCGCCCTGAGCAAACGAGCCTTCCCAAGGACCGACGAAGGGGCACGGCCCGCTGTCACGCCGTGCCGCCATCGATGGCGGTTTGCCGATCAGATGCGTGAACGGTTCGCCCAACGAAGGCCCAGCAACCCGACCAGCATCGTGACGATCCCGATGTAGAGCCACTGCTTCTGGCCGGTCATGAAGCTGCCCTGGACAAGACCGAAGCCCTGGAGCGACCACAACAGCCCGATGGCCAACACGATCAGCGCCAGCAGATTCCTGATCAGTCGCATCCGGAAGGGCTCCCTGGAAAGTCGATCGTTAACGGCGACGCAGGCGCAATAGAGCAGGCAAAGGAAGCGAAGCAGTCGCTTCCCATTGTACTTGCGAAATGACGGCCGATCCGACTCAACACTTCCCGCACATCGGCGCGATGTTCATGAAGAATACGCCCTCGCGCCCCGGAAATGTCATGACAAACTGTTTCGCGGCGACTCCAAACGTGTGCCTTTGCCACGGAACCGCCAGATGCCTGCCGCATTTCCTGCCTCAATCGGCACTTAGGCGGGGCCATCTGTAAACGGAGCCACCCCCAAAAGATGAAGAAAACGAACCAGACCGCGCTTGTCGCGGTGACGATCGCGGCTGGCCTGATGGCCGGCGCCTCGACCGCCTCCTCGGCCGCCGCCCAGTGCGGACGCGCTTCCTGGTATGCGCTGCACTCGCGGACCGCCTCCGGCGAACGCATGAACCCCTCGGCCCTGACCGCGGCGCATCGGACCTTGCCTTTCGGCACCAAGCTCAAAGTCACCAACAAGAACAACGGCCGCAGCGTCATCGTGCGCATCAACGATCGCGGCCCGTTCGTCCGGGGCCGCGTGCTCGACCTTTCCCGCGGCGCCGCCAGCCAGCTGGGATTCGTCGGTTCGGGCCAGACCGCCATCTGCATGGCGCGCGTCTGACGAAGTCAGTATCGGGCCATGATCTTCCTGAAGCCGGAATCCGGTTCGGAGATGATGGTCCGGCGTCCGGCAAGAGGACCGGACACATTTGTTTCACACTTCGGCACCGCACACTGAGCCGGCTCGACCGTCCAAGGGTTGATTTGCAACACTTTGGACCAAAGACGCATTGGTCACGCCACGTGACGTATTGCATCGCAACAATATCTTGTTAACCTCGCCGCGAGACATTCAAGGCTCGGCGCTGCTCGTCGTCCCTTCGGTCGCGAGCATGCAGCGGGGTTTTCGATGTTCTACCAGCTCTACGAAATGAACCATGCGGCGCTGCAGCCCGCCCGCCTTTACGCCGATGCGGTGCGGCTGTTCTACTCGAACCCGCTCAATCCGGTTTCGCACACGCCCTTCGGCCGCTCGATCGCGGCAACGGCGGAACTGTTCGAACGCACCACGCGCCGCTACGGCAAGCCGCAGTTCGGGTTGGCGAAGACCGTGGTCGACTGGAAGACCGTCGACGTGACCGAAAAGACGGTGTGGTCGAAGCCGTTCTGCAATCTCCTGCGTTTCGAGCGCGCCCTGCCCGCCGGCCGCAAGCCCGATCCGAAGCTGCTGATCGTGGCGCCGATGTCGGGCCACTACGCGACGCTGCTGCGCGGCACCGTCGAGGCGATGCTGCCTCATGCCGATGTGCACGTCACCGACTGGGTCGACGCCCGCATGGTTCCGTTGTCGAAGGGCAGCTTCGACCTCGACGATTACATCGAATATGTCATCGACATGTTCCATGCGCTCGGTCCGGACACGCATGTCATGGCCGTCTGTCAGCCCTCCGTGCCGGTGCTGGCGGCGGTGGCGCTGATGGAAAAGCGCGGCGATCCCTTCGTGCCTTCGACCATGACGCTGATGGGCGGCCCGATCGACACCCGCAGCAACCCGACCGCGGTCAACCTGTTGGCCGAGGAAAAGGGCATGGACTGGTTCCGCGACAATGTCGTCATGCGGGCGCCGTGGCCGGTGCCCGGCTTCGGCCGCGAGGTTTATCCCGGCTTCCTGCAGCTCTCGGGCTTCATGAGCATGAACCTCGACCGCCATATCATCGCCCACAAGGACTTCTTCATGCACCTTGTGAAGCATGACGGCGACAGCGCCGAGAAGCACCGCGACTTCTACGACGAATATCTGGCGGTGATGGACCTGACGGCGGAATTCTACCTGCAGACGGTCGATACCGTGTTCGTTCGCCACGCCCTGCCGAAAGGCGAGATGAAGCATCGCGGCGAGGCCGTCGATCCGTCGGCGATCCGCAACGTCGCGCTGTTCACGGTCGAAGGCGAGAACGACGACATTTCGGGCCTCGGCCAGACCCGGGCCGCGCACGACCTTTGCGTGAACATCCCGGCCGACAGGCACGCGCATTACATGCAGCCGGCGGTCGGCCACTACGGAGTCTTCAACGGCTCGCGCTTCCGCTCCGAGATCGTGCCGCGCATCGTCGACTTCATCACCAGCTATGGCCGCCAGAACCGGGTTGCCGCAAAGCCTAGGCTGGTCCGCTCCGCCGCCAAGGGCTGAGCGAAAAGCCTTTCGGTCCGACGGGTTTTAAACGGCCGCCGGACCGCCCTGTTGCACAATAGACGCTGTCGGACCACGCTGGTAACCATGCCGGCAACGGGTTGTTGTCCCTAATTGACACGAAGTGTAAATCGCCTTTAACGTTTCGTTAACAATAGACAGGGCGAGCGGGGACAATGACTTCCTCACCGATGGCGCGGACGTTGCGCTTGTGCGCGGCCGCGGGACTGGCGATTTCGGCTCACTGGGCAGTGCCGGCCTGGGCAGCCGGCGCCATGGCCACCGGTGGCCTGACCTCGCAGCCGATCGGGCATTACGATTTCTGCAAGCTCCATGCCGACGAATGCTCGATCCGCCCGACGGATCTCGAGCCCGCCAGGATGACCGACGCGTTATGGCGGAAAATCACCACCGTGAGCGCCGAGGTCAACGCCGCCGTCAAGCCGATGAGCGATCTCGACCATTACGGCAAGGACGAGGTCTGGGCCTATCCGGATGACGGTTACGGCGATTGCGAGGATTATGTGCTGGAGAAACGGCGCCAGCTTTCCCGTATGGGCATTTCGCTCGCCGACCTGCTGATCACAGTGGTGCGCAAGCCCGATGGCGAGGGCCATGCCGTGCTGACCGTGCGCACCGACAAGGGCGACTACATCCTCGACAATCTGACGGACAAGGTGAAAGTCTGGGACGCCACCGGTTACCGCTACCTAAAGCGGCAGGCGATCGACAACACCGGGCGCTGGGTTTCGATCCGCGACGGCCAGCAGGTGCTGGTCGGAGCAGTGCAGTAAGCGCGCCGGCTAGCCGCGCAACGCGGCTCGGATCGACGCGCTGAGGCGGCGAAGTTCTGCCTCATCCAGCTTTTCGATGCTTTCGGCCAACAGGTTGGCCAGTTCCGTCGCCGCCGGCGACAGGCCCGACGTGTCGATCCTGACCCTGGGGTGCGAGGTCTCGGCGAGACGGGCAAGATCCTCGGCATCGTCCCAGATGATGTTGAAATAGCCGATGATCTTCTGGATCAAAGTCCAGGTCGGCGCGCCACGACGACCGTGCTCCAGCGCCGACAGATACGCGGCGCTGACGCCGATGGCCGCGGCCATCGCCTTCTGGCTGACGCCGCGCTCGGCGCGCAAGGCGCGCAGCTTCTCGCCAAAGGGCGTCACGACGCCGTCCTCATGACCGTGTCCGCCTCAGCCGGACATAGAGCGCCCCCGAGCCGCCATGGTTGCGGGCGGCGTGATCGTGGCTGGAAACGAGAGGCCGGAAAGCGGGCGTCGACAGCCAGGCCGGCACGGCGCGCCGCAGGATCCCGTCGCCGCCCGAGGACGAGCCCTTGCCGGTGATGATGAGGACATAACGGATACCGCCGGCATGCGCCCGATGCAGAAAACCAAGCAGCAGCGAATAGGCCTCGTCCTGCGTCATGCCATGCAGGTCGACGCGGCCCTCGATCGGCAGCCGGCCCTTTTTCAGCTTGTGCAGCGTCTGGTCGTCCAACGCATGCGAGACATGCTGCGTCTTGGCTTTGGCGGGAACGGCGGGAACGCCGTTGGCTAGAGCGGGGGCGGGATCCGGCTTCGGCTCGACGATGTCGGGTATCTCGACGGCGGACTTGCCCTTGAGCGGCCGCGCCGTGCGCGCCACGAGATTCCAGAGGATGCGGTCGTCCTCGCTCAGCTTGTCCTCGCGGCGTGTCATCAACGCCCTCTCTCGATGAGCGCGCGCGGGATCAAGGCATAGAAGTCGGCGGCGTTGCGGACGACGCCGGCGATCTCTCCAGCGGCGTCGCCGGAACCGGCGAAAAGGTCTCCGCGCGCCGGGCCGGTGATGGCCGAGCCGGTGTCCTGCGCGATCATCAGCCGGCGGAAAGGACTTCGGTCAAAAGCCGTGAGTGTCGGCGCATCGATGTAGAAAGGCGTGCCGAAAGTGTGCAGCAGCCGGTCGACGGCGACGGAACGGCCCGGCGT
>JBFLWR010000276.1:0-23911 GCA_040755925.1 Pseudomonadota bacterium
AATACTCGTTCATCGAATCGAGGCCGACGACCTGTCGGCCTTCGGCCAGCAGCCTTTGGCAGAGATGAAAGCCTATGAAGCCGGCCGCGCCGGTGACCAAGATCGGCCTGCTCGATGTCAACGGACACCCCTAGGTTACAAACAGTCACGCTTAGAGGCCGCACTATTGTACTTTTTCGGCGGCCAGGTCGAGCCAGCGAACCCGAACCGTCGAGGATGTGATCGTCGGTGCCCTGGCTGCCCCTCCGGAGACGATCGAAGGAAAACGCGCCAACCTTGTCGGGACCCGCGCTGGTCGTTCGTCCTCTGGTCGTGCAATTGTCCGGAGCTCCCATGACCCCCACCATCACGGCATTCGAACATTCGCCCGATCGCGGCAGGGGACAGGCGCGCGACATGCGGGTGCGCTGGGCTCTCGAAGAAGTGGGCCAGCCCTACGATGTCCGCCTTGTTTCGTTCGAAGAGATCAAGCTACCCGCGCATCGCGGGCTCCAGCCCTTCGGGCAGATTCCGACCTATGAGGAAGGCGGCCTCGTCCTGTTCGAGACTGGCGCGATCGTGTTCCATATCGCGGAGCGCCACGCGGGATTGCTGCCGCAAGAGCCGAATGCGCGGGCGCGCGCCATCAGCTGGATGTTCTGCGCGCTGAACACCATCGAGGCGCCGATCCTGGAGCTGCAGGTCGCGAAGTTCGCGGAGGCCAATGAGAGCTGGACTGAGGAGCGCCTGCCCCTGGTCAAGGATCGCATCCGTAACAGGCTGGGTCAGCTCTCAACGCGCCTCGGCGATGCCGAATGGCTCGACGACGGCTTCAGCGCCGGCGATCTCCTGATGGTGACCGTGCTGCGCAGGTTGAATATGTCGGGCCTGCTGGACGAATATCCGAACCTCGCCGCCTATGTCGCCCGCGGCGAAGCGCGACCAGCCTTCAGGCGCGCCTTCGACGCCCAATTGGCGGTCTTCACCGCCGCATCGGTCGGCCGGTAAGCCGGCGCGGTCGTCAACCGCGATGCAGGTAAGCCTCGATCGACTTGGCCTTCATCTCGATCGAGAAGCCCGGCGCCGCTGGCGGCATATAGGCGGCGTCGCGGATCACGCAGGGCTCCAGGAAGTGCTCGTGCAGATGGTCGACATACTCGATCACCCGCCCGTCCTTGGTGCCTGATACGGCGACATAGTCGATCATCGACAGGTGCTGCACATATTCGCAAAGGCCGACGCCGCCGGCATGCGGCCAGACCGGCAGGCCGAACTTGGCGGCGATGAGAAGCACCGCCAGCACCTCGTTGAGGCCGCCCATGCGGCAGGAATCGATTTGCACGACATCGATGGCGCCGCCAGCGATGAACTGCTTGAACATGATACGGTTCTGGCACATCTCGCCGGTCGCGACCTTGATCGGCGCGACCGCCCTGCGGATCTTCGCATGGCCGGCGACATCGTCCGGGCTGGTTGGCTCCTCGATGAAGAAGGGCTTGGCGAAGGCAAGATCCTTGAGCCAGTCGATCGCCTGGTCGACTTCCCAGACCTGGTTGGCATCGATCATCAAATAGCGGTCCGGGCCGATCACCTCGCGGGCGATCCGCAAGCGGCGGATGTCGTCTGCGCGGTCGCGGCCGACCTTCAGCTTGATGTGGTTGAACCCGTCGTCGACCGCTTCCTGGCAAAGACGCCGGAGCTTGTCGTCCGGATAGCCGAGCCAGCCGGCGGAAGTAGTGTAGCAGGCATAGCCCTCGCGTTCGAGCGTGGCGAGGCGCTCGGCCTTGCCAGCCTCGGCCTTTTTGAGGATCGCCAGGGCCTCGGCCGGCGTGATCGCGTCCGTGAGATAGCGGAAATCGACAATGCGCGCGATCTCTTCCGGGCTCATCTCCGCGACAAGCCGCCAGACCGGCTTGCCGGCTTCCTTTGCCCACAGGTCCCATACCGCGTTGACCACCGCGCCGACCGCAAGGTGCATCGCTCCCTTGTCCGGGCCGATCCAGCGCAACTGGCTGTCGCCAGTCACATGATGCCAGAAGCGGCCGGGATCCTGCTTCACCCAGTCGAGGTCGAGCCCGACCACCAGATGGCGCAGCGCCTCGATCGCCGCGCAACAGATCTCGTTGCCGCGGCCGATGGTGAAGGTCAGGCCGTGGCCCTTCAGCGAAGGGGCATCGGTATCGAGGATGACATAGGCGGCCGAATAATCCGGGTCCGGATTCATCGCATCCGAGCCGTCGAGGCTCTGCGACGTCGGGAAGCGCAGATCGAAGGTTCTGAGGTCCGTGATCTTGGTCATTGCTGCCTCGTAGCTGGATTGTCGAGCGCGCCGGCGCGGCTATGGCGGCCGTTAGATCGACCAGCCGCCGTCGATGTTGTAGGCCTGCCCCGTCGTGTAGGTGGCGCCGGCCAGGTAGACCGCGAGGTCGGCGATCTCTTCCGGCGTGCCGATCCGCCCCATCGGCTGGCGGGCGATGAAGGCCGCGCGGGCCGCTTCATAGTCGCCTTGTGCCTGCATGCGGCCCTGCAGCGAAGGGCTTTCCACCGTGCCGGGGCAGATGGCGTTGCAGCGTATGCCCTTGGCAACATAGTCGGCGGCGATCGATTTGGTCAGACCGATAACGGCCGCCTTTGTCACGCCGTAGGCGAAGCGATTCGGCACGCCCTTCGGCGCCCCGGCCACCGACGACATGTTGATGATCGACCCCTCGCCTCGCTCCAGCATGCCGGGCAACACGGCGCGGATGGTGCGGATCATGGCCCGCACATTGAGATTGAAGGCGAAGTCGAGGTCCTCGTCCTTCATCTCGAGGATCGAGCCCGCATGGACGAAGCCCGCGCAGTTGAACAACACGTCGACGCGGCCGATCTCGGCGAAGGCGGTTTTCACCGCTTCGTCGTTCAACACGTCGAGCTTGCGCGTCTTGATGCCGGGTGTCTTGCCGAGTTCGGCCAGAGCCGTCTCGTTGATGTCCGTGGCATGGACGATGGCGCCTGCATTCGCGAATGCCAGCGCGCTTGCCCGACCGATGCCCTGCGCGGCCGCCGTGACGACCACGACCTTGCCTGTGATATCCGCCATGTTCCTTCTCTCCGTGTTTCAGCCGGGCCGGCGCTCGACGATGTAGATGTGATCGGCGGCGAGCACGACCTCGTCGCGCTGGTTCAAAACTTCGACCCGCTCGATGACGCGGCCCGATCCCGGACGTTTCGGATCGTCCTCCTTGGCGGCGATGGTGGTGCGGGTGCGGATCGTGTCACCGATAAAGACCGGCTTGATGAAACGCAGCCTGTCGTAGCCGTAGGAGAAGGCGACGGGGTTGATCACGCTCGCCGTCAGGCCGACGCCGACCGAGAAGACCAGCGTACCATGCGCGATGCGCTGGCCGAACGGCGTCGTCTTCATGAACTCGGCGTCCATGTGATGCGGGAAGAAATCGCCGGTATGGCCGGCATGGACGACGAAGTCCGTCTCCGTGATCGTGCGGCCGCTGGTGAGCCGCGACGAACCGATCTCATAGTCCTCGAAGTAGGTGATCTGTTCCATATCGCTATTCTACGGCTTCACAGCCAGCAGGGTCGCCGGCGCGGCACTCGACTTATAGGCGGCCTCGACCAGCGCCATGGTATTCCAGGCGTCTTCGACGGAACTGACCAGCTCGGTATCCTCGCCAGAAGCAAAGCGCTGGATATTGGCCATCCGGCCGACGAAGGCGTCGGGGAACCACTCGCCGGCGAGCGGCACGCTCACCCAGTCCGGTCCGTCCTTGGGATGGATCTCCAGCACGTCGGGCTCGCCGCGCGGATAATCGAGATTGAGGCCGAGCTTGACATAGGCCGCGCCTTCCGTGCCGCAAATGCGGAACTCGCAGGCCTGGTGACGGCGGCCGAACTTGTGGTCGTGGTTGATCGAGAGCGCGCATCGCACCTTATCGCCATAGTCGAGGATGGCGCTGGTACGGGTCTGCGCGACCTTGTGATTGGGATGGCCGAGCGTCTTGGCATGGACGCCCGAAGGATTGCCCAGCAACTGCCGGATCAGGTCGAGATAATGGATCGAATGCATCGCGATCTCGACGCGCGGCGCCTTGAGCAGGAACTCCCAGAGCTGCCACGGCGTCGCCAGCGCTAGCAAGGCGTCGAAGTCGACGACCTCGCCCAGCCAGCCTTTGGCGATCGCGTCCTTCAGCGCCAGCATCATCGGCGCGAAGCGTAGCTGGAAGTTGACCGCGGCCTTGAGTTTCTTGGCGCGGCAGATTTCCAGGATCTCGGTTGCCTCGCCGAGATAGTTGCCCATCGGCTTCTGAATCAGCGCCACGGCGCCGTCAGGCAGAGCCTTCAGCACCTCGGCATGCCGACCTGGAGGTGTGGCCAGGTCGAAGATAGCGCCCTCGACCGCCGCCGCGTCTTCGACCGAACGATACGCGGTCACGCCCCATTTCTCCGCCAGCGCCTGTGCCTTCGCCTGATCCGGATCGTAGAGGCCGGCAATTGGGAACCCCGCCTTACGGTAGGCCGGGAAATGCGCGTCGCCGACAATCGAGCCAGCCCCGAAGGTCACGATCGGGCGCGGCGTCGATGGCTTCGGCCAGGACTGTGCCAGCGATGCGGGATCGAACGTCTCAGTCATGATGGAAGACTTCATCCATCGTCGCCCACCACTCGCCTTCCTTGCGGGTCTTCAATGGTTCCTGGCAGGGCATGCAAACCGCCCACCATTCCTGGGTCTTCGGGTCGGCGGCCATCCTAGCCATGTCGGCGGCGTAGTCCGCGCCGTGATACTCGAAATAGGAGAAAAGCAGGTTCTCCGGCCGCTTCAGGTAGATCGAATAGTTCTTGATGTTGCAGGCCGAGATCATGGCGAGAACGTCCGGCCATACGGCGGCATGAAGGCGGACATACTCTTCCACCTTCTCCGGCTTCAGCCCCAGCACCATCCCCATGCGCTGCATGTCCATCTCCCTATTTCGCGATGGTCGTCGTGAATTCGGCGATACTTCTCGCCTTCACCGCGTCCCAGTCCCAATCGATGCCAATGCCCGGTTCGGTGGGGGCCAAAGCGTGGCCATCCTCGATCCGCATCTTCTTGCCCGTCAACTCATCGAGTTGCGGAATATACTCGACATATTTGCCGTTCTGGATGGCGCAGGCCAGGCTGACATGCAGTTCCATCAGGAAATGCGGGCAGACGGGCATGTCGAAGGCTTCGGCCGCATGGGCCACTTTCAGCCAGGGCGTGATGCCGCCGATGCGGCCGACATCGACCTGTATGATGTTGCAACCGCCCTTCTGCATGTATTCGCGGAAATGCCTTATCGAGTAGAGCGACTCGCCGACAGCGATCGGCGTCGCGGTCGAATTCGACAAACGCACATGGCCGTCGATGTCGTCGGCCGGCAACGGTTCCTCGATCCAGGCGAGGTCCAACTCGCGCAGCCGCTCGGCACGGCGGATAGCCTCGTCGACGGAAAAGCCCTGGTTGCAGTCGGTCATGATCTCATAACCGTCGCCGACAGCCTTGCGGACGGCGGAAAGCCGTGAAAAATCCTCGGAGCCGTGGGGCTTGCCGATCTTGACCTTCGAGCCGGTGAAGCCCTTGGCCTTCGCCGCCAAAGCGTCATCGACCAGCGCCTGCGTCTCGATATGCAGCCAGCCGCCCTCCGTGGTGTAAAGCGGGCAGCGATCCTTCGCCCCACCGGCGAGCTTCCACAGCGGCAGGTTTTGCTTCCTCGCGCGCAAATCCCATAGCGTGGTGTCGATCGCAGCCAGTGCGATCGCCGTGATCGCGCCAATGGTGGTGGCATGGGTGGCGAATTCGAGCTCGTGCCAGATCGCCTCGATCTGGTCCGCGTCGCGGCCAATCAGGCGCGGCGCCAGATGATCGACCAGAAGCCGCATGACGGACGAGCCGCCGGTACCGATCGTGTAGCTGTAGCCGGTGCCGGTCGCACCGTCGGAATCGGTGATGGTGACGATCGGCGTTTCCTGGCTGACGAAGCTCTGTATCGCGTCGGTGCGCTTCACCTTGGGCACAAGGTCGACCATCCGCAGCTCGACTTTCTCGATCTTCGCCATTGTCAGCTCCTCAGCGACTTGCCGGTTTCGGCGGAAAACAGATGCGCGCGGCTGAGGTCGAAGCTCATGCCGATCCTGTCACCCGCTTTCAGCGGCTTGGGATTGAGCATGCGCGACACCCAGTCGGCGCCGTTGAATTCGGCAAAGACCAGCGTTTCATTGCCGAGCGGCTCGGTGATGCTGACCGGCAGCTCGGCACGGTGGACTTCGGTTTCGCCGCCGGAACTCAACCCGTGGCCGGTGGGGTAGAAATCATCGGGACGGATGCCGAACACGACCTTGTCGCCGACCGCCGTCTTCGACTTGAACTGTCCAGGCAGTGGCAGGCTGTCGCCGCCGTTGAACACGAGCTTGCCATCGCTCACCGTCGCTTCATGCAGGTTCATCGGCGGCGAGCCGATGAAGCCGGCGACGAAGCGGGTCGCGGGCCTGCTGAACACCTCGTCCGGTGTGCCGACCTGTTCGATGTAGCCGGCGCGCATGATGACGATGCGATCAGCGAGCGTCATCGCCTCGACCTGGTCATGGGTGACGTAGATCACCGTCGACTTCACCTTCGCATGCAGCTTCTTGATCTCTGTGCGCATCTGCGTGCGCAGCTTGGCATCGAGGTTGCTGAGCGGCTCGTCGAACAGAAAGACGTCCGGATCGCGCACGATGGCGCGGCCCATGGCGACACGCTGGCGCTGGCCGCCGGAGAGCTGCGAGGGGCGACGCTCCAGCAGTTCGTCGAGGCCGAGAATGGCGGAAGCTTCCGCGACCCGCCGGTCCATGTCGTCCTTGGCCGCTCCCGCGATCTTCAGCGAGAAGCCGAGATTCTCGCGCACCGTCATGTGCGGGTAGAGCGCATAGGACTGAAACACCATCGAGATGTTGCGCGAGCGCGGCGGCAGATCGTTGACCATGCGACCGCCGATATCGATCGTGCCGCCGCTGATCTCCTCCAGCCCGGCGATCATGCGCAGCGTCGTCGACTTGCCGCAGCCCGAGGGTCCGACCAGCGCGATGAATTCGCGGTCGGCGATCTCAAGATCGATGCCATGCACGATTTCGATGTTGTCGTAGCGCTTGGTGAGCTTTTTCAGCGAAACCGTTGCCATGAAGTCAACCTTTCACCGCGCCGGAGGTCAGGCCGCCGACGAGATGTTTCTGGACGATATAGGTGAGGGTGAGCGCCGGGATGATCATTACCACCGCGAGCGCGCACATGCCGCGCCAGTCGATGGTGAACTCGGCCGTGTAGTCGAGCAGGCCGACGGGCAGCGTCTTCGAATTGACGGAGCGGGTGAGCTGCGAGGCAAGCGCGAACTCGTTCCAGCAGGTGAGGAAGGCAAAGATACCGGCCGAGGCGATGCCTGGCCGCGCCAGCGGGAATTCGACCTGCCAGAACGCCTGCCAGCGCGTGCAACCGTCGATCTGCGCGGCCTCGGCGAGGTCCTTCGGTACCTGACGGAAGAAGCCGTCGATCAGCCAGATGGTGAACGGGATGTTCAGCGCCACATAGGCCAGGATCATGCCGAAATGCGTGTCGATGATGCCGAGCCGCGCATAGACGAAGAAGAGCGGCAGCGACATGGCGATGCCCGGCACGGTGCGCGTCAGCATCAGGCCGAGGAACATGCCCGACTTGCCGCGGAAGCGGTAGCGCGCGAAGGCGTAGCCGCCGGCCATGCCGATGGCAACCGCGATCACCGTCGAGGAGACCGAGATGATCAGCGAGTTGCGGAAATAGTCGAGCACCGGAATGCCGCCTTTGCCTATGCCGCTGAACATCGCGACATAGGCATCGAAGGAAAGTTGCTGCGGTATCCACACCGGCGGCTTTGCCATGATCTCGACTGTCGGCCTGAGCGAGGACAGCACGATCCAGATGCCCGGCAGGCAGATGAGGAGCATGGCCAGGAACAGGCCGACGCGATGCGCGACGGTCAGCGTGCGTCGCATCAGGCGGGCGGAGGCGTTCTCGTCCATCGTCACCACTCCGCGCCGATCTGCGCGCGCGCGGCGGCGAGCTTGTTGTAGAAATAGACGGTGAAGGCGATCGACAGCAGGATCGAGAAATAGGCCATGGCGTTGGCCAGGCCCATGCGGGCGTCGCTATAGGCCGTGCGCCCGACCAGCGTCCACAACAGCTCCGTGCGCCCGGCCGGCCCGCCGTCGGTCATGATCTTGACGATGTCATAGGCGCGCGCCACGTCGAGCGAGCGGATCGTCATGGCGATGTAGGCGAAGGGCATGACGAAGGGCCACGTCACATAGCGGAAGGTCTGCCAGGGCGTGCAGCCGTCGACACGCGCCGCCTCGATCGGCTCCTTCGGCATCGCCAACAGTCCGGCGAGGATCAGGATGGCGAAGATCGAGGTCGACGACCAGACTTCGGCGACGGTGATGGCGATGAAGGCAAGATGGCTCTCGATCAACCACGGAATGGCGTCCTGGGTGATCCCCAGCGACTGCAGCGCATTGTTCACCAGGCCGATATTGTCATTGAACATGAACTTGAACTGGAAGCCGACCAGGATCGGCGAGAACATCATCGGGAACATCATCAGCGTGCGCAGGATGCGTTGACCGCGCGTCGCCTTCTCGACCAGCATCGCCAGGCCGAGGCCGAGCAGCATTTCGAGGTTGAGCGCGATCGTAAGCAACAGCACCGTGCGGCCGAAGGCGTACCAGAAGTCCAGATTGCTCAGGATCGAGACATAGTTCCTGAAGCCGATCAGCACGAAGAAGGTCTCGGGCCGGGTCAGGCGGAAGGGCGTGAAGCTGGAGTAGAGCGAAAGCAGCAGCGGCACGAGCACCACCGCCGCCAGCACGACGAAGGCCGGCAGCAGCAGAAGAATCGGCGCGGATGGCTTGAAGCCCTTCATCGGGATCCTGTGAACGAATTGCATGGATCAAGGCGGTCGAAACCGGAGACGACACTTCGTTTGCGTGCCGGCATACGCGGCCGCCTCCCCCGATATGTGAGGGAGGCGGTCGGGGCGCGGGCGCTTAGAGCTTGCCCGCGTCCTGGAGGATCTGCGTTGCCTTGGCGGCAGCCTCGTCGAGCGCTTGCTTCGACGTCTTGTCGCCGAGGATGGCGGCCTGCAATTCAGGATAGACCGCGTTGGAAATCTCGATCCATTCCGGCGTCTGCGGCACCGGGAAGGCGTTCTTGGCGGCTTCCTGGAAGGCCTGCAGCACTTCGGTCTTGTAAGGATCGGACTTCGCCTGCTCGATATCCCACTCCCACACCTTGGTGCGGGTAGGCAGCGGGCCGGCGGCGGCCTCGAGCTTCTGGCTGTCCTCGTTGGTCAGCCACCAGACCAGCGAGGCGGCGGCTTCCTTGTTGGCGCAGTTCTCGGTCACCGAGAAGCCATGCGCGCCGGACCAGCCGGAACGCTTGCCGGACGAACCCTTGGGCTGCACCTTGACGCCGACATTGCCCGCGACCTTGGACGACTTCGGGTCGTTGAAGAAACCGGCCCAGCCCGGCCAGTCGAGGTTGATCGCCACGGTGCCGGAGGCAAAGCCCTGGCCGAGATCATCCCACAGATAGTTGGTCGTGCCGGCCGGCACGGCCTTGGCCTTGTAGAGCTTGACGAACCAGTCGAGCGCCTTGACGCCTGCCTCGGAATTGAAGACTGGCTTGCCGTCCTTGTCGAGATATTCGCCGCCGTCGGCGATCACCATCTCGTAGAAGCGGCCGTTGATCGCCTCTTCCTTGCCGGCATATTGCGTGCCGTAGAAATCCGGCGGGCTGGCGAAGAATTCCGCCTGCTGCGCCATCTCGTCAAACGTGTCCGGCGGCGCAAGCTCCTCGCCGTACTTGTCCTTGTAGGCCTTCTTCTTGGCTTCGTCCTGATACAGGCTCTTCTGGTAGTACAGCGCCGAGACATCGAACTGCGCGCGCGGCAGCATCACCAGCTTGCCGCCCAGCGTACCGGCGGCGATGTTGGCCGGGACGAAGGCGTCGATCTCTTCCTTCGGCAGCAGCTTCGAGAGATCGGTGTAGATGCCCGGATATTGCGGCGCGAACGAGGTGTGGTTGGAGCCGACGCACCAGGTGATCGAGTTGGAGGCGATATCCGACTTGATCTCCTTGTCGAGGTCGAAGTGGTTCTTCTTCGACAGGATGTTGACCTTGGCGCCGGTCAGCTTCTCCCACTCGGGTATGCGCTCGTAGAGCTTCTCATATTGCTGGCCGCCGATCAGCTTGGCGTCGATGGTCACGCCCGGGAACTTGCCGGGCAGATCGGCTGAAAACGCCGTGCCGCTCAGCAGCAGCCCGGCAAGGCCGGCGGAAATGCCTAGAAGCAGTCTTCTCATGTTCTCCTCCCATGGGCTTGCGGCGACGGCTCGCCGGATGCGCAGTCGATCGCTCAAGCTTCATTCATATGCAAATAGCATTTTCATTCCCGGGTCAAGCCGAATATACTTCCAGCAGCGTGAAGTTCATGCATATATGCAGGCGGAAATTCACTGGAGGGACTGGTGGCAGAAGAAGACGACGGAGACCGCTACCGCGCGCCGGCGCTCGACAAGGGCCTGGACATTCTCGAGCTGCTGTCGAGCGTGGACGGCGGACTGACCCAGGCCGAGATCGCCAAGCGGCTCGACCGCAGCCCGAACGAATTCTACCGGATGCTCGACCGCCTTGTGCGGCGCGGCTACGTCACCAAGATCGACGGCGACCGCTATTCGCTGACGCTCAAGCTTTTCGGTCTCGCGCAATTGCATGCGCCGGTGCGCCGCCTCGTGTCCTACGCAACGCCGATCATGCGGGAATTGGCCGAGACCTCATGGCAGGCGAACCAACTGGTGGTGTTCGACCGTGGCGCCGCCGTGGTCATCGCTCAACAGGAAGCGCCGCGCTATTGGGGCATCTCCATCCGGGTGGGCTCCCACATCAGCCTGTTCGACACCGGCTCCGGCCACGTGCTGCTTGCCTTCCGCTCGGCGGAAGAACGCAAGATGATGATCGCCGAGCATCTGCAGAGCACCGAAGAACTCAACCTGACGCCGGAGTTCTTCGCCCGGCTCGACCAGGTCCGCGACCGTGGCTACGAGATGATGGCCTCGCTGCAGACCGCCGGCGTCTACAATCTTTCGACGCCGGTCCTGGGGCCTGACGGGAAAGCCATCGCGGCGCTCACCATCCCCTACATCACCCTCGTGAATGCGCCCACGGCGCCGGATATCACGCTGACGATCCGACACTTGCAGGGGGCTGCGGCAAGACTCTCGCAACTGGCCGGATCCGACGTGCCGCAGTCGGCGTAATTTCTTATTTGAATAATAGTTTTTTCGGCGAGATATTGGTTCGAACCACAAGGGACATGCCGTCATGATCGTCGACACGCATCTGCATCTCATCGACCAGGCCGTGCTCCGCTATCCGTGGCTCGCCGGCGTGCCGGCGCTGAACCGCGATTTCCCCTATGACGAATATGCCGCCGATGCGCGACGCTGCGGCATCGAAGCCGTCCTGCATATGGAGGTCGATGTCGACCCCGCCGACATCGCCGCCGAGACCACCTATGTGAAGTCCCTCGCCGGCAAGCCGGGCAGCCTGCTGAAGGGAGCGATCGCCTCCTGCCGGCCGGAGGAAGCCGGCTTCGAGGCCTATCTGGAGACGGTCAAGGGCGACCCGTTCGTCAAAGGCTTCCGGCGGGTACTGCATGTCGTGCCGGACGATCTTTCGGAGGGCGCGACGTTCCGCCAGAATTTGAAACGCCTTGCCGGCACCGGACTTACCTTCGACCTCGTCGTGCTGCCGCATCAGATCCCGAAAGCGATCGCGCTGGCGGACATCGCACCCGACGTGCAGTTCGTTCTCGACCATTGCGGCGTGCCCGACATCAAGGCCAACGCCGAGCATCCGTGGCGCGAGCATATGGAAGCCATCGCCAGGCGGCCCAATGTGGTCGCCAAGATTTCCGGGGTCGTCGCCTATGCCGACCCGGCGATGTGGACGGTCGATACGCTCAAGCCCTATGTCGAACATACTATCGGGTCGTTCGGCTGGGATCGCGTGATCTGGGGCAGCGACTGGCCCGTCTGCACGCTGGGCGGCGGGCTCACCACCTGGGTCGCCGCCACGCAGGCGCTGCTTGCCGGCGCGAGCGAGTCCGAACGGGCCCGGCTGCTTTCAGGCAACGCGCGCCGGCTGTGGCGACTCTGACGGTTAGATCGTCGCCCTGACGTGCCGCTCGCGGCCGTAGAGCGAGACCAGCAGCAGGATGACAAGGCCGAGCGCGGCCTGGACTGTCGAAGGCCTGAAGCCGAGGCCGATCAGCAGCGTGTTGATTTCGGTCAGCACCAGAACGCCGGCGATGGTGCCAAGAAAACTGCCGCGTCCGCCGACCAGCGCCGCGCCGCCGACGACCACGGCGGCAATGGTCTGGAAGAGGTAGGGCTGGCCGACATCGCCATAGGCCGAGCCGGTGAAGCCGAGCAGCAGCACGCCGGCGGTCGCCGCGAAGAAGGCGCTTGCCGCATAGGTGACGATCCACATGCGCAGCGGATCGATCAAGGCGAGCGGTGCGGCCTCCGGATTGCTGCCGACCGCATAGAGGCGACGCCCGTAGGGCGTGCGGGCAAGCACCAGCACGATCAGCGCGGTCAGCACCACAAGGCATGGAACCAGAAGCGGCACGGGCAACGGACCCACGGAGCCGCCGATCGAGACGAAGGTGGACACGGCTTCAGGCGCGGATCCTGACGGAAATCCGCCTGTCCACAGGAGCACGGCGCCTTGCACGATCATGCCGATGCCGAGGGTGACGATGAGCGGATGGATGTTCAGCCCGCGCGAGATCAAACCGTTCAGCGCGCCGATCGCAATGGCAAGAACCCCGACCACGGCGCAGACCAACGCAAAATTCCAGCCCTGGCCGTAGAGTTGCGCGGCCACGACATTGGCGAAGCCGATAACGAACGGGATGGAGAGGTCTATGCCGCCAAGGATGACGACGAGCGTCTGGCCGATGGAGGCGACCGCCAGCAGCGAGGCGATAACCAGCAGCGCGCGGATGGCGAAGGGCGCGGAATAGCCTGGGATGAGCAGCGTGCCGAGAAGTTGCAAAAGCAACGCCATCAGGAAAGCGCCGGCGATGCGAGCGTTGGTGGACTGGAACCAGTTGCTCATCATCACGGTCAGCCTTTCCGCCCTGAAAGCCGTTCCTGCACCGCCGTCAGCACCACGGCGATGACGAGGATCAGGCCATAGGCGATCTGCAGCACATGGGTGGAGACGTTGAAGGTGGTGAGCAGGCTCTGCAGCAGGAAGATGTCGATCGCCCCGATCGCGGCCCCGCCAAGCCCGCCGCGCCCGCCCGCAAGGCTGACGCCGCCGAGCGCCACGGCGGCAATCGCGATCAGCGTGTAGGTCGGGCCGATGTTTGGATCCGCTGAGCCGATCAGCGAGGTAAGCATGAGCCCTGCAGCGGCAGCGAACAGCCCCGTCAGGACATAGGCGGCGAGCCGCACCTTGGTCACTGGCACGCCGGCGGTGTAGGCGGCGCGGTCGTCGCTGCCGACGGCCATCAGCAGGTCGTAATAGGGCGTCCGCCGCACGAGAAGCCAGCACAGTCCAATCAGCGCCAGCGGCACAACCGAGAGCGGGCCGGACATCGCCTTCAGCCAATCCGGCGCCGGGCCGATCGGCGCCGGCAGGATGGTGAGCGTCACGCCGGTCAGGATGAGGTAGGTGCCGAGCGTCGCCACGATCGGCTGGATGCGAACGACTGTCGCTAAGAAACCGTTCGCGGCCCCCACCGCCGCTCCGACCAGCAGCGCTGCTGGAACGATGATCAGCGGCGACGAGATGCCGAGATTGAGGAACAGGAGCTGGATGACCAACGCATTGACGAATCCCATCAGCGGACCGACCGAGATGTCGATGCCGCCGCGCCCCGCCAGGATCACCGGGGCCGAGGCCACGGCCGCGCCGATCAACGGCGCCGCCAGTCCGAACAGCGTGCCCCAGCCGGCGGGTTGAAACCGCGCTGGATTGAGGGCCACGTTCAGCACAAGCAGGACAACCAGCATCACCACGGCAAAGCCGATGCCACGCAAATTCAGCTTGCGAAGGGTCGCGCTCATGCGGCGCGCCCGAACATGGCTGCAATCACGGAGTCGGTGGTCATCTGTCCGCCGGAGAATTCGGCCGATACGCGCTGCTCGCGAAACACGAGAACGCGATGGCAGAGAAGCAGGATTTCCTCGATCTCGCTGGACAGGATGACCAGCGCCATGCCTTCCGCCGCGAGGTCGCGGAAGACGTCGTAGAGCACGTGCCTGGTGGCGACATCGACACCCCGGGTCGGGTCGT
This sequence comes from Pseudomonadota bacterium, assembly GCA_040755925.1. Classification (GTDB taxonomy): domain Bacteria; phylum Pseudomonadota; class Alphaproteobacteria; order Rhizobiales; family Rhizobiaceae; genus Mesorhizobium. Next base: position 14,372 of record JBFLWR010000276.1, read on the forward strand.
TGAGCAGGAGAAAGTCGGGCTCCAACGCCAGCGCTCGCGCGAGCAACACCTTCTGCTGGTTGCCGCCGGACAGCGTGGTGATGGCAGCGTCGGGACGCGGCGCCACGATGCTGAGCTTCTGCCTGTAGACGTCATAGCGCCGGCGTCGCGCCGCGAAATTCAGGAAACCGAAACGACGATCGTTCGCCACAGTGGAAATAGCGAAGTTGTCGAGCACCGATTGCGTCGGGAAGATGCCGGTCGCGCGCCGGTCGCGCGACAGATAGGCAATGCCGCTTGCGACGGCCTTGCGAAAGTTGGTTATCGACCCAGGCTGTCCATCGACGGCGATCCCGCCCGAGACCGGCCGCTCCAGCCCGGCCAGCGTGCGTAGGAAACGCTCCTGGCCATGACCGTCGAGACCGGCAAGACCGACGATCTCGCCTGGCGCGATCGTCTGGCTGATCGGATCGACGCCCGGCGCGATGACGAGGTCTCCGATCCGAAGTGCTTTGCCGTCAGCCATGCGCCAGCTCCGCGGCAGTTTGCGGCGCCATGGCTGCAAGAAGTTCCGCGGGCGTCGACACGCCACGCTCCTCGGTCTTCACCACGCGCCCGGCGCGCAGGATCGAAATGCGGTCGGAAAGCGCCATCACCTCGTCCATGCGATGGGTGATGAACAGGATCAGGGTCCCCTGCCCCGCAAGCGTGCGCATCAATGCAAAGACCGACTCGCGGTCGGCGAAATCGAGCGCCGCCGTCACCTCGTCGAGGATGAGGACGCGCGGGTTGCGGATCACGGCGCGCGCCAGCACGACAAGCTGCTGGGCGGCAAGCGGAAGCTCTCGGCACGGTTGATCGAGGTCGATCGGCGTGACCGCGAAACGGCTCAAGGCAGCCTGAGCTCTGGCCCGACGCTCACCTCGCGGCACAGTTCGCCGCCAGAAACCGTCGAGGCCGAGCAGGATATTGTCGGTCACCGAACGGTCGGGCGCGACCAGCACTTCCTGGAACACGGTCGCGAAACCAGCGGCCTGGAAGGCAGCCGGCTGGCTGCCGGCAAATGCCTTGCCATCGAGCAGGATCGAGCCGCCGTCCGGCTGCACGATGCCGGACAGAAGCTTGACCAGCGTGCTCTTGCCCGAGCCGTTCTCGCCTAGGATCGTATGGATCGTGCCTTGCCGGAAAGCGATGGAAGCCTCCGCCAGCGCGACCGTTTCGCCATAGCGTTTTGAGACGCCTTGGACTTCGAGCATGAGTTCATCCAGGAAAGAGAAGCCGACCCCGTCAGCAGGGGCCGGCTTCGCACAGCATCACTTGGCGCAGGCGTCCGGCACCTTGGAGTAATCCCAGCCCTTGGTCGGAGCCGGATTGGCGAAATAGGCGTTGAGCACGTCCTCGGGCATCGGGTCCGTCGGCGGCACCGGGAAGACCGAGACGGCGTCCGGCGTCATGCAGTCCTTGTACCATTTGTCGAGCTCGGCGGCGTGCACCGGCGGGATCGGGATGAGCAGAGTGTTCAGCTTCGGCTTCTGGCCGTCGAGCATGCGCTCGCCTACGCGGAACAGCGTCTGCGCCGTCCAGCCCGGCAACACGGCATGGCCCTCGAAGCGGTACTTCTCGGGGTTCGCCTTCCAATAACCGAGGGCGTCGCCGGTGATCGAGCCGGTGATCAGCGGCGCGGGACGCCCGGCCTCCGCAAAGGCCTCCGCCACGACGCGGCTTTCGCTGCCTGTCGTCCAGACCGCATCAATCGGCGCCGGATTGGTCGCGATAGCCTGCAGCACCACCGTCTTGGTGACGTTGGCCGTCCAGTTGCCGTTGACCGTGCGCGCGACCTTGAGGCCCTTGTTCTCGGCAAGAGCCTTGTCGGCGCCCTGCTTCTCCTGGACCACGATCGGATGCCCGGCGATGCCTTCGACCACCAGCACGCTGGCGTCGGGCTTTGCCTTGCCGATCGCCGTCATCATGTCATAGCCCCAGCGGGCATAGTTGGAATCGACATTGATGGCGTTGGGGCTGGTGATCGAGCCGGCGGCGGTGATGAAGGGAATGCCCGCCTTGGCCGCTGCGTCCACGGCATCGTCGAGCGCGGTCGCCGAGCCCGGGATCGAGGTGATGATCGAGCACTTTTTGTCGATGAAGGCGCGGATCTGGTTGATCTGCTGGCTGGGATCGTTGTTCGAATCCGATACCTCGAAGCTCGATACCGTGCCGTCCGCGATCAGGCCGTCGACCAGCCGCTTCAGTTCCTTGGTGACCGAAACGCGCCACGGATTGCCCTGGTAGCTCTCCGAATGGCACCACTTCCACGGCTTGGCCGGGGGCGTGAAATTGTCCCAGGCCGACGGCAGCACCTTTTGCGGCGCGCCGTCATACTGCGCCTTGAGTTCGGCCGGCAGGCCGTCGATCACCGATTTTACGTCCGCGGCATGGGCGGCGAACGGGACCGCGACTATCGCGGTTGCGGCGAGAAGGCCGCGTATCAGGCTGGTCATTTTTTCCTCCCTTGGTGCACTGGAACTAGCCGGCGGCTGCCGGCGCGAAACTCTCTCGGAAAAGGCGATTGATGTCGGCGACGACGCGCCGGGCTTCGTGCCTTTCGGCAAGCCCCTCGTTGATTCGGTCGGAAGCCTGCTGCTGGAACGCCATGTAGCCGTCATGGCGCGGGCGGACCCACGCGCCTTCGAGCGTCGCCCGCGTGTCGCGATAGAAGTCGCCGGTCGCGGCGTTCACGGTCTCATCCTCCCAGGCCGCGGCATGGCCAGGCTGGCCACCGGCAGCCGCGTAAGGCCCGCGCTGTACGTCGCCGCTGGCGATCCAGTAGGCGAAGTCGATTGCCGCCTCGCGAGCGGCGGAGAAGGCGGAGACGGCAATGCCTGTTCCACCGAGCGCCGAGCCGACCGGGCCGTTGCCGCCGGCGACCGGCATGTCGGCAAAGGCAACACGGCGCGGCCGGAAACCCGCCACGGCATAGGGAACATAGCCATAGATCAGTGGCGCGCAGGCGATCCGCGAGACGCTTTCGGCCATTTTTTCAAATACGGCGATGGGATCCATCCCGAGGCAGGCCGGATCGACCAGCGCCGCGATCTCGCACAGCATTTCGAAGGCGGTTTCACCCGTCTCGCCATCGACCAGGTCCCCCACCCCATCGACCGCGCATGGCCGGCCAAGATCGGCCGCTAAGGTATAGAAACACATCAGCGAATGCGGCGGCCTGAGCGGCAACAGCACGCGACCCTGCTGGGCGAGTTCCAGCACTTCGGTCCAGATCGTCGGCGCGGCCTCGATCAGATCGGGCCGCCAGGCCTGCACCTGCGTTGCCGCATCGATCGGGAACGCCCACTGCCGCCCCTGCCAGTTGTAGCTCGGATAGGACCGGCCGACGCTTCCCTTCGCCAACGCGTCGCGTTCCGCGTCGCGTCCCGGCACATCTAGCGGCGCCAGGCACTTCTCGCCGGTGATCTGGCCAACATGCGGATGGTCGATGACAATCAGGTCATACGCGCGCGCGAGCTCGTCGACGGGGAAGGATTCGAAGTCCTGCAGCGACCGCTTTTCCCACTCGATCGAAACGCCGGTCTTTTCTTTCCAAAGCGCCGAGCAGGCCACCATCGGGTCGTAGCCGCGCGGATGGCTCCAGGTCATGCCCTTCAGCCGAACCCCGCTCACAGGCCGAACTCCGCACGGATCTTTTCGCTGTGCTCGCCGATGCGCGGCGCGGCTCGATCAACCTTGGCGCGCGCGCCGTCGACGCGCAACGGCGTGCGCGTGGTGAGGATCGAGACATTGTCCTCGCGCGTCACGGTCTGCAGCATGTCGAGCGTCTTGAAGCCGTCGCTTTCCATCAGTTCCGGCCAGGTCAGCACCTTGGCGCACCAGACGTCGGCGGGTTCGAGGACAGCCAACCATTCGTCTATGGTTTTTTGCGCGATACGCGTGGCGATGATCGCCTTGATCTCGTCGCGGGCGGTGAACCACGTCGCCGGCTTGTCGCGGAATGGATCCAGTTCCGGCAACTCGAGCAGGTCGGCGAGCTTCGGGATCGGCGTCATGGCGATGGCCAGATAGCCGTCCTTGGCCGGATAGACACCGTAGGGCGCCGACAGATAGGCGTGAGCGCTGCGGAAGGAAGAACGCTTGGGCAAGCGGCGGCCGTCGTTGAGATGGGTGGTCAGCACCTCGAACTGGAAATCGATCAGCGCTTCCAAGAGGCTTGTCTCTACATGACCGCCCTGCCCGGTGACTCCGCGCCGCACCAACTTGGCGAGGATGCCTTGCGCGCTAGCCGCGCCCGCCAGCATGTCGGCAATCGCCAGACCGAACGGGACAGGACCCTGATCCTCGTCGCCGTTCAGCCACATCACGCCGGAGCGCGACTGCGCGAGCAGATCCTGTCCCGGGCGCTTCACCCAGGGACCTTCCTCGCCATAGCCGCTGATCGAGGCATAGACGAGCCTGGGATTGATCGTCTTCACATGTTCATAGTCGAGCCCGAGCCGTTCGATGACGCCCGGCCTGAAGTTCTGGACAAGCACGTCGGCCTTGGCGATCAGCGCGCGCAACGCGGCGAGGTCGGCCTGGTTCTTGAGGTCGATGGCCAGGCTCTCCTTGCCGCGGTTGATGGCGTGGAAAATAGTGGAGTCGCCGCCGATCTCGGTGTCGCTGAGATAAAGCCGGCGTGAGAGATCGCCGCCGTCGGGCCGCTCGATCTTGATGACGCGCGCGCCGAGGTCGAGCAGGCGAAGCGAGCAGTAAGGTCCCGACAGGAACTGGCTCATGTCGACGACGACGAGCCCGGTCAGCGGAAGTTCGGTATCAGCGGCCACGGTTCACTTCTCAGTCTTGCCGGCGAAATCGGCCGGGTTCTTGTATTTCACCGTCTGCAGGTGCTCGCAGTAGAGCACCAGTTCTCCTTCACCCTTGAAGACTTCATAGCTGGCGCGGATCAGGCCCATGTCCTTGTAGCGCGGCTTTTTGTCGAGGTTGGTGCGGATCGAATAGATGGTGTCGCCGATGAAGACCGGCTTGATGAAGCGCAGCTTGTCGTAGCCGTAGGAAAAGGCGTTGATGCAGTTGGTGGCGACAAGGCCGAGGCCGGCCGAGAACACGAAGGCCCCGGCCACCAGACGCCTGCCGAAGATGCCCTCCTTCTCGGCGAACATCTGATCCTGCACGTAAGGGTGGATATCCAGCACCAGGGCATTGAACATATGGCTTTCGCCTTCCGCGATGGTGCGGCGGAGCGAGCGGATTTTGTGGCCGACCTGCCAGTCCTCGTAGAGCCAGTTTTCCGAATTCCAGACGGGTATTTCGGCATGCGCTTCGGGCATGTCGGCCGGATGCGTCGAGGCGACGCCAACGGTTGGCGAGAAGTCGCTCATGCCCCTCTCCAGGAGCTTGCTGCGTGGCCTGCAAGGCGGTTCCGGACACGATGCCGGATGGCGAGATGCATGATCGCTATCCTCCCGTCAATTTTCTTTTGTAAATAATATTTTCACATATGGGATTGCCTTGCAAGCGACTATCAGCGAAATTTTCGATGGTCAGCACCGGAGAGGGCAGCCGGCCACGGGAGGAATTGGAAATGCAGAGCGCCTGTCTTGTCTTCGTCGGCAGCCTCAACCGGGAGGCACCTTATTTTCAGGGCGCGCGCGGCGTCGGCCTCGGCGTTTATGCTTTCGACGAGGCGACGCTCGCTGTGCGGAAGCTTGCCGAAACCAACGAGGTCGACAATCCGACCTTCCTGTCGGTGACGGCGGATGGATCGCGCATCTACGCCAACTCCGAAGTCTTCGCCTGGCGCGAGGGTACGGTTTCGGCCTACCGCTTCGATCGCGCCTCCAACTCGCTGACCTATGTCAACAAGCAGCCCGCTCTGGGCAGCATCACCGCCCACAACACCATCACGCGCGACGGCACCAAGCTTCTGGTTGCCAATTACGGGATGGGTGCCGGCGGCCCAGACAAGGCGGTTTCGGTGTTCGGTATCGGGGCCGATGGTGGCCTGACCGCGCCGCTGGCGAGCGTCGCGCACTCCGGAACGGGCCCCAATGCCGAACGCCAGGAGCGGTCGCACGCCCACAGCGTCACCGAGACTGTCCAAGGCGGCATCGCCATCGTCGCCGATCTCGGCATAGACCGCCTGGTCTCCTACCGGATCGACCCGGACGGAAACTTGCACAAGCTCGCCGAATCCGCTCTCGCGCCCGGCGCCGGCCCCCGCCACGTCGCGCTGCATCCGAACGGCAGGTTCGTGTTCGTCATGAACGAGCTGGACTCGACCGTCGTGTCACTGGCGCTGGAGCAGGCCTCGGGCCGGCTCGAATTGATCGATGCCAAGCCGGCGGTGCCCGCGCATGCCCGCGCGACAAACCACTGCGCCGACATCCAGATCTCGCCCGACGGCCGATTCGTCTACGGTTCCAATCGCGGCCATGACAGCGTCGCCATCTTCTCGGTCGATCAGCAATCGGGAACACTCGATCTGGTCGACTTTACGCCCTGCGGCGGCGCCACGCCGCGCAACCTTGCGCTCACTCCATCCGGCGGGCACCTGTTTTCAGCCAACCAGAATGCCGACCGCATCTCGATCTTCGCGCGGGACGAGAAGAGCGGCAGGCTGACCGACACGGGCCACGCCATCGACATCGGAACGCCGATGTGCGTGCGCATCGTACCGGCTCCCTGAGACAAGCCGATACGGTCGCCATGTCAGGTCGCAAGGCAAGATCGCGAGACTAAAGCGCCGGACCCAGCTGGAGCGTGCTGCCGTCACTGAAACGCGACTGCCGGAACCTGCTCAAGTCGTGTCCGGTATCGTTGCCCTGGATCATATCCGACAGGATGCGGCCCATGCCCGGCCCTATGCCGAAGCCATGACCGCTCATCCCGGTCGCGATGAAGAGTCCCGCAATCCTCGGCGCGCGATCGACGACCGGCACGACATCCGGCATCGCATCGATCATGCCGGCCCACGTAGCCTTGAACGGAACCTGCTTGAACTGGGGGAAAAGCTTCCTGAACTCACGGTCGATGGCGCGCAGCGCCGCCGCTTCGGGAACCGGATTGAGGATACGCATCCGCTCGAACGGGCTTTCCCGATCGGCGTCCCATTTGCGCGGCGTCGACCAGCTGTCCGGATAACCGCGCGGCGCGGCCGGGAGATAGCGCGTGCCCAAAGGACTGGCCATCAGGGCGGGCAGATACTTCAGCACGTGCCGGAAGGCGTCCGGCCCGACAAAGAGGTGATGGCTCCCCCCTGCGGCGAGCGTGTAGCCGCCGTCCTGGCGCCGCCGGAATGCGATATGCTCATCCGCGGCGGCGCCTGCGGCTACCTCAGCCATCGGCTCCGTCGCAGCGACGGTTGACCTGACGCTGAGCTGCGGAATCGAGATGTCGTGGGCGCGCAGGAACAGCGAGCTCCAGGCGCCGCTTGCTACGAGCACGTTCGAAGCGGCAATATAGCCCTTTTCGGTCCACACGCCGCTGATCCGTCCTGCGGAGAGATCGAGCATGCGCGCGGCGCAATTCTCGATGATGGTGACGCCCTGCCGCACGGCCAGCCGCGCAAGGGCAGGCACGGCAACCCAGGGCTCGGCCCGCATGTCGGAAGGCGTCGTCATGCCGCCCTTGAACCTGTGTGACATGCCAGGGATCAGCTTCGCGACTTCATCGGGATCGAGGAGCCGCGTATCGACCCCATGGGCCTCGGCGATCTTGAGGAACCTGGCGAATTTGGCCATTTCCTTGTCGGTGCGTGCCAGATAGGTCACGCCGGTCTGCTTCAGCCCTATGTCCTCGCCGCACTCCTCGGCCAGTTGCCGCCAATGCCGGAGCGCCTCGATCACGATCGGCAGTTCGGCGGCATCGCGGCCCTGCTGCCGGATCCAGCCCCAGTTGCGCGACGACTGCTCGGCGGCGACCCGGCCCTTCTCCAGCAGCGTCACTGAAATGTTTCGCCGCGCCAGGAACAGCGCCGTTGCCACGCCGATGACCCCGCCGCCGATGATGACAACGTCCGAGGTCTTCGGCAGCGGCTGCTGGAACTGGATCGGAGTGGCTTCCGTAAAAGGGAAAATCGTCAAGGACGCAATCCTGTTGACCCGATGCGACTGGGAATTGGATACGAAGCTTGGCGCCGGACCGCTAGGCCGACCCGGAAGAATTTGCCGGGCCAGAGGGATGTGGTTCTTTTGCCGGGAAACACAGCCTCAAGGTTCATTCCCAACCCGGTCAACCCTTGCGCTCCTGCAGGATGTTGCCGCCGTCCACTACGAGCACGGCGCCGTTGACATAGCTCGCGCCGTCGGATGCCAGGAACAGCACGGCCGCGGCGACCTCGTCGGGGCTGCCGGCACGCCCAAGTGGCGTGTTTCGGGCGGCGACGAGTTCCTCTGGCGTGGAGGCGCCCGTCGCGATCCAGCCAGGCGCAATGGCGTTGACTGTGACGCCGTTGCGCCCGACCTCGAGGGCAAGCGCGTGCGTGAGCCCGACCATGGCGGCCTTGGCCGCGGAATAGGCGGCCTCCCCCTCGTTGGAGACGTAAGGCCCGGTCACCGAGGCCATGTTGACGACGCGTCCGTGGCCTCGTTCGACCATGCCCGCCAAAAATCCGCGCGTGGCCAGAAACGTGGTCTTCAGGCTGACATCGATGCCACGGTCCCAATCGCTTTCGCTGAGGTCGAGAAAGCGCCGCTGCAGCGCGGGCTGGGCGACCGTTCCCATGCCGGCGTTGTTGACGAGGACGTCGACGTCGCCGACCTCCGAGCAAAGCCGCTCAACATCGGCCGAGCGCGTCAGGTCGGCGACGACGGCGCGGACATCGAGCCCCTCGGCCCGCAATTCTTCGGCGCGCTGTTCGACGCGCTGCGAGGAAGCGGTTATCGCGACCGAGAGCCCGGCTCCTGCAAAGGCGCGAGCCGCCGCGACACCGATGCCGTCCGCGGCGCCCGCGCCGGTCACCAGCACTTTGCGGGATTTTACAAACACGTTCATCACCTCTTCAGGACGCCGCAACTCAGTACCCGGCGCTGACGCCGAAATCGATCGAAAGCGCGGCCCCGGTGATGGGCGCGGCTGCGGGCTGGCACAGATATTGGATGAAGGAGGCGATCTCCTCCGCCTGGATGAACCTTGCCCGTTCCCCTTGCGGGTAATGCCCCAGCAGCCGGCGCTTGTAGCCGTCCGGGTCGTCGCCGCCAAAGGTCTTCGCCTGATATTCGACCATCGGCGTCGCCGTGTCGCCGGGACAGACGGCGTTGACCCTGATACCACGCGGCGCAAGCTCCAGCGCAAGCGCCTTGGTGAGCAGCACGAGCCCGCCCTTCGACGCGCAATAGACGGCCGCGCCGTTGTTGCCGACGATGCCCGCGTCGGACGCGATGTTGATGATGACGCCGTGAGTCTCGGAGAGATGGGGAATGGCGGCCGAGATCAGGAAGAACGCTCCCTTGAGGTTGACGTCCAGCACCAGGTCCCACTGCTCCTCCCGCACCTCGTCGGCCGGCCCCTCGAGCCAGACACCGGCGGCGTTGACCAGAATGTCCAGGCTGCCGC
>JBFLWR010000277.1:0-3541 GCA_040755925.1 Pseudomonadota bacterium
AGCGCTTGCCGCAAAAGTCGCGCCTGGCTCTGCGCCTCTATTGCCGCGTCGATACGGCCGATGAGGTGGCACTCGAAGGCATGGCCCTCATACAGCGCCGCCCGGTTTTCCATCGGCAGCTCGTCTGAATACCGCAGGGCAACCTCGTAGTAGCCGGCCGCATCGCGATGCGCGCCGACCCGCGAAGCCTCGCGCGCCGCGTTCGGTGCAAGCTCCCGCACGGCCTCCAGATCCTGCCCCTCCACCGCGTGATGCACCAGCCTCGCCGTGGCGACGCCGGGATTTTCCTGCAGGGCGGTCAAGGCACGCCGGTTGAACTCGCGCTGCAGGCTCGGCGTCAACGTCATCTCGATAGCCCGGCGGGCGATCTCGTGCCGGAAGGCATAGCCGTCGCCGAGATCCTCCAGCAGGCCGTGCGAGACGCATTCGGCCAACTGGCCCGCGCTGGCGACCCCGCAAAGGCCGGAAAGCGCCCAGGCATCGGCACGGCGGGGAAACACCGAGACGGCGTCGAGCATCGAACGCGCCCCGGTCGACAGCCTTTCAGCCCTTGCCAGAACCGCGTCGCGCACGCTGGCCGGCAAGGCGGTGTCGCTTTCTGCGGCGAGCAGCTCCGTTACGAAGAATGCATTGCCGGCCGTGGCCCGGTAGATGGCGCCGCCGTCGCGATCAGCCGATTCGGCGAGCGAAAGCACCGCCTTCTCGCTGAGCAGCGGCACCTCGATACGCTGCAAATTGCCGGCCGGGATCTCGCCGAGCGCCCGGCGCACACGCATCTGGCCTTCGCTGCGGTCGGTGCGTGCCGTGACCAGAAGCAGGATATGGGTGGTTGCGATACGCCGGCCGAGGAAACGGACGAAATCGAGCGTCGCGTCGTCCGCCCAGTGCAGATCCTCGATGATCAGAAGGCTTGGGCCTTTCGCCTCGAAAACGTCGAGCGCGTCGGAAAACAGCGGCAGTCGCTGTCCCTGACGGGCATCGATGGCGCGGGGCAATTCCCACTGCGCCTCGCGCGCGAGATCGTAGAGCGCCCCCAGCGGATCGGGGATCGACAGATCCTCGCAGGCGCTGCGCAGCAGCCTCGCCTCCTGCTCGACGCGCTCGGCAAAGGCCTCCGCCAATGCCGTCTTGCCGGCGCCGGCCTCCCCCAGCACCGCACCGACGCGGCCAAGGCCGCGCACCGCATCCGCCAGCAAAGCCTCCAGTTGCCGCAACTGCGCCTGCCGTTCCAGAAGCATCGTCACCTTCTCGCGAAGCGCGGGATTTCTACCATGGCGGGTTGCCGCCACGATAGTTGCGGCACGATCACCTGGATGTGACCTTCCACACACCTGAGCTCCGCCCCTGGGAGCGAAAACGCCGCCAACATGGGGAATCGTCCCGTCAAATATGGGGAAAGGTTCCGATGCGCGGCGCTTTCCAGCGTGATCCCTTTGAGCCGCGCTCTGCTCGAGCGCCATTCAATCGCGAAAAGGAAAAACGATCATGCCGCGCTATCTGGTTGAACGCTCATTCCCTGACGGACTCAACGTGCCGATGAACGATGCCGGCGCCGACGCGCTCGGCGGCGTCATCATGCGCAACGCCGAGAAAGGCGTCACCTGGGTGCAGTCTTTCGTGACACCCGACAAGAAGCAGACCTTTTGCATCTACGATGCTCCCTCTCCGGAGGCGATCCGCAGCACCGCGCAAAAAAATTCGCTTCCCGTAGACAAGATCACGGAGGTGAGGGTTCTCGACCCTTACTTTTACCGCTGATCCGGTCGGCGGGCGGCAGCGCGAGGCACCCCGGATCGTCGCAGCCGATGGCGGACCTGATGTCGTGCCGGACGGCAAAAGAGTACCCGCCCCGGCGAGTACTCTTTTGCCACGGCGCGCCCTTATGCGGCGGATCATGTCGGCACTGTTTGCGCCGATGTATAACCGGCGCCGCCTTTTGCCACCGCAGGACGATTATCTGAGGCGCGACATCGGCCTGCATGATCGGGAAATGCCCCGCAATTACTGGGAATATTGGTGACTTCAGCTCTGACCCATCGATCGGCGGGTCGCGCGGTTTCACCTCTTGAGCGACGGCGTCGAGGCGTTCCAGGAGCTTGCTTTTCAACAGCCGGCCCTGCTCGCGCGTCCTAACGATTTGGAGAGAGAAATGAGCACTCACAACCTGGCCAGATATCTCACCGGCGCTTCGGCGCTTCTCATCATGACGTCGGGCGCGGTGTCGGCCGAGGAAAGCAATCCGCTCGCCGAAAAGGTGCGGGCCGTCGACAGCCGCTTCGAGGATGTCGCGGTGGCGAAAGCCGAAGGCTACGCGCCGATCCCCTGTGCCAGCGGCATCACCGGCGGCGCCATGGGCATACACTACGTCAACGCCGGCTATCTGAAGAACGACACCATCGACATCGCCAAGCCGCAGGCGGTCATGTACGAGCCGATAGCCGACGGCACGCTGAAGCTGGTTGCCGTCGAATACATCACCTCGAAAGGCCCGGCCTCGCTAGAAGGACATCTCTTCAACTTCGACAGCGCTCCCAACCGCTACGGCCTCGGGCCCTTCTACGAACTGCACGTCTGGGCCTGGAAACACAACCCCACCGGCACCTTTGCCGACATGAACCCGAACGTGTCCTGCGACGCCATGAAGGGAATGTAAAAAGCGCCTCTCCTTCTCCCCGTGTTGCGGCGGGGAAAAGGAAGCACCCCACCCACCCTTTCTTAAGGTGTTTCGGATAGACCGGAACGCTGGAAAGAGGCGGAAAAACGGGGAGTTTCGAGTGCGCTTTTCCGCGGCGACGACAGCCGGGCGGTTCCTGCCGCAGCGATTGGCGCTGCGCATGCGGCCGCTGCTTGGCCGCATCGACGCCGCGCTTTTCACGGCCGACGAGCGCGGCGAAGCCGGCCGCATGTCGCTGATCGCCTTTTCCATCCGTATCGTCAGCGCCGTCATTGCCTTCATCAGCCAGGTGCTGATGGCGCGCTGGATGGGCTCGTTCGAATACGGTATCTCCGTGCTGGTCTGGGTGACGATGGTCATCGTCGGCAACCTCGCCTGTCTCGGCTTCCACACCTCCGTCATCCGCTTCATCCCCGAATATCGCGAGCGCGGCATGCTGGCCGAGTTGCGCGGCATCGTGCTGACGAGCCGCCTCTTCGTGCTCGTCGCCTCGACGGTTATCGCGGGTCTCGGCGCGCTTGGCGTCTGGCTGGCCTCGGACTGGATCGAGAACTATTACGTCATCCCTTTCATCCTTGGCGTCATCTGCCTGCCGATGATCGCGCTCGGCGACCTGCAGCAGGGGCTGGCGCGCGCGAATTCCTGGGCGCTGCTGGCGCTCTCGCCCACCTATCTGGTGCGGCCGGTGCTGATCCTGGCCTTCATGGCGCTGATGCTCGCCATGAACTATGCGCCCGACGCCAAGACCGCGATCTTCGCCTCGATCGCCGCCACCTACGTCACCACGCTCGGCCAGTTGGTGGCTGTCACCTCGCGCATGGACAAGAAAATCCCGGCCGGACCGACGACGGTTCATTTCGGCCAATG
>JBFLWR010000278.1:0-30830 GCA_040755925.1 Pseudomonadota bacterium
GGCGCGGCCCGGTTCGGATACCCTGACTGAGGGAGGGGGAGATCAGCCGCCGCGGAAGAGCGACAGGATCTGCTGCGTGCTGCCGTTGGCGATCGAGAGCGCCTGGATGCCGAGCTGCTGCTGGACCTGGAGGGCCTGCAGGCGGGTCGATTCCTTGTTCATGTCGGCGTCCACCAGGGAGCCGACGCCCTTGTCGATCGAGTCGGAGAGGTTCGACAGGAAGCTCTTCTGGGTGTCGATGCGCGACTGGGCGGCGCCGAGCGAGGCAGCGCCGGTCGAGAGCTTGCTGAGCGCCGTTTCAACGGTGCCGAGCGCGGTGTCGATGGCGGTATCGGTCACGGCAGCGCTGCTCGGATCGAAGAAGGTCGCTGCGAGCAGACCGCCGACGATGCCGCCCGTGCCGGCCGTGTCGAGCACCTGGGTGTCGGTCGCCTTGACGGTGATGGTGTCGATCTTCACGGTCGAGCCGGTGCGGTTGTACGAAGCGACGACGTTCAGGTCGGTCGTGCCGTCGTTCTGCAGCAGGTTCGAGCCGGCGAAGTTGGCGTTGGTGACCGACGACTTGATCTGGTCCTGGATGGCCTGGATTTCGGTCGCGATCTTCTGCTGGTCTTCCTGGCTGGCGCCGCGGGCGGTGACGAGCTTGGTCTTGATCAGGTCGACCTGGTCCTTGACGTCGTTGATGGCGGTGTAGGCGGTGTCGACCTTGCCGGCGCCGAGGCCGAGCGAGTCCTGGACGGCCGAGAGAGCCTTGTTGTCGGACTTCATCGAGGTGGCGATCGACCAGTAAGCGGCGTTGTCCGAAGCGGTGGCGACGCGGTAGCCCGTGGAAATGCGGGACTGGGTGATCTGGAGCTGGTTCTGGGTGTTGTTCAGGCTCTGCAGCGCCGTCAGCGCGGCGCTGTTGGTCAGGATACTGGACATGGCTACTCGTACCTTGGTTTTTACAGGATTTTTTTGACATACCGGCTTTTCCGGTATGACGGAGCGGCATCATGCCAATGATCGCTGAGACCCGATCACCCGCCATCTGCGAGCAATATGCGGGCAAGTCCCTACCAAAGAGCTAAATCCGAGGGTTAACCGGAACTATTTTGCGTAAAGCTCGAACGGGTGGCCGGGCGGACGGTGGCTCGTCAGGTGAAGGAGCGCACCAGGCTGCCGACCAGCAGGTTCCAGCCGTCGATCAGCACGAAGAACAGGATCTTGAACGGCAGCGACACGACGGTCGGCGGCAGCATCATCATGCCCATGGCCATGGTGACGGTGGCGACGATGAGATCGATGACGAGGAACGGCAGCACGATCAGGAAGCCGATCTCGAAGCCGCGTCTGATCTCCGAGATCATGAAGGCGGGAACCAGCACGCGCAGGTCCACCGTCTCGCGCGAGACAGTCTGTCCGCGCTCACGCGCAAGGTCGGCAAAGAGGTCGAAATCCTTGTCGCGCACATTGTGCAGCATGAAGGTGCGGAATGGATCGGTGATCTTCTCGAACGCCTGGGCCTGCGTGATCTGATTGTCCATCAGCGGCTTGACGCCCGTGTTCCAGGCTTGGTCGAAGGTCGGCGCCATGACGTAGAAAGTCATGAACAGCGAAAGCGAGATGAGGATCAGGTTGGCGGGCGTCGACTGCAAGCCGATACCGGCGCGCAGGATCGAGAAGGCGATGACGAAGCGGGTGAAGCTCGTCACCATGATCAGCAGGCCCGGCGCCACTGACAGCACGGTGAGCAGGCCGAACATCTGGATGAGGTAGCCGACTGTCGTGCCATCGGCCTTGCCGATGCCGCCGAGATCGAGCTGCTGGGCCGCGGCGACGGAGGTGGTGACGACGATGAGCGCCGTGGCAATGAGGAACTTTTTCATTCGAGCAGCATCGTCCGGATCAGAACCTGTTTGACATGGCCGCCGCTGCGCAGCGCCGCGCGTTCGTCGAGATCGGCCTTGAGATGCTGGTAGCCGCTGGCGCCTTCGATCTGATGCATCTTCAGCGTGCGCACGAAAGCGAGCAGGTCCTGGTGGATCTGCTCGGTCATCTCCGGCGGCTGCGGCGCGTCGTAGAGCACAGAGGCCTCGAGCCTGATCCAGATCTCGCTCGGCGAGGCAAGATTGGTGGTTATCGGCGCCAGCTGGACCACGGTCGGTCCGGCAGCCGGTTTCCCTTCGGCGGGCTTCTCCGTGGTGCCTGCATTCTCGGGCGCGGCCGGCACGGGCGCCGGCTTTTCACCTTGTTTGAGGTAGCCGCCAGAGACCCAGCCCATGCCGACCGCCGCGCCCGTCATGACCACGAGCATGGCGAGCTGGATCACCAGCGACGGTCCCTTCTTGGGCTGTGCCTGTTCGACATTGGCCACGGCAGCGCTCCCCGACCTAGAAAGGAAGGACCTGGTCGAGGACCTGCTGGCCGTAAGCCGGCTGCTGGACCTCGCTGATGCGGCCGCGGCCGCCATAGGAGATGCGCGCCTCGGCAATGCGCTCGTAAGGGATCGTATTCTCGCCGCCGATGTCGGACGGACGCACCATGCCGGCAATGGTGAGGACCCGGATCTCGTAGTTGACGCGCACTTCCTGCGAACCCCTGATCATCAGGTTGCCGTTAGGCAGCACGTCGGTAACGACGGCGGCGACATTGAGTTCGAGGTTTTCAGACCGCTTGATCTCGCCGTCGGCGTTCGTCTGGGTCGTGGAGTCGAGGCTGCCCGAGCCCTTGCCCGCGGTGCTTCTGTTGTCCCACCCGAGGGTAACGTCGTAGCCGAGCTTGCGCGCGGCGGTGCGGCTCCGGTCGTTCTGGTTCTTGAAATTGGCCTTGTCGTTGAGCTTGATGTTGACGGTGAGGATATCGCCAACGCGCAGCGCTCGCGGATCGGTGAACAGCCTGCTCTGGCGGTCGTCCCACAGCGAAAATTTCTTCACCGGTCTCGCCGGTGGTTCCGGATAGTTGTAGGGGCCTGGACCGCTGTTGCCGAGACCGGACCCGACGGGCGACAGAGAAGGCTCCCTGCCGACTTCCTTGAGATCGCTGCCGCAGCCGGAGAGCACGGCGACCGCGATCAGGGTAGCGAACTTCAATTTCATGACGGATCAACCCTTCGCGCCGCGCTGGCCATGATGCCGGTGAGCGTCGCCGCCGCCTTCTGGTCCATTTCGTTGAGAATGACGCCGGCCTTGCGCGAATCGAGCTTCATGAGGATGGCCGCGGCCAACTCGGCATTGACCATTGCCAGGCGCTCGGCCGCGGCGTCGGGCTTCATGCCGGCATAGATCTTGACGACGCTGTCCTCGGCGCGCGCCAGGAACACCTCGCGCCGCTTCAGCCATTCTTCGTATTCGGCCCGCTTCGCCTCCAAGGCTTTCATGCGCTCATCGATGCCGGCCTGCAGCTGCTTCAGCTCCTGCGCCTGCAAGGCGTAGCGCCGGTCGCGGGCGGCATCGGCGATGTTGGAGCAGAAGCGCTGGATTTCGCTTTCGTCCGGCGTCTTCTCGCCAGCCAGCGCGGCGGCCTGGGCCTGTGTTGTCTCGCGCGTGAGCTGCGCCGGCTGAACCGGCGGCTGTCCGCCGGGCAGCACCTGGCGCACCTCTTCCGCGCGGGCATCGGCGAGACCGAGCAGAGCAACGAGTGCCCCGGCAGCGCAAAGGCTCAGGCGACGGCGCGGTGTTGAGGAGAGGAGCCTAGTCATCGGCGTGCCTATTGGAGAACCAGGTCGGCCTGGAGGGCGCCGGCCGACTTGATGCCTTGCAGGATGGCGATGATGCCGTCCGGCTTCACACCCAAGCGGTTGAGGCCGGAGACAAGCGTTTCGAGATCGGGGCCGTCGAGCACCGCGACGCGCGCGTCCGGCCGGGTCGCCTCGATGGCGGTGAAGGGTTCGACAGCGGTCTGGCCCTTGGAGAAGGGTTCCGGCTGCACCACCCTCGGCGCTTCGGTGATGCGCACGGTGAGCGTGCCGTGGCTGATCGCCACGCGCGAGATCCTGACATTGTTGCCGATGACGATGGTGCCGGTGCGCTCGTCGATGACGACGCGGGCCGGCGCATCCGATTCCACGACCAGGTTCTCGATCTCGGCATAGAAGCGCGCCGCGGAGACGTTCTTCGGCCGCCTGATCTGCACCGTGCGGGCATCGCGCTCGGCGGCGACGCGCCCGCCGAAGCGCTGCGACGTATAATCGTTGATCGCGTCGGCAATGCGGATCGCGGTGGAGAAATCGGGATTGCGCAGCTGCAGCGTCAGCACGCCCTGGTCGTCGAACTCGGCCGGCACGGCCCGTTCGGTGATGGCGCCGTTCGGCACGCGGCCGGCGGTCGGCACACCTTGCGTCAACTGCTGGGCCTGCC
The DNA here is from genome assembly GCA_040755925.1 of Pseudomonadota bacterium. Taxonomy (GTDB): domain Bacteria; phylum Pseudomonadota; class Alphaproteobacteria; order Rhizobiales; family Rhizobiaceae; genus Mesorhizobium. The sequence goes on from JBFLWR010000278.1 coordinate 4,338, forward strand.
CTTGCGCGGTGAAGCCGCCGACGATCACCGAGCCCTGTCCGACGGCGTAGATCTCGCCGTCGGCCGCCTTGAGCGGCGTCATGATCAGCGTGCCGCCGGCCAGCGAGGTGGCGTCGCCCATGGAGGAGACGTCGATATCGATGCGGGCACCCGACTGGACGAAGGGCGGCATGTTGGCGGTGACGATGACGGCGGCGACGTTCTTGGCGCGCGCGCTGCCGCCCTCGGTGGCAATGCCGAGGTTTTCCAGCATGGCGCGGATCGATTGCTCGGTGAACGGCGAGTTGCGCAGGCTGTCGCCGGTTCCCGCCAGGCCGATCACCAGGCCATAGCCGACGAGCTGGTTGTCCCTCGCGCTCTGCAACTGCGCGATGTCCTTGATGCGCGCGGCGACCTGGCCGGGCGGCAGCGTGCTCGGACCGTTAGAGACGCGGAACATGCGCGTGGTCGTGGCTGGATCGTATTCCGGATCGTCGTAGGCGCCGCCATTCTTGAGGGCAAGCTCGCGCTTGGCCTTGGGCGTCAGCCCATCGGCAAGCGCTGGCTGAAGGCCGATGGCGGCGCTCAGCAGAAATGCGAAAGCGCGCATCACGATGCGCCGACCCTGATGGTGCCGTCCGCCATCACCGTCCCGGAAATGATCTTGCCGCTGTCGATGTTGCGGATCTTGATGAGATCGCCCGCGGCGCCCGGCTGCAAGGTGACGCCGCTGGCCGAGATGGTGAGTGCGCCGGCGGTGAAATAGACCTGCACCGAAGCACCCTGTTCGACCAGCCAGGCATCGCGGATGGCGGCTGCCGGGATGTAGCGGCCGGGCAGAAGCGTGCGCTTGGCGACCTTGCCCTGGAGCTCTTCGATGCGCGTCGCCATGCCGTCCGGCTTGTGCTTGCCCGGAATGAGCGTCACCTGCTTCAAGGCCGCAGCCTCGACCGTCTCGCCGGGATAGATCACCCGGTTGGGGATCAGCACTGCATCGCCGACCGCCTGGCTGGCGGCGGCGATCTGGTTGGCCGACTGGTTCTCGGTCTGACTGGCCGATTCCTGCGCCAAGGCCGGCATGCCGAAAGCGACCAGCCCAAGGGCCAGCGCGGCAAGGCGGAACGCGGAGCGGGAGATCGGCATGGCCATCGTCCGTTACCTGATGTTCTTCGAAACCACCGAGGCCATGTCGTCGGCGGCCTGGATGACCTTGGAGTTCATTTCGTAGGCGCGCTGCGCCGATATCAGCTCAGTGATTTCCTTGACCGGGTCGACGTTGGAGGACTCCAGATAACCCTGCTGGATCGTCGCGAAGCCCGGATCTCCCGGTACGCCGACATTGGCGGGGCCTGAGGCCGCCGTTTCCTGGAACAGATTGTCGCCGAGCGGCGCGAGGCCGGCTTCGTTGGCGAAGTTGGCGATCTGGAGTTGGCCGAGTTGCTGCAGGTTGGTCTGGCCGTCGATGCGTGCGAAGACCTGGCCGGTTTTGTTGACGATGACTTCGACCGCGTTGGTTGGCACGGTGATCGCCGGAATGACATTGGCGCCGTCGGCGGTGACCAGCTGGCCGGTCGCATTGGTGTTGAAGGCACCGGCGCGGGTGTAGAGGGTGCCGCCGTCGGACCCCTCGATCTGGAACCAGCCCCGGCCGGTCAGCGCCATGTCGAAACTGTTGCCGGTGCTGGTCAGCTCGCCCTGCGTGTGGACGTTGCGGACCGCTGTCGTCTTGACGCCGAGGCCGATCGACACGCCCTCCGGCACCAGCGAGCTGTTGGAACGATTGGGCACACCCTGTGTGCGGTCGACCTGATAGAGTAGGTCCGAGAACTCCGCGCGGGCGCGTTTGTAGCCGGTGGTGTTGATGTTGGCGATGTTGTTGGCGATGACTTCCAGATTGGTCTGCTGGGCGTTCATGCCGGTCGCGGCGATGGCGAGTGCTTTCATGACGCGGCCTTAGATGCTCATGCGGCTGATTTCGAGGTAGGCCGAGACGACCTTGTCGCGAATGGCGATGGTCGTCTGCAGGGCCTGTTGGGCGCTCAGCACAGCATCGACGACCTGGCGGGTATCGGCGTCGCCCTTCAGCGCCTGGATCGACATCTGCTCGGCGTTCTGCAGCGTGTTGACCGTCTTCGTCGCGGCCTGGCCGAGCGCGTCCGCGAAAGTGCCGCCGATGCCTTGGCTGGCCCCTGTTCCGACACCACCCTGAAGCAGGCCGGGCGCCGCTGCGTCGGCGCCATCGATTGCCGGTTTGAACTGTAGTGCGCCTATACCGCCGATCATTGCTGGTTCCTCATCAGGTCGATGGTCATGGAAATCAGATCTCGTGCCTGCTTGATGACCTGCAGGTTGGCTTCATAGGAGCGATTGGCCTCGCTCATGTCGGCCATTTCGACCAGCACGTTGACGTTGGGCATCTTTACGTACCCTTTTTCGTCGGCTGCTTCGTTGCCGGGCTGGAATTCGATCGGGAAGACGGATGGATCGCGGGCGATCGAGCTTACCTCGACCAGCGAGCCGCCCGTCGCGCGGTCGAGCTCGGACTGGAATGTGATGGTCTTGCGGCGGTACGGATCGGCGCCAGGCGCGCTGCCGGTCGACTGCGCGTTGGCGAGGTTCTCCGACACCACGCGCAGGCGCTCGGATTGGGCGCCAAGGCCGGAAGCGGCGACTTTGAGGGCTGCGGTCAATGCGTCCATGGTCAGCTCTTCACCACCATCGTCATCATCGAGTGGAAGGCCTTGACGATCGCCGTGTTGAGCTGGAAGGAGCGGCTCACTTCACCGGCCTTCATCAACTCGTCTTCGAGCACCACCGTGTTCTTCGACGGCATGATCACGCCGCCGGCCTCCTCCGGCTTGACGTTGAAGCCGGCATTGGTGGTTTCGGCGCCGAGATGGCCAGTCTGCGTGGCCTGCAGCGTGACGGCGGTGCGGTCGAGCACCTTCTCAAACGGCTCGACATCATTTGCCGTGTAGCCCGGCGTATTGGCATTGGCGATGTTGGACGCGATCGTGGACTGCCGCACGGCCAGCCACTGCGACTGCCGGGTAGCGAGATCAAAAAGGTTGACGGGTTCCATGGGAATCTCCGGACGGGTACGCATAAGACTAGGCGGCCAGTCTTGCGCGGACCTTGCGCGGGGGCGGCTCCCAGCCCCTGGCGATCGCCGTTACCTGGAGAGCGCGATCACCTTGTCGGTGCTCGTGACGATCACCCACTTGCCGGCGCGCTGCTCGATCGAGGAGACGCGGCTGGAATCGGGCAGGATCGATCCACGCTGGACGATCCATAGTCCGGTGTCGTCCTGGATCATGGCGCGGCCGTTGGCGACATGCACCATCTTGAATTCCGATGCGGCGGCCGGGAAGGGCTGCTGGTCAAGGCCGGGCGCCTCTTCCGTTTCGTCAGGCAGAGTGCCTGTGGCGAGCAGGTCGAGCTCGGGGATCGTCGTTGCCGTCGCGGTCGCGCCGGGACTTGCAGTCGGCGAGCCACCGGTGACACGGCCGGCATTGGCGCCGCTGCCGCCGAACTTGATCGCCTGCACGCCGAACTGTTCCTGATTGAAAAAGATGTACCAGGGAAACAGCGCGCATATCAGGCCAAGCGTGATGCCGAGCGCGGCGATGACGAAATCGCTGCGCCGGTCGGCCTTCTTGTCGGCCAGCCGCGGGAACTCGGCCCGCGGCGGCTGCGGCCATTCCGTCTTCGGGAAGAGTCCATCGATCAGCGAATCCCGGCTGACCTGCATCGGATTGGCGTTTTCGATCCGGGCCGTCCTGGGCAGCGGCGGCTTGACTGCCTTGGCAAGCAACGCCGCTGTTTTGGCGGTGTTGAGGCGGGCGGCCTTTGCCTTGGCGGCTCTCGCCTCGTCGGCAATGGCCTTTTCGACAGCCTCGGCCTCGGCGATCATCTCGCGCAGCATGCGCTCGGTATACTGAAGCTCAGTCTCCTTGATCGCCATTCTGCTTCCCCTTCAGGTGGCGGGCGAGGTCTGCGAACGGATCGGCCGATGCGCGGTCCCTCGGCGATTGCGTCAGTGCCTCGTAGATCAGCGGCACCTGGCGCACGGCAATGTCGAGCTCGGCATCGGCGCCGCCCTGATAAGCGCCGAGCAAGCGTATGTCGCGCGTGTCCTCGAAGCGCGCGATCATCGACTTCAGCCTGGTCACCAGCATCCGCTGCTCCGCGCTCCAGGCCTTGTCGGCGAGGCGGGAAATGGATGACAGCGGATTGACCGGTGGATAGCGACCCTGCTCCGCAATCGCCCGGTCGAGCACGACGTGACCGTCGAGGATGCCGCGCACCGAATCGGCCACCGGATCGTTGTGGTCGTCGCCATCGACGAGAACCGAAATGATGGCGGTGATCGAACCCTTGCCTTCCGCGCCCGGCCCCGCGCGTTCGAGCAGCTTGGGCAGATCGGTGAAGACCGAGGCCGGATAGCCGCGCGCCACCGGAGGCTCGCCGGTTCCCGTCGCCACCTCGCGCAGGGCGTGGGCGAAACGGGTGATCGAATCCAGCACCAGCAGCACGCGATGGCCCTGGTCGCGAAAATGCTCGGCCACGCACATGGCGGTATCGGGCGCGCGGCGGCGCATCATGGCGCTCTCGTCGCTGGTGGCGACGACGGCGACGGTCTTGGCCATGCTCTCCGCGCCGATCGTATCCTCGAGGAACTCGCGCACTTCGCGGCCGCGCTCGCCGATCAGCGCCACGACCACCGTGTCGAAAGCCTCGGCGCCGGCGAGCATCGCCAGCAAGGTCGACTTGCCGACACCCGAACCGGCGAAGACGCCGAGCCGCTGGCCGAAGCAGAGCGGGGTGAAGATGTCGATCACCCGCACGCCGGTCATGAAGCCGGTGCCGACCCGTTGCCTGGACATCGCGCCGGGTGTCGCTCCGGTCGCGGCGTCGCCAGAGTTCGGCCGGATCAATGGCGGACCGCCGTCGATGACGCGGGTCAAGGCGTCGATGGCCCGCCCGCGCCACGAAGCATGCGGCGTGACCGCCAAGGGGCCGCGCCGAAACACGGCGTCGCCGATGCCGGCATCGGCACTGCGTTCGAACGGCGCCACGACCACCTCGTCGCGGCCGATCCTGACGATCTCGCCCCGGCGGGTGCCGGCCTTGCCGCGCTGTTCGACGATGTCGCCCAGTCTTGCGATGCCGGACAGACCGCGCACCTTGTAATGGGTCGGTGAAATCTCGGCGACGCGGCCGCCCCGGCTGAGGAGCGTTTCCGGATTGTCGAACCGCCGCCAGATGCGTTCGAGCGCGGCGAGCGGGTCGGTCCGCCCGCTATCCGACGGTCTCTCGGACGCGCGCTGCAAGGACGAGCCGGTCGCCATGCGCTATTTCGAGCCGAGCGTTTTGATCGCGTCGTCGGTAGAGCTGCCAGCTTGCCGGATCAGCGCGGCCGAGTTCTCGAACGCGCGCTGGACCATGATGAGCCGGGTCATCTCGAGCACCGGATTGACGTTGGATTCTTCCACGAAGCCTTGCGCCACGCCGACATCGGAACGGTCGGTGACCGGCTCGGGCGTGCGTGCCGGGACGATGCCCGAATTGCCGTAACGGACGAAGTTCTCGCCGGGATCGAATTGGTAGAGGCCGATGGCGCCGGCCAACTGGCCGTTCTGCCGGAGCGAACCGTCGGCGCCGGCCTTGGGCGGACCATTGCGCGGATCGAGCTGGATCGGCGCGCCGCCGCTGTCCAGTACCGGATGGCCCTCGAGCGACATCAGTTCGCCATTCTCGTTCATGGAGAAGCGACCGTCCCGCGTCATCACCGTGCCGGCCGGCGTGTCGATCGCGAACCAGGCGTCGCCCTGGATCGCGAAGTCGAACGGGTTTCCGGTCTCGGTCATCGAGCCGTGCGCCGTGGAAAGAAAGGTCTTGCCTGAGGAGGCGAAGGACACCGACTTCGGTCCGGTGCCGGACACTACGTCCTCGAACTTCACGCCAGTGGCGCGAAAGCCGATGGTCGAGGCATTGGCGACGTTGTCGGCGATGGTCTCGAGGCGGCGCTCGAGCGCAATCTGCGAGGAGAGGGCGACGTATAGGCTGTCCTGCATGGTGTTCTCAGAACTTCAGCTTCTGCATGGCCATCATCAGATCGGTCGAGATGCCGACAGAGGTAGGCTGGGCGAAGAGCACGCTGACCGACGTCGTCGCGGAGGAGGTCGGATTGTTGATTTCCCACATGGTGGTGAAACGGTTCAGGAATTTGCTGAGCTTGGTGGGATCCTTGAAGTCCGCGATGTTGAGCTTCTGCCCGAACGCCTGCGCCTGCTTGTCGATGTCGGCTGCGGCAAAGGTGTCGGGCAGTCCGAGCGTGGTGCGGACCACGTTGGAAAGGGCGGTATCGGCAAGCACGTCATACCAGGTGTTGATGGTCGGCGCCTTACGCTGGAAATAGAGCGCCAGCCGGACGCCCTGGTTGGTCTCGCCCGCGTTTTCCTCCAGCGTCTGGCGCATGTAGGCGTCGACGGCGCCTTGCTGGGCGGAAGGGTAAAGCGTGGCGGTCGAGCCATAGGCCGCGAAGTTGAACGCCTTGACGAAGGCGGCGTAGCGCTTGTCGCTGAGCTTGTTGGCGAAACTGTCCTGGCTGGAGACGCCTTCCTTGAGCGCCTTGACCATGAAGGCTTTGGCGTAGGCCATGTCGCCCAAGCCATACGCCTTCATGGCATAGTTGAACAGCCGGGTGTTCTTGACGAAGTCGTCGATGCTTTTGATGCTGCCGATATTGGCAAGATAATAATCGGTATCGCGCTTCACGACAGGTTGCGACTCGACCTGATCGATCGCCTTCGGAATATCCTTGGCGATAAGCTGATAGCTCGTATAGGTATCCATTATGTGCCCCCGGCCGAAGCTTATCGGACGACAATAGGCAAGCTTCCTTGCGCGAAGCTGAATCGGATCGCCGGCGTGCGATTCAAGCCTCACACAAGGCACGAAGACTATCCCTTCTGCACGACGTGACATGCGGAAGGACCTGTCGTGGGTATTCTGATCGGACTAGTAGTGACGCTCGGCTGCGTTCTCGGTGGCTTCATGGCCATGGGCGGCCATTTGCACGTGCTGCTGCAGCCATGGGAAGCCGTGGTCATCTGCGGCGCCGCGCTCGGCACCTTCCTCGTCGCCAACCCGATGAAGACGGTCAAGGACACCGGCAAGGGCATTCTGGAAGCCTTCAAGCAGGCGGTGCCGAAAGAACGCGATTATCTGGAGACGCTGGGCGTCCTGCACAGCCTGATGCGCGAGTTGCGCTCGAAGTCGCGCAGCGAGGTCGAGGCGCATATCGACAATCCGGAAGAATCCGCGATCTTCCAGGCCTTCCCGACCGTTCTGAAGAACCACGACCTGACGAACTTCATCTGCGACTACTGCCGCATCATCATCATCGGCAACGCACGCTCGCACGAGATCGAGGCGCTGATGGATGAAGAGATCCAGACAATCCGCACCGACAAGATGAAGGCCTATCACGCGATGGTCGCCGTCGGCGACGGCCTGCCGGCGCTGGGCATCGTCGCCGCCGTGCTCGGCGTGGTCAAGGCGATGGGCGCTCTCGACCAATCGCCGGAGATCCTCGGCGGCCTCATTGGCGCCGCGCTCGTCGGAACCTTCCTCGGCATCTTCCTGTCCTATGCCGTGGTGGGCCCGGTTGCCACCAAGATCAAGACGGTGCGCGAGAAGAAGAATCGCCTCTACATCATCGTCAAGCAGACGCTGCTCGCCTACATGAACGGCGCCCTGCCGCAGGTCGCGATCGAGTTCGGTCGCAAGACGATCTCTTCCTACGAGCGTCCGACGATCGACGCCGTCGAGCAGAGCACGATGAATGCAGGCCCCGCCGAGAAGAAGGCGGCCTGAGCATGCGTACAGACAGACCTCTGTGTGGAAAAAGACGGGGCCGCTTGCCGTCATGACCAGTCCGGGCAGTCCGTCGCAGAGCCGGGCCCTCATCATCGAGCGTCTCGTCGGCGACAGCGGCGAGGCCGCGCAGGTGATCGGCGTCGGCCGAGGCATGGCCGAGCGGTCGCTGCCGCTGCTGCAGAAGGCGCTTGCCGGCGAGCTGGGCGCGCCGGTCACCGTCGACCTGCGGGCCGTCGAAGTCGGCCGCGTTCCCGAGGCGCGCGTCAACGCGGGCGATACCTTCGCGATGACGATCATTCCCTCGCCGACCTCCGCCGACGCCATGACGCTGGTCATGGACGCGCCGGCGGCCGCTGTCATGGTCTGCGCGCTGTTCGGCGGCGACCCGGACCAGCCGGTCTCGCCGATCGAACGCGACCTCTCGCAGATCGAGGCCGATGTCGCCACCAGCGTCTTCCAGGAAGTCGCTGCCGCGCTCAACGGATCGGGCAAGCGTTCTCTCGAGCTTCGCCTGCCGGTTCCGAAGGCGATGTCGGGCAACGAGGCGAGACGGCGCGTGCTCCGCGACGGCGCGGCGGTCCGCATCGTCTACGGCGTCTCGACACCAACCGATAGCGGCACGATCACGGCGATGATCCCGCAGCGCATCCTGCTGGGGACAAGGGGCGCCACCGCCAACAATACCGACGAGGACAAGACCGAGTTCGACTGGCGGGCCCGTTTCTCGGAAGAGGTGATGCGTTCCACCGTGCGCCTCGAGGCGACGATGCCGCTCGCCAGGCTGACGCTCGGCGACCTTGCCGCCTTCCAGCCCGGCCAGGTGATCGAGTTCGAGGAGAACGCGCAGTCGCAGGCCAAGCTCAGCGCCCGCGACCAGACGCTCTTCATCTGCGAGTTCGGCAAGCTCGGGCAGAATTATACCGTCCGCGTCAGGCACGATGCCCGGCAGGACATCATCGACGGACTGATACCGGGCTGACGCCAGCCCGGGTTTTATGGAGGCCAGACATGGCAGCGACAGACGTGGAAGCCGAGCCCGAAGCCGACAAGCCGGACGAGCAGCTCGACCGCGCCATCGAAGAACTGCGCGGAGTGCTTCGGGAAGAGGAAAACCGCCCGGACGCCGTTCTCCAGTCGGCGGCCAACTCAAGCATCATCATGACGATTCCGGTCGACGTGCAGATCATCCTCGGCAGCACCGAGATGCCGGTGTCGGAGCTGATGGCGCTGCAGAAGGGCTCGACCGTGGCGCTCAACCGCCGCATCGGCGAACCAGTCGACGTCATGGTCAACGGCCGCAGAATAGCGCGGGGCGAGATCACGGTCCTGGAAAGCGACCCGACCCGTTTCGGCATCAGGCTCACTGAGATCATCGCGGCGGCAAAGAGCGCCTGAGGATGGACGGCGGGCGGACTCACTGGCAGCGAGGGCACCAAACATGACGGCATTGACGCTGACGCGCCCGCAAAAGGCCGCGGCCATACTGGTGGCGATGGGCAAGCCCTCGGCCAGCCGGCTACTCAAGTTCTTCAAGCAGGAAGAGCTTAAATCGCTGATCGAGGGCGCCCGCCTGTTGCGCACCATTCCGCAAGCCGATCTGGAACGCATTGTCGCGGAATTCGAGGCGGAGTTCACCGAGGGCGCCGGCCTGCTCGATTCGGCCGACAGGATGGATACCATCCTCAACGAATCCCTGTCGCCCGAGGAAATGAGCGCCATCATGGGCGACAAGAAGTTCGAGCCGACTCCCGAAAGGCCGGTGCCGATCTGGCCGGATATCGAGAAGTTGGAGCCCTCGCGGCTGGGGAGTTTCCTCGGCGGCGAACATCCGCAGACGGCGGCCATGGTACTGTCGAAGCTTGCGCCGCAGCCGGCCGCCAACGTGCTGCTGACGATGGACAAGCCGGTACGCAGCCAGATCATCAGGCGCATGGTGACCATGGCAAACATTCCGGACACGGCGACACGGATCGTCGAGAACCAGTTGCGGGCAAGCGTGCTGTCGCAAAAGACGACCAGGGACACCACGGCCGGGCAGGAGCGTGTCGCCAGCCTGCTCAACGAGATGGCCAAGCCGCAGCTCGACGAGGTCATGCAGGATCTGGAGGAAGCCGGCACGCCTGATCTCGCCGGTGTGAAGTCGAGGCTGTTCGCCTTCGACGACCTGCCGCTGCTCACCCAGAAGGCGCGGGTGCTCCTGTTCGACGGCCTGTCGACGGAGCTGGTCACGCTGGCATTGCGCGGCGTTTCGGCGGGGCTCGCCGAATCGGTGCTGTCGGCCATCGGCGCGCGTTCGCGGCGCATGATCGAATCCGAGCTCGGGCAAGGGTCGGAAGGCATCGCGCTGGCGGACATCATGTCGGCCCGCAAGACGATCGCGGTCGCGGCCATCCGGTTGTCGCGCGAGGGGGCCTTCGAGCTTCCCTCCACGCAGAACACCGCCGAAGCAGCCTGACCTGAGGGCTTGGTCGGGCAACCATGGCTGAGGCGGTCGACAAGGATTCCAAAACCGAGGAAGCCACAGAAAAGAAAATCCGCGACACGATCGAACAGGGCAAGCTGCCCCATTCGCGTGAGACAGCGATCTTCGCTTCCTTCCTCGCCATATTGGTCTTCGCTGTCTTCTACGCCAAGGATGCCGTCGTCGATCTCGGCATGTTCCTGTCCACGTTCCTGGAAAAGCCTGAAGCCTGGCCGATGGACACCGAGACCGACGTCATCTCGCTCTACAAGCAGGTCCTGGCCGAGATCGGCCACGCCGTCGTCAGCCTTCTGGTGTTGCTCGTGGTCGCCGGCGTCGGCGCCTCGGTGTTTCAGAACATGCCGCAATTCGTCGGCGAACGGATCAGGCCGCAATTATCCCGCATCTCGATCGCCAAGGGCTGGAGCCGGCTGTTCGGCGCGCAGGGCCTGGTCGAGTTCGTGAAGTCGCTGGCCAAGCTTGCCTTCGCCATCGCCGTACTCACCTTCACGTTGTCCCAAGATCACCGCAAGCTGCTCGCCGGCATGATCACCAACCCGGTCGCGTTTGGCATGGTGATCCGCGGCATCTTCGTCGACATTCTGGTGGCGATCGTCTTCGTCATGGGACTGATCGCGGTGGTCGACATCGTCTGGTCGCGCTTCAACTGGCGCCGCGACCTGCGCATGACCAAGCAGGAAGTCAAGGACGAGATGAAGCAGTCGGAAGGCGATCCGATCGTCAAGTCGCGGCTGCGCTCGCTCGCCCGCGACCGCGCCCGCAAGCGCATGATGACCGCGGTGCCGCGCGCCACGCTGGTCATCGCCAATCCGACCCACTATTCGATCGCGCTGAAATATGTTCGCGAGGAGGATTCCGCGCCGGTGGTGCTTGCCAAAGGCCAGGACCTGGTGGCGCTGAAGATCCGCGAGATCGCCAGGGAGAACAACATCCCGATCTTCGAGGACGTGGCGCTTGCCCGTTCCATGTACAAGCAAGTTTCGGTTGATAGCGTCATCCCGTCGCAATTCTACCAGGCCGTCGCCGAGTTGGTGCGGGTCGTCTACTCGAAGAAGGCCGAGCGAAAAGTAACCCAATGAACGGACGCCGCTAATCCATGGATCGGCAACCACACGCCAATTCCCGCGAGCTCATCGTCGCCAGCGCCATCAAGCAGGTGGTGGACGAATTGCGCCTCATCGAAGTCGCCGACTACATCGCCTTCATCCGGCTGGAGCATTTCGCCTGCCTGTCGGACCTGGTGGATTCGGCCGCCGAGCTCTACTTCCAGCCGGGCACGCTGCGGCTTGGCCACGGCGGAGAGGCGCATGTCGACTGGACCGGCAATCCGCGCATCGTGCTCGACCTGGAGCTCAGGCCGCGCGGCGTGACCGTCTATTTCCAGCTGACACTGACCGGGCTCGGCTCATCCGTGGTGGTCAACTACGTGTCGTTCGAGAAGCCGGGCGAGACGCCGGAGCACAACACCGCGCTGCTCGATGACGCGATCGAGCAGGCCCGCATCCGCAGGACCGAGCCGCTCGCCTATCCCTAGACGCGTTCTAGCCTCTTCCCGTTTTCCCAAGTCCGGCAGGGGCTGCGGGGCGCACAGGTAGGACCTCTCTATTCGATTAGCCCCAGGCGCAGTGCCTTGGCCACCGCCTGGTTGCGGTTGACCGCATTGAGCTTCTGCGTCGACTGGGTCAGGTACTGGTTGGCAGTGTGCACCGAGAGCTTCAGCAGCCTGGCGATCTCCTCGCTGGTGTTGCCATTGGCGGTGAGCTTCAGGCATTCGAGCTCGCGCTTGGAGATCGAGCGTGTCCTGCCGGCGTCGCTCGGGCGGATGCGGGCGACAGCGTCGAACAGCGAGAAGCAGCGGGCGTGGATTTCGCAAAGCGTGTCGTCGGAGAGCGCAATTTCGGAACCCATGAAAACAACGAGCCCACACTGGCCCCGATCGGCATGGACCGGAAAGGCGATGCCGTTGGTGCCCGGCGCCAACGGTGCGGTCCGCTCCGACCAGGAAAGCCTTTCGAAGGTCGCTTGCGATCCGGCAACCCCGTCGTCCGACCACCAGCGCGGCGCCGTCGAGATCCGGCTGTGACGCACCATCTCCTCGCCATTGGCGCCCGAGATGAATTTGGTTTCGATGGCGATGCCCGGATAGTCGGAATCGAAACAGCCGACGAGACGCGCGCGCTCCAGCGAAGGGCTGACGAAATAAAGGCCGAACGCCGACGCGTTGATGTCGACGGCAATCCAGCGGCAGCGGCGCACAGCGTCGGGAATCGTGGCGGCGTGGTGCGTCTCCGACCCGAGCGAGAAGGCGCCGAAAGGACTGCGCTGCTCCCCGAACAGAGCGGTGGCCGTCTCCTTGATCTGTGCATGTCTCAAATGATGCCGCTCCTGATCGCCGTCGCGATCGCCATCGCGCGGTTGCTGGCCGAGAATTTCTGGATGGCGTGCGTGATGTAGCTGTTGACGGTGTTCGACGAGACGCCAAGGATGACCGCCACCTCGTCCGTAGTCTTGCCTTCCGATACCCAGAACAGGCATTCGCGCTCGCGGTCCGACAGTGGGTCCTGCATGGCGGCGGCGGCGATCAATTGCGGGAGGTTCGAAAGCGCATAGCAGCATTTCAGCTGCGCCTTCATCAGCGCGGCGAGGTCGATCTGGCCCGGCCCGGCGGCGGAAAAAAGCACGAACAGGCGCTGGCGGCCGACATTCAGCCGCAACGAATAGATTTCGGCATGGCCTAGCACATCGAGCAGCCGGGCCTCCTCCCCGGTGAGCAGGGCGCCGGCGTCCGGCGCATGGGCCGCCACCAGCGGCCTGGGGCGCATCCCCGGAGCGGCGGTCAGCGGTCCCGATGCCAGGCTGGCGATCAGCTTCTTGCCGATCAGTTCGATGGCGTCGAAAATCCAGTTCGAAGAGACGATACGCGCATCGTTGCGGTCCTGGTCGTGAACGATGGCGACCAGCATGTAGCTGTCGGCGCCGATGTCGGCGGCAAGCCCCATGAAGAAACCGGTGAGGTCGCCGCGGGACGCCAGGCGCGGGCCAGAAGCATCGGATTGGAGAAGCGCGGCGGGACTGCTCATTTGATATTCTTGCCGGAATCGATCCTTGTGCCCGGTGCTGGCATTTGCCGGCGGCCGAACCCGAATACGCGTCACGTTGACGAAAACACACACAAGGACGCGCATGGCGCCCAACCGAGCCGAATCCCTTCGGGGAACGCGAAACCGTCCGCGTCTGGCGCCGGCCAAGCGCCGGAACTTGAGACTTTGGGTAGTCGCCGTGCCCCCCGTGGACCGGCTGATTCGGGTCTAATCTACCCGCAGATGAATCCGACAGCAAACGCGATTTGACAAAATCGAATCTCATCGACTCGCGGTTGCGACTCAGCAACGCGCCTTCGCGTTACTTGACAGCAATCCCGGGCTTGAAATTACGCCGATGATCTGCGGCGCCCATAAAAAAGAGCTCCCGGGATCCGATCCGGGAGCTCTTTTGGGGATCGGGTTCCTGGATCAGCGATCCTCGAAGCCGGTCAACACGCCGACGGCGTTGACGCCGATTTCCTCCACCGCGTAGCCGCCTTCCATGACGAACAGCGTCGGCAGGCCGAGCTTGGCGATGCGGCGGCCGATCTTGGGGTAGTCCTCGCTCTTCAGCTTGAACTGGCTGATCGGGTCCTTTTCGAACGTGTCGACACCGAGCGATACCACGACGACGTCCGGAGCGTAGGCCGCGAGCTTGGCGCAGGCATCCTCCAGCGAGGCGTTCCAGGCATCCCAATTCGTGCCGAAGGGCATCGGATAATTGATGTTGAAGCCTTCGCCTTCACCCTCGCCGCGCTCGTCGGCATGGCCGAGGAAGAAGGGGTACTCGGTCATCGGGTCGCCATGCAGGTTGAGCACTTGGACGTCCCCGCGGCGGTAGAAGATCTCCTGCGTGCCGTTGCCGTGATGGTAATCGACGTCAAGGATCGAGACGCGCTTGGCGCCCTGATCGCGAAGCCACTGGGCGACGACGGCGGCATTGTTGATGAAGCAGTAGCCGCCCATGAAGGCCGCGCCGGCGTGGTGGCCCGGCGGACGGCAGAGGGCGAAGGCGGTGCGCTCGCCACCCTTGACCAGGGCCGCCGCCGTCAGGGCGACGTCGTAGGAGGACTTGATCGCGGCCCATGTGCCTTCGACGAAAGTGGCGCCGGCGTCGAAGGAGTAATAGCCGAGCAGGGCGTCGATGCGCTTCGGCGGCACGTCGCCGCGCAGACCGCGCGTCGGCCAGGTGAAGCCCATGGCCGATCCCTTGAACCCCTCGGCGACCCATCGAGGCCAGACCGTCGGCAGGAAGTCGATATAGTGAGCATCATGCACGCGCTTGGCGGCGTCGAGCGCGTGCTCGGCCGGACCGATGATCGGACCAAGCTTCTCGCTCTCCACCCTGGCCCTGATGAATTCGGCCCGCGACGGCTTCTCGAAACCTGGCACGATCGCGGACGTGACCAGTTCCATCTGGCCTGAATGGCCGGCGTGGAGCGGCGAATAGACGGTCTTCATGAAATCCCCTTTGTGGTGCGAAAATCAGTCAAGGTTGAGATGAGGACTCACCAGGGCGAGCCACATTGCTTCAATATCGTCTTCGATGAGGTCGAATGTCTTGCGATCTCGCTTCAGCCCCACAAGCCTGCAGGCGTGTCCCACCTCCATCATCAGCAAGCCCAGCCGCTTGGCGGTCTTTTCCTCGAGGGAGGGTTTCACATGCTGCAGCCAGGCTGCGTAAAGGGCGATGATCTGCTTGTCGTATTCGTCCTGGATCGGCCTGAGGTCGGCGTTGCCGGAAATAGCCTCGACAACCGGCATCAGCGTGGCATTGTCCAGGTAGAGCCTGGACGTGTCGATGAAGAGCTTGCGCACTTCGCGCCGGAACTCGTCGCGGTTGGTTGGCCGGGGTGCGTTGATGCGCTTCTGGATAACTTCAGGAAAGGATGACAGCCACCTTCTGGCCAGGTCCAGAAGAATGGCTTCCTTATTGGGAAAGTACTGATAGACCGATCCGACAGACAGGCCCGCGCGCTGCGCTATGGCAAGCGTCGTCGGCGTTCTGGTTCCTTGCTCGCGCGTCAGGATCAGCGCTGCGTCGAGAATCCTGTCGACCACCTTGCTCGACCGTTGCTGCCGCGGCTGCTTGCGCGGTTCGAGCGCTATCCTGGTCTTGCGGTCGAGACTGCGTTTCACTGCTGGATGCCCCCGTTCCCCGCACGGCCTCGAGATAAGCGCGGGGTGCTGTCCACTATACATTCCAAATTCCGGCTGTTGACAAACGCGAATAAACAGTCGCATTCTTTATCCACGCTGTCTTCAGGGATAACAAGGGGAATTTCGAGGAACAGCGCGCCGGCTCAATTTTTTCCTCGGACACCACTCCAATGGCGTGGCGGTCGCTTGGCGAGCGTTGCCGGTCTCGGTCAGTCATCAAAAGCGCGGAGTCGCGATGTCGGTCACGGGTGCGGGTCATAGTGCGGATTTGATCGTCATCAACGGTCGTGTGCTGACCATGGACGATGACAATCCCGCCGCCGATGCGGTTGCCGTCAAGGATGGCGCCATCGTCGCCATTGGCAGCCGTTCCTCGATCGAGACATTCAAAGGGCCATCCACCAAGGTCATCGATGCCCGGGGCGGTTCCGTGCTGCCAGGCTTCATCGAAGCGCACATGCATTTGTTTGGTGGCGCGGCCGAGCTCGACAATCTGCATCTTGCCGGCGTGCATGGCTTTGACGCGCTGCGCGATGCGATCCAGTCCTTCGCGGCGTCGAGGCCGAACGCCAGGCTCCTGCTGGGCGCCGGCGTCGACTATTCGATCCTGCCGGAGCCGGTCACGCGTCATCATCTCGACCGCATCATTCCCGACCGTCCGTTCGCCATGTCGGCTTCCGACCACCACACGATGTGGGCGAACACCAAGGCGCTGGAAGAGGCCGGCCTTCTGCATGGAAAGCAGGTGGGGCCGGGCAACGAGATCGTCATGGGTGCCGATGGCCTTGCCGCCGGCGAGTTGCGCGAAGGCGAAGCGTTCGGTCCGATCCTGGAACATTTCGGGGCAAACCGCACGAGGCTCGGCCTGACGGGCCAGGAGCCGGAGCCCTATCCGTCGGCCGAGGAACTGGCCGCCGATCGCGACCTGATGCATCGCGGGCTGCAATGGTGCGCCCAGCACGGCATCACCTCGATCCAGAACATGGACGGCAATCTCTATCAGCTCGAGCTGCTTGCCGAGCTGGAGAAGGAAGGGCGGCTCCTCTGCCGCACCAAGATCCCGTTCCACTTCAAGAATTTCATGACGCTGGACGTGCTCGAGAAAGCATCGGGCATGGCGGCGTCCTACAATTCGGAGTGGCTGTCGTCCGGGATGGTCAAGGTCTTCTATGACGGTGTGCTGGACTCCTGGACGGCCGTCATGGTCGACGACTACGCGGACCGGCCGGGTTGGCGAGGCGAGCCTCTGTTCACGCCGGAGCATTTCGCCGAGGTGGCGGTCGAGGCCGACCGGCGCGGGCTGCAGATCGCCGTGCACTCGATCGGCGACGGCGCCGTGCGAGCGGTGCTCGACGGTTACGAGGCGGCACTGAAGAAAAACGGCCGGCGCGACAGCCGGCACCGCATAGAACACATAGAAGTGACCACGCCGTCCGACGTGCCGCGCTTCGCCGAACTCGGCGTCATCGCCTCCATGCAGCCTCCGCATCCGCCGGGCGCCATGAACTTCCCCATGGAGCCGACGATCTCGCGCATCGGCCGCGCCAAGTGGCCATTGAGCTATGCCTGGCGGACTCTGAAGAATGCCGGCGCCCGCGTCGTCTTCGCGTCCGACTGGCCGGTCTCGCCGGTCGACCCGATCCTGGGCATCCAGGCGGCAGTGACGCGCAAACCCTGGGCGGAAGGCATGCCGGACCAGAGCTTTTCGCTGCATGAATCGATTGCCGGCTATACGGTCGAGGGTGCTCACGCCGAGTTCATGGAGCACCGCAAGGGCCGCCTCAAGACCGGATACCTCGCCGACATCGTGGTGCTCTCGGCCGATATCGAGGCGACGGCGCCGGAAGCACTGCACACCGTTCGGCCCGTGACCACCATCTGCGGCGGAAAGATCACCTACCAAGCCTAAGGATTGCGTAGGAATTGTTTAATTGAAGTCGAGATTGAAACCGAGTCACTGCTCTGCAGTTGCCAAGCAGACCGGCTTATGGTGACAATCAAACAGGAACACACCTGCCGCAAGAGCAGGCTCTCTCAATGGGGTAATCGTGCCGGAACAACCGGGTAAGAATGCGATCGAAGTTCGCGGTGTACGTAAGGTCTTCGGCGCCGGTGACAGCCAGGTAGCCGCTCTCGACACGGTGTCGGTGTCGATCCGCGAAAACGAATTTTTCACATTGCTGGGCCCTTCCGGTTGCGGAAAGACGACGCTTCTCAGGCTGATTGCCGGCTTCGATTTTCCAACCGCCGGCGAAATCCTGCTGCACGGCCAGGACATCGCGCCGCTGCCGCCCTTCAAACGCCCGGTCAACACGGTTTTCCAGAGCTACGCGCTGTTTCCGCATATGACGGTGGCGCAGAATATCGGCTTCGGCCTGGAGATGCTCGGCAAACCGAAGGCGGAGATCGAGGCGCGCGTCGCCCAGATGCTCAAGCTGGTCAAGATGGAGGCGCTGAAGGCGCGCCGCACCAGCCAGATTTCCGGCGGCCAGCAGCAGCGCGTGGCGCTCGCCCGCGCGCTGGCGCCGCAGCCCAAGGTGCTCCTGCTCGACGAGCCGCTGTCGGCGCTCGACTATAAGCTGCGCAAGGAAATGCAGATCGAGTTGAAGCGCCTGCAGCATGAGACGGGCATCACCTTCATCTTCGTGACCCATGACCAGGAAGAGGCGCTGACCATGTCCGACCGCATCGCGGTCATGTCGGCCGGCAAGATCCTGCAGGTCGGCTCGCCACGCGACATTTACGATCGGCCAGCCGAACGCTTCGTCGCCGACTTCATCGGCGAGACGAACTTCCTGCAAGGCAAGGTGGTGTCCAAGCAAGCCGGCGTCGCGACGGTCAAGTTCGCCAGCGATACCGCCATCAAGGCCGGCTATCCGGAAGGATTTGATCCTTCGGGCGACGTAACGCTGGTGGTGCGTCCCGAGCATGCCGACCTTGTGTCGGACCCGGCCAAGGGCACGGTCGCCGGAACGCTCTCGAACATCGTCTATTTCGGCACCGACACGCACTATCACGTCAAGCTCGACAGTGGCGACAACTTCATCGTGCGCCACCAGAACAGCCGCTCGGCCCCCGTGACCTATGAGACCGGCGCCAAGGTCGGCATCCAGTTCGAGGAGGACGCCGCGCGCGTCCTGAAAGACTGATGACGACAGCCGCACTTTCCCCAGCCACGGTGTCCAAGGCCGCGTTGTTCGAAGCGCAGGCGGTGAAAACCAGTGCGCGGCGCAACCGCCTGCTGTCGCTGCCGGCGCTGATCATCATCGGCATTTTCGGCGTGCTGCCGCTTCTCATCATCTGCGTCTATTCGTTTCTCGTCGCAGCACCCTATGGCGGCGTGCAGTGGCATTTCTCGACCGACGCCTATCTGAATTTCCTGTTCCAGCGCGACATCTTCGACGACACACTGCAGTTCACGCCGGACTTCCTGGTCATCTATCTGCGCTCGTTCCTGTTTGCGGTGGTGACGACGATCATCTGCCTGCTGCTCGGCTTCCCGACCGCCTATTTCATGGCGACGCGGCCGCCGGCGCAGCGCAACTGGTGGGTGCTGCTGATCACAATTCCGTTCTGGTCGAACCTGCTCGTCCGCACGCTGGCGATCATGTTCATCATCCGCGACGAGGGCCTGATCAACAACGCGCTGCTGGCGCTAGGCGTGATCGACAAGCCGATCACCATGCTCTACACCAATTTCGCCATCCAGCTCGGCCTGCTCTATGCCTTCCTGCCGTTCATGGTGCTGCCGCTCTATTCCAGTCTGGAGAAGCTGGATTTCCGGCTGATCGAAGCGGCCTACGATCTGTACGCGACGCGTCGCCAGGTGCTGTGGCGGGTGATCATTCCCATGTCCAAGCCCGGCATCATCGCCGGCTGCCTGCTGGTCTTCATTCCCGCGCTCGGCGCCTATGTGACGCCTCTGATCCTGGGTGGCGGCATCCACCTGATGATCGGCGACCTCATCGCGCAGCAATTCGGCTCCGGCCGCAACTGGCCGCTTGGCTGCGCGCAGGCGCTGATCTTGATGGCCGCGGTTCTGGTGGCGCTCTTCTTCTACGTCCGCAACACGTCGGGGAAGGTGCAGCATGGCTAATCCCCGCAACATGGACATCAAGGACCAGCCGGGCTTCCGCACGATCGCCATCATATGCCTGCTGGTGCTTTACGTGCCCGTGCTGATCCTGATGATCTTCTCGCTGAACAGCGGGTCGCTCGTCACGCATTGGGAAGGCATCTCGCTCGGCTGGTACGGCAGCGCGCTGCTCAACGACGAGTTCCACAACGCCGCGAAGAACACGCTGATCATCTCGGTCACCGCCACGATCGTCTCAACCATCTGCGCCACGCTGGCGGCCATCGGCATGACGCGGGTGAAACCGTGGCGCGGGCTCGCGGCGGCCTTCATGGTCATCAACCTGCCGCTGATGGTTCCGGAGATCATCACGGCGGTGGCGACGCTCTCCTTCTTTGCGCTGATCGCAGGTGTGTTCGGACTGAATTTCGGCATCGGCAACCTGATCCTCGCCCACACCGTGTTCTGTATTCCCTTCGCCTACATGCCGATCCGGGCGAGGCTCGAGGACATGGACCTGACGCTGGAATACGCGGCGGCGGACCTCTACGCGACGCCGTGGAACGCCTTCAAACGCATCACGCTGCCGCTATTGGTGCCCGGCATCATGTCGGGCGGAGCGCTCGCCTTCATCGTCTCCTTCGACGATTTCACCATCACGCAGCTCGTCGCCGGTCCCGGCCAGACGACGCTGCCCCTCTACATCTGGAACCAGATCAGGCGGCCGATGACGCCGGAGATCAACGCCATCTCCACCATCCTTCTTATGGTGTCGATCCTGTTCGTCACGGTCTCATTCCTGATCGCGCGCCGACGCGCCGAATGAACTACCAGCTCCAAACACAACAATGGGAAGGCAAGGAGAACATAAAATGTCGAGAAAACTGATGACGGCCGTTTCCGCGGCCGTGCTTTTGTGGGCAGTGCCGGCGCTCGCCGACGGCGAACTGCACATCTACAACTGGGGCGACTACACCAATCCCAAGCTGATCGACAAGTTCGAGAAGCAGTACAACGTCAAGGTGACGCTGGACGACTACGATTCCAACGAAACCATGCTTTCCAAGGTGCGCGCCGGCAATTCCGGCTACGACATCGTGGTGCCGTCCGACTACACCGTGAAGATCATGGTCGAGGAAGGCCTGCTCGAAAAGACCGAGCCGAACGCGATGCCGAACGGCAAGAATATCGATCCGCGCTTCGTCGACGTCTATTGGGACAAGGGTCGCCACTACACCGCGCCCTGGCAGTTCGGCACGACGGCGTTCGCCGTCAACACCGACAAGTTCAAGGGCGATATCAACACGCTGGCGATCCTGTTCAACCCGCCGGATGAGCTGAAGGGCCAGATCAACGTCCTCGACGACGTCAACAGCGTCGTGCACGCGGCCGAGCGTTATGCCGGCGTGCCGCGCTGCGGCGCCGACAAGGCGAACCTGAAGAAGGTCAATGACATCCTGACGGCGGCCAAGCCGTCCTGGAAGACCTTCAGCTACGACACCATCACCAAGATCACCTCGGGCGACGTGATCGTCACCGAGCAGTGGAACGGCGCGACCTACCGCTCGAGGCAGAAGATCCCGGCCATCAAGTACGCCTATCCGAAGGAAGGCATCGAAGGCTGGATGGACAATGTCGCGGTGCTGAAGGGCGCCAAGAACCTCGAGAACGCCAAGCTGTTCCAGGATTTCGTGATGGCGCCGGAGAATGCGGCGTTGATTTCGGAGTTCGCCGGCTACGACAACGGCATCGCCGGCAGCCACAAGTTCCTGTCGGCCGATTTCGCCAATTCGCCGGAAATCAGCCCGCCGGCCGGCTCGCCGACGCCCGAGTTCGTGGAGCCGTGCTCGCCGGACGTGGTGGAGATCTACAACAAGATCTGGACGAATCTGCGCAAGTAGGTTCACCCAAGGTCCCTGGGAAAGGGAGGCTTGCGCCTCCCTTTCTTGTGGCCGAAGCCCGTCACGGCGACGTGCTTCAGGTTTCAGTTTCATGCATGTCCCTTCCCAAAGCCGCTCAGCACTTTTGGGTGGCATGCATCGGGAGGGTTCGATGACGTCTTACCGCAACTCCGATCCACGCCCGCCGATCATGCAGGGCTCGCCGCCCGCCATGGTGCTGCCGAAACTTGACTGGGACAGGCCACCCTGGAACCGCTGGGCCTTCCAGCATATCCGCGAATTCCTCCCCACCGTCGAAGTCTGGCGCGGCAACGGCCACCGCCATCGCCTCGACCGCGCCGAGGTCGACCTCGACGATCTCCCGGTCGTCGACAGCAAGGGCGCCGCGACAACACTCGCCGGCTTGCTCGACGAGGCCTATGCCGACGGCTTCCTGGTGCTCAAGGACGGCAAGGTCGCCTATGAGCGCTATTTCAACGGCATGGACGAGCGCACGCTGCATCTGTCGCAGTCGATGGCGAAGTCGGTCACCGGTTCCGTATGCGGCATCCTGGTCGGGCAGGGCCTGATCGATCCGAGCAAACTCGTCACCGATTATCTCCCGGAGCTGGCTGCCACCGCCTGGGCCGGCGCCACGGTGCAGCACGTGCTCGACATGACGACGGGCGTGCGCTTCTCCGAGGAGTACACCGATCGGTATTCGGAAATCGGCCAGGTCGACGTCGCCACCGGCTGGAAACCGATTCCGCCGGACAGCGACCCGGACTTCGAATGGCCGTCGCATCTCTTCGAGCTGATCCTGCGGCTGAAGGACAAGGTGCGCGAACATGGCCAGGCTTTCGAATACCGGTCGATCGAGACCGACGTGCTTGCCTTCATCATGGAACGGGTGAGCGGCAAGCGGCTGGCGCAACTCGTCTCGGAAGAGCTTTGGCAGAAGCTCGGCGCCGACGAGAGCGCCTGCTTCACGGTCGACAGCGCCGGCTATGCGCTTGCCGATGGCGGCTTCAACGCGACATTGCGCGACTATGGCCGCTTCGGCCAATTGATCCTCGACAATGGCGGCGGCGTGATTCCCGCCGACTGGATCGAGGCGACGCGCACGGGCAAGCACCGGCCGGACTTCAATCCCAGCCTGCCGGAAGGCAGCTACCGCAATCAGTTCTGGATCGAGGATGCGCGTTCGCGCTCGCTGATGTGCCGGGGCGTGTTCGGCCAGATGATCCATATCAGCTGGGAGCACAGGATGGTCGTGGTGAAGCTCTCGACCTACCCGGATTTCCTCAACTCCGCCTATTCGGTGGCGACGCTGAAGGCGGTGCACGCGATCGCCGCCGCGCTCGCCTGAGCATCTGAGACAAGACCCTGGAGAAAACCGTGACCGGCAAGACCGCGTTCGAGACCAAATATGGCTTTGCCCGCAAGGATGTGCGGCTTGAGAACTGGCGGCTGAGGCCGTTCAACCAATGGTCGTTCCAGAATGTCGGCGAACTGATCCCGTCGGCGCATGTCGCCGCCGCAACCGGTGGCGAGGAGCAGGCAAAGCCGCTTGGCGGATTGCTCGAGGCCACCTTTGCCGGTGGGACGGAAACCGTCGAGGCTTTCCTGAAGCGCTCCGACACCGACGGCTTGTCGGTCATGAAGGCGGGCAAGCTGGTGGGCGACTGGTCGGCGCCGCACATGGCATTCGGAGCACGCCATATCATCTTCTCGATCAGCAAGTCGGTGACGGCCATTCTTGCCGGCATTCTCGAAGGCGAGGGGTTGTTCGACCCCGAGGCGCCGGTCACGCAATATATTCCCGAGGCCAAGGGCTCGGCCTATGGCGACGCCAGCGTGCGCAACGTGCTCGACATGACGGTCAGCCTCGACTTCGAGGAGGCCTATCTCGATCCGGAAAGCGCATTCGCCCGCTATCGCCGCTCGACCCTGTGGAATCCGGGCGGCGGCTCCGAAAGCCTGGCCACATTCCTGTTGACGATCCAGCGCCTCGCCGAGCCGCACGGCCAGACCTACCGCTACCGCTCTCCCAATTCGGACATGCTGGGCATCCTGGTGGAGCGGGCATCCGGCAGGCGCGTCAGCGAGTTGCTGAGCGAAAAACTCTGGCTGCCGCTGGGTGCGGCGAGCGAGATGTCGGTGACGGTCGACATGGAAGGCACGGCGCGGACCGCCGGCGGCATGTCGATGACGCCGCGCGACCTTGCCCGCATCGGCGAGATGATGCGGCAGGGCGGCACCGCCAATGGCCGCCGCATCCTGCCGGAGGCATGGGTCCGTGACACGGTCGCCACCGGCGGCAGCCATGAAGCCTGGCAGCGCGGCACGATGGCGTTCCTGTTCCCGAACGGGCGCTACCGCAACAAGTGGTACCAGACCGGTGGGGACAGCGGCGCCTTCTGCGGCATCGGCATCCATGGCCAGTGGCTCTACGTCAACCCGAAGACCGAAGTGGTGATCGCCAAGATGTCGTCGCAGCCGGAGCCGGTGGACGACAAGCTTGACGAAGACATCGTCGCCTTCTTGGAGGCGCTGAGCCAGATGATTTGAGCCGGTCGCTGCTGTTTCCTGTGGACCTTCGCTGCCGGCTGGAGCCGGCACGGTTGGCGGAGCAGGCGTCCAGGCCTATGGTCGCCGCTCTTTTTCGACGGGAGCCAGCATGGCATCGGACATCAAGCGCATCGCAGCAATCATCGCGGCCGAGATCGGTTCGCGGCCGGAGCAGGCCGCGGCGGCGATCGGGCTGCTGGACGAGGGCGCCACGGTGCCTTTCGTGGCGCGCTACCGCAAGGAAGTCACCGGCGGCCTCGACGACACGCAGTTGCGCGATCTTTCCGAACGGCTTGCCTATTTGCGCGAGCTCGACGCGCGCCGCGAGACGATCCTCGGTTCGATCCGCGATCAGGGCAAGCTGACGGAGGACCTCGAGGCAAAGATCGCGGCGGCCGCCACCAAGGCCGAGCTCGAGGACATCTACCTGCCCTACAAACCGAAGCGCCGCACCAAGGCCGAGATCGCCAGGGAGCGTGGGCTCGGGCCTCTCGCCGAGGCGATCCTCGCGGACCGCTCGGCAGTGCCCGCCGAACTCGCGCTCGCCTATTTCACGGAAGAGGTGCCCGACGCCAAGGCGGCGCTTGAAGGTGCGCGCGACATCCTGTCGGAGCAGTTCGCCGAAAACGCCGATCTGGTCGGCAAGCTGCGCGCCTACATGAAGGAACGCGCCTTCCTGCGCGCCAGGGTCGTCGACGGCAAGCAGGAGGCGGGCGCGAAATTTTCCGACTATTTCGACCATGTCGAGCGCTGGGCGGGCGTGCCCAGCCACCGGGCACTCGCCATGCTGCGCGGCCGCAATGAGGAGGTGTTGTCGCTCGACATCGAGGTCGACGCCGACGACCAATCGCCGGTGAAGCCGGTAGAGCGCATGGTCGCGAATGCCTATGCCATCGGCGGCTCGCTGCCTGGCGACAAATGGCTGATGGACGTCGCCGGTTGGACCTGGCGGATAAAACTGTCGCTGCACCTGACGCTCGACCTGATGCGCGATCTGCGCGAGCGGGCCGAGGAAGAGGCGATCCATGTCTTTGCCCGCAACCTGAAGGATCTGCTTCTGGCCGCGCCTGCTGGCTCGCGGCCGACCATGGGGCTCGACCCGGGCATACGCACCGGCGTCAAGGTGGCGGTGGTCGACGGCACGGGCAAGCTGGTGGCGACGACGACCGTCTATCCGTTTCCGCCGCGGAACGATGTGCGCGGCACGCAGGCCGAGCTCGCGGCGCTCATCCGCCAGCACAAGGTCGAACTGATCTCGATAGGCAATGGCACTGGCAGCCGCGAGACGGAGAAGCTGGTGTCCGACATGCTGTCGGACCTGCCCGCCGGAACCGGGCCGAAACCGCTCAAGGTGATCGTCAGCGAGGCGGGCGCTTCGGTCTATTCCGCATCGGCGACCGCGGCGGCGGAGTTTCCCGGCCTCGACGTGTCGCTGCGCGGCGCGGTGTCGATTGCGCGGCGGCTGCAGGATCCGCTGGCCGAGCTGGTCAAGATCGAGCCGAAGTCGATCGGCGTCGGCCAGTACCAGCACGATGTCGACCAGTACCGGCTGGGCCGTTCGCTGGAGGCGGTGGTGGAAGATGCTGTGAACGCCGTCGGCGTCGACCTCAACACGGCATCCGCTCCACTGCTGGCGCGGGTTTCGGGGCTCGGCACCTCGCTCGCCGAGGCGATCGTCGCGCATCGTGACACGACCGGTCCCTTTGCCAGCCGGCGGGACCTGCTCAAGGTCTCCCGGCTCGGCCCCCGCGCGTTCGAGCAATGCGCAGGCTTCCTGCGCATCCCGAACGGCGCGGAGCCTCTCGACGCTTCCTCGGTGCATCCCGAGGCCTATGGCGTGGCCAAGAAGATCGTCGCCGCCTGCGGCCGCGACGTGCGCTCGCTGATGGGTGACAGCGCGGCGCTGAAGGCGCTCGACCCGCGCGTCTTCGTCGACGAGCGTTTCGGCCTGCCGACTGTGCGCGACATCATCGCCGAACTGGAAAAGCCCGGACGCGACCCGCGCCCGGGTTTCAAGACCGCGACCTTCGCGGAAGGTGTCGACGACATCAAGGACCTCAAGCCCGGGATGCTGCTCGAAGGCACAGTCACCAATGTCGCCGCCTTCGGCGCGTTCGTCGACATCGGCGTGCACCAGGACGGGCTGGTGCATGTCTCGCAACTGGCCGACCGCTTCATCAAGGATGCGCATGAGGTGGTGAAGGCCGGCGACGTGGTGAAGGTGCGCGTCGTCGACGTCGATATCAAGCGTAAGCGTATCGGCCTGTCGATGCGCAAGGATGGCGACGGCGGCGCCCAACGGGGCGGGCCGCGTGACAATGGCGGCGGCAAGCCCGCGCCGCGCTCGCCGGCGCCGCAGCGCCCGCCGGAGCGACCCTC
>JBFLWR010000279.1:0-8303 GCA_040755925.1 Pseudomonadota bacterium
GGCTCGTCGGCCAACCGTATTTCACATGGGCGCATTTCGGCGACGGTCCGCCGGAATCGTAGGCATAGTAGAAGACGTGGCTGATGTTGACCGGCGCTGCCGCCGATGCGCGGAGCGCCTCGAGCACATCGTGGTCGAAGGCGCGAATAGCGCCCGCGCGGTCCATCGCCCGGTAAACCCCGCCGGGGTCAGCCTTGTTCAGGTCGCCGCCAGGCTGGCCATGCGCGTCATACTGGAAATACCAGGGCTGGCCGTTCCACCAGCTCGACCCGGCCGGGTTCCATTCGGTGATCCAGATCGGCTTTTGGCCGGCATGCGGATAATGGGCGGCCTCAACGCGCAGTTCACCGGTCGTCTCCTGGACCATGGCGAGAGTGGTGGTCGAGTTCGGGTAAAGGTGTGCCCCGTAGCCGTCGACGAGCCTGGTGTAGTCCGTGACCTTGCCATCGGCGCCCTGCACATGCGCCAGGGCCTCGATCAGCGGCGCCGAAGCGGGCATGGAGTTGCCGTAGGTGATGATCCGGGCCTGCGGGAAATACTTGCGGATCGAGGCGACCGATGCGGCCAGGAAGGGGGCATAGCCGCGCGTGAAGGCTTGCACCTGGGCGGGGCTCAGGAACCATTTCCACTGATGCCTGGCCCAGTCCGCGCCGGTCGGATTGTCGGCGTCGTTGCAATAGAGATCCAGTTCATTGCCGATCTCGAAAGCGTCGACGGTCTCGCCCGCGGCCCGGACCGCCGCCAACTCCGCCTCGATGCGTTTCTGGAAGGCGGCGATGTCGATCTTGCTCAAGGGGTAGGTGCCCCATTGGCACCCGCTCTGTTCCTTGCCGACATAGGCGCCCTTGGGATAGTCGGTGGCAGCGCCGCTGACGATCGCCAGCATCTTCATGCCGCGCGCATGCACCAGCTTGAGCAGATCGATGCCCTGCGCCGGATCGCCCAGACCGTCGCGAAACCATCCCGCATGCACCCGCGCGATCCCATCCATGACGGCAACGCGGCGCGCCTCGAAATTGCCTGGCTTGTTGTAGTCTGCCGCAAGGAACGGCGAGACCTTGGGTTCCTGCGGCCAGCCCAACGTCCATTGCGTCGCCATGTTGGACCGATCGATGCCGAATTCGAGGGGTGCAAGCGGAGCCAGTCGCGTGCCCGGTACCACGGCTCCGCCGCCCGCCGTATCGGCGGTCAATGGCGGGCCGACGATGAAGCTCACGTCGTCGCTCCAATGCGCGCCCGCATCCCACGGGTTCGCACCACCATCGGAAGCGACATACAGTTTTCCAAGATAGTGGCGGATGTATCCGGTAGGTTCGTCTTTCGATTGGAACGCACTTCCCTTGCCGTTCTTGCCAGGCTGCGGACAGAAAGTAGCGTCGGACCGGCCCTGAACCGTGCCGTCGAACGGCAGCACACGCAGTGCAGCATTCTGATGGCCCAGGAAGTCGCCCGGATGATTGCTCGACTCGAATGAGACGCACGCCTTGTCGCCGAGGCCGCGGCGAACGATCCAGGTCGCGTCCTCCTTGTCCGACCCGACGCTGGTCGTGGTGATCGGCGAGATGACGGCGGCGCCGTTCGCGTCGCGGACAAAGTCTCCGGTGCAGCAAGCGGTCGTCGCCCGCAGCGAGACCTCCGACCCGGGCGCCAGGGTTCCAGAAACGCCCGTCGGCGCTCCATACCCGACCGCGACAATGTCGGCCTGGACAGCATCGTCGGCGCTGTCGGTCGGAAGACTGGCCGTCATCACGCCTTCAAAGAAGGAGCCCGCGGATGCATGGCTGTTGTCGCCGCCGATGCCGAGCAGGATCGCGCCTTCCTGGCGCATGGGCGCGTATCCGGTGGGAAGGGCGCCGGCGTAAATGGTGTTGAGCCCGCCCGACCGGGCATCGCCCCATTTCAGCGCAAACCGTGTCCGACCATCGTTCTTCAGCCATGCCGATATGAAGGGACGCGGGCCGCCGCCGACATTCGAAGCGGGGTTGCAGCTTCGCTTGTCCCAATGGAATATTCCGTTTTCCAGGTCGGCCTGCACCCCGGGCTCCGCCGGTCCGTTGCGGCAGTCGGGCCACTCCAGGTCCCTGCTTACATTGACCGCGTCCATGTGACCGGCGCCGGTATCCGTGCCGCTCGTCTCGGCGTTGCCATAGTCGAAGCAGCAGCCCGAATTGTAGTGGGTCCCGGAAGAGACCATGTACATGCCTTCCGGCTCTCCCTTGACCGCAATGCCCGATGTCCGGTTGTCGCGATAACCCATGCCCGGCGAAATCGAGACGCCGTAGACCTGATGGCCGCCAGCGGTGACCGGCAGCGCGTCCGCGGCGGCGCCGAGGTCAGAACCATTGGGACCAGATCCCTTGTAGTGACCACCGGAAGCGATGGTGAGGTCGTTGTGTCTGGGCGACTGGTCGTAGATCCTGGTGATGATACAGGTGGTGTTTTCGCAGAAAGCATCTTGCGCCGCGGCGTTCGCATAGCCGTCCGCAAGCAGTCCGATGTTTTGGGTGGCGCTGTCTGAAACCTTCTCCACCTGATAGAGCGCGCCGGCATATCCTGCGTAGAGCGAACGCACGGTGCTGTGCGCGGCAACGCAAGGTGTCCTCGCGGCAGCATAGATATCGCAGGGCCTTGGTTTGATAGTTTCGGCGTGCGCGGCAGCGGTCGAGCTTGCAGCCACCGACCCAGCGATCGGCGCGACCGCCAGGCGCCCGCTCGGCGTCACGGCGCCGCAGAGGAACGCGCTGTCATGATCTTCCGCGGGCGCGTGAAGGGCGCCCTGCCAGGTGTAGTACAGGGCGCCGCCGAGCCGGTTCCGGCTCGCCAGCTCGCCGAACACGCCGCGCATGTCGCGAACCGCCTGGAGCCGCATCGCGTCATCGACCGGGCACGCGCCCAATCCCTTGAGGCCGTTGAAGTTCCATTCCGTGATCCAGCAAGGCTTTCCCTTGGCGGCGCCCGGCGGCTGACATTCGGACAGGCCGTTGGCTTCGAGATGAGCGCGAAGCGCGGCGAGCCCCTGAGGCGTCCCGGGGCCAGACGCGTAGGGATAGAGATGCAGCCCGTAGCCATCCACCAACCCGTCCAGGCCGTGGGCTTGAAGAAAGTGGAGCGTCGCCGGGGCGCTGACCGCGTCGGCCCTCACGCTGCGAAGCCATGTCTCGGACCCCGTCGGGTCGGAAAGGCCGGCCGACAGGATTGGCGTTCGCTGGTTGAAGGTGGAGTGGTCGCGGACGTCCTTCAGCGCCGCGAGCGTGTCGATATAGCGCAAATAGCCTTGGGCGATCTTTCGTCCTTCGGGGTCGTTGGCGAGATCCGCCCCGTTCAGGATGCGCCCCTGCGCCGGCAGGGGAAAGTCAGCATTGAAGCCGGTCCAGTTGATCTCGTTGCCCAACTCGAAGCCGGCCAGCACGACGCCCTTGATTTCAAGCTCAGCCAATTGCCTGCCGAAGGCCGCCTTGAACGCGTCAGCGTTGGCGGTCGAAAGCGGGTAGCCGCGCCAGAAGCTCTTGCCCTTGTAGGCATCGGGCAGCTTGGGCCACGGGGTTCCCGGGTCGGGAGATATCCACAGCAGCCATTCGATCCTGATCCCGTGGGCGTAGGCCCGTTGCGCGAACGCCAGCCCGGCATCGTTGTCGGGAATGCCCGCCCGGATGACGTGCACGCCGGCGGATTGCAGGGCCTGGAAAGTCGCCTCCTGCTCCTGGGCTGTCTGCTTGTACGGTTCGTTGACGAGGTTGGCGCCGACGACCGGCGGAGGCTCGGCGCTCCGGGCCGGCGCCACGAGCAAGGCAATGACGGCCCAGGCGACACAAGCGATCGACGTCAAGGGCTTCATTCATGAGGCTCCGCATCATCACGCATCGGGCCGCGTCCCACGCATTCAAGACAATCGAGGGCCGGGATCCCGGAAAAACGCACCTTGCGGAGTGATAGATAGACCCTTCGTCGATCGCTTGGGATTCACGCATTTGTGCAGTGCCGCGACAAAGGTTCGAGCTTGAACACCGACCAGCCTGCCTTGTACCCGCCATCATCGCTTCCTAGCTCAAGGCTCCGTCCGCGAATTCGCGGCGAGCGCTTTCTACAGGAGCAAAGCTCATGACACCGGAAGAGCGTCAGGTCATCACCGCCATCTTCGAGCGGCTCAGGATCGCTGAAAATCATCCCCGCGACCCCGAAGCCGAGAGGCTGATCAGCGAACTCATCGCCCGGCAGCCCTACGCGCCCTATGCCATGGCGCAGTCGATCTATGTCGGCGAGCAGGCTCTCGCCCGGCTGAACAGCCGGGTCAGCGACCTCGAGGCACAACTTGAGGAGGCCCGATCGAAGCCGCAATCGAGCGGCTTCCTCTCAGGGCTCTTCGGCAGCGATCGGCCAGAGCCCCGTCAGGCGAGCCCGGGTTCCAGCCCGCAATATCCGCAGGGCCAGCCAGCACCCGGCGCGTCGGCCTATCCGGCGGCACCCCAAGGTGGGCCGTGGGGCGGCCCGCCTCAGCCCGGTCCGTGGAGCGCCCCGGCCCAGGGCGGCGGCTTCCTGCAAAATGCCCTCACCACCGCCGCCGGCGTCGCGGGCGGCATGGTGGTGGCAAATGCCTTGAGCAGCGCCTTTTCAGGTCATGGCTGGGGCACGTCAGGCCTGGGCGCGCTTGGCGGCGGGTTCGGTTCGTCGGCCAACGACGTCGTCGACCAGGCCTTTGCCGCCGGCGAACGCACGGGCCGCGACGAAACACTGGCGCAACAGGACCAGCGCGACGATCAGATAGCCGATGCGTCGGATGCTTCGTTCGACGACGACAACTCGTTCGACGATGATAACTCGTCCGACGGTTCGGATTACTCAACCGACGTGTGAGCGGGGGCGCGCGGCGGGCATCGTTAGCCCCGCCGACGTTGGAATGCCTTGGCCGAAAGCGACTTGGCCAAGGCGCTGCCATTGTCATAACCCCTGTTCAACTTGATCATTCAAATTTTATGCTTATTGGCTGCTTGTTTTACTAAATCTATTGCTTGAACCTTTCGCCGATAGAAATCCGACCGTGACATTGTGGGCTCATGCGATGGAGCCGACGAGTGGAAGCGGCAGGCAGCCTCGCTTGCTGGATTTTCCATTTGGCGGTGCCCTATGCTGCGTTCCTTCGGTATCCTGATCTCGTCCTTCGTCATCGGCTTTGTTTCGTTCACATATGCCGGCCCCCTGAACCGAACCGGGGTCGATCAGTCCGCGCCGGCGACACTGATCCGAGCGGCAACGCCCTCCCAGCCTTTGATAGATTCGAACTTCGCCGTCGTCGGCGGGTCCACCAGCGTACCCTATGGCTGGGTCGATTTCTGCGGCCGCCGCCCCGAAGAATGCAAGGTGCCCGACCTGCAGGCGGTGAACGTCAAATTGACGGCCCAGACGCTGATCATCCTCGAGCGGGTCAACCGCAAGGCGAACGACACCATCGTGCCCATGAGCAACTTCGATCACTGGGGCACCATGATGGACCACTGGGATTATCCGGTGGATGGCAAGGGCGATTGCAAGATCTACGCGCTCTACAAACGCAAGCTTCTCATGGAAGCAGGTTTTCCGCGCCAGGCGCTGCTGATGACCATCGTGCGCGACCTCAACGATGAGGGTCACACGATCCTGACCGTGAAGACCGATAAGGGCGACCTCATCCTGGACAACCTGACCGACGAAATCAGGCCGTGGAGCGCAACGGGCTACTATTTCCTCAAGCGCCAGTCGCAGCAGAACCCGAACATCTGGCTGTCGATAAACCAGCGCGGCGGCGTTCCGAAAACCTCCGGGGACATCGCAGCGCTCGTGGAATGAAGCGGCCTTCGTTGGTCCATGGTCAATTCGCGAGTGTGCTGATCCAGGCCACCTAGAGACGGCGAGCAATTATCGGCGTTGGCGGGCCATCCAGCTCGCCAACGAGGATGGTCGGACACGAGCCCGACTATAACGCAGCCGCGACTTTCAATCCTTCGTACACCGCCTCCTCGGCCGTGCGCGGGGCGAGGCTGTCGCCGATGACGTGAACCTCGGGCACGTGGTCCATGAGCATGGCGCTCAGTTCATCCTCGGGCTGGTGCCCCATGCAAAGCACCAGCGTGTCGATATTCTCGAACAGGATCGGTTGTTCACTGACTGAATGCTGCATGTAGACCGTGCCGCCGTCGCAGCCAAAGAGGCGTGCGTAGGGCGTGATGCTGACACCGGCCTTGTGGAGCTCTGCCGCGATGTTGTCGCGGACGTAAAGCGGAAGCAGTTCGCCAGCATGTGTCCCGTTCACCGCGAGTTCGACATGGCAGCCGTCGTTGACGAGCATTTCCGCTATGCCGGGACCGATCCAGTCGCAGCGCCAGTCGGCAACGACCACGCGGCTGCCGGTCTTCACCTGCTTCTTCAGCACCTGCCAGGCGTCAACGATCTGGACGCTGCCGTCCTCCGGCATTTCCGGACGATAGGGCTTTGCACCGGTCGCGAGAACCACGGCATCCGGCTTCTCGGCGTCGACGAGTGCATGGTCGACACGTACACCCTTGACCACGCGGACCTGGGCCAATGCAAGTTCGCGCGACAGGTTGGTGATGATACCGCCGAATTCGCTACGGCGCGGAAGTTGCTGTGCCAGTTGCGCCTGGCCGCCGAGCTGGGTGGACGCTTCGTAGAGCGTGACCTGATGGCCCCTGACCGCCGCCGTCGCGGCAGCCTTCATGCCCGCCGGCCCGCCGCCGACCACCATGACCTTCTTTGGACGTGCGGCGGGCGTCAAAGTTCCGAACTTCAGTTCGCGGCCCGTCTCCGGATGCTGGATGCACGAGATCGGGACCCCGCGATGGAAATGCCCGATGCAGGCCTGGTTGCAGGCAATGCAGGCGCGGATGTCGTCGGTGCGCCCCTCCTCTGCCTTGGCCGGCATCTCGGGATCGCAGATCAAAGCCCGCGTCATGCCGCAGACATCGGCGGCCCCCTCCGCCAGCACCGCCTCGGCTTCATGCGGCTGGTTGATGCGCCCGGCGACGAAGACCGGAATACCCAGTGCACGGCGGAACCGGGACGCATCGGTTGCCAGATATGCGTTTCGATAGGCCATGGGCGGCACGATGTGCACCGCTCCACCGAGCGATGCCGATGTGCCGGCGGTTATGTTCACGTAATCGAGGAGAGGCTCGAGCAGGCGGCAACTCTCGAGCGCCTCATCCGACGTCAAGCCATGCTCGTCGCGCTCGCTGCCGCTGATGCGCATGCCGATGACGAAATCGTCCGACGTTGCCGCTCGCATCGCCCTCAGCGCTTCGAACGCGAAACGCAGCCGATTTTCGAGCGACCCACCATAGTTGTCAGACCGGCGGTTGACCCGCGGATTGAAGAACTGAGCCGGCAGATAGCCGTGGCTTGCCACAAACTCGACACCGTCCATCCCGGCCTCGTAAATGCGGCGTGCCGCGTTGCCGTAACCGGCAACGATCTCGTCGATCATTCGCTTGTCGAGCTGGCGCGGCATGACGCGAAAGCGTTCATTCGGCGACACGGACGGAGCGTAGGCGACCGTCAGCAACCCGTCGCCGCCTTCCATGATTTCCCGGCCTGGATGGAAGAGCTGCGAGAAGACCATGCAGCCATGCGCATGACAGGTTTCGGCCAGCTTGCGATAGCCTTCGATGCAATCGTCATCCGTGGCCATCAGCATGTGCGAGGTGTAGCGCGCCGTCTCGTGGACACCCGCAACCTGGGTGACGATGAGGCCTACCCCGCCACGCGCACGCGCCTCGTGATAGGCAATCAGCGCATCGTTGACCAATCCGTCCGTCGGCAGGATCGTATCATGTCCGGTGGACATGATACGGTTCTTCAGCCGCACGCCGCGGATCTGCAATGGCTGGAACAGGTTTGGAAATGCGGTGGTGCTCATGAAGATCGACAAACGCTTATCGGTTACGGTTCAAATGCCCTCAGGCTTTCCGCGCGCCCTCCAGTCGACGGGATCGAGCGCGTAGAAGACAGTCGCGCCTTCGCCCTCATAGGCCAGCGCGGTTCCCTTCGGCACCCAGAGGACATCGCCCGGCACGGTGTCGAAGACCTGCTCGCCGACACGCAGCCGGAACTTGCCCTCGAGCGTGACGATCAGTTCGTCATAGAGAACCGTCCAGGCGATGGAGCAATCGTCGAAGCGGGCAATGCCGGCGCCCATGGTCCTGCTCAGTTCCGGGCCGACCAGACGGGCAATGGCCGCACGCCTCGGGTCGTCGCCGTATGCTTCGAACGCCCGATCGGTCTTTTTGAAATGCACAACGGACATTTGGCCTCCT
>JBFLWR010000028.1:0-3042 GCA_040755925.1 Pseudomonadota bacterium
AATCGCCTTGAAGACTGCGTGGGTAAGCAGCCAGATGGCGGTTGCGGAGAGCAACCTCGGCACGGCCATCCCTATGCAACTGCGGACCGTTGGACGGTGTCCGCCGATATCCTGAAGCGCCAACCAGGCCAGGGCAGCCCCCGGGGTGGCGAAGAGGGCTAAGTAGCTGACGGCTTGAACGAGCGCATAGGTGACCCGAAGAACAGGGAATTCATGGGCGCCATAGCTCTCTACGAGTGGCTCAAGGAGTGCGAAGATCGCTCTTGGCAGGCCAAAGAGAATGACGCTTAGCCAAAAGCAAGGACCCGCGTTGCGGCCTATGAGTGCGAAGCTTTCGCTCAGCACCCGACCAATGCGGAGCTTCTCCGGGTGCGACGCAGCGGCCCGCGGCGAGGCCGCACCGTCCGGCTCAGCAGATTCACGCCGACCTCGCCGCACGCGGAGACGCCCCGGCGGAAAGCCGGCTAAGAGAAGATCCGCGCCAATTCGTCGATGCTGGCGCCTTCCTTGGCCTGTCGCAATTCGACATAGCTGACCGCCGTGGCGATCGACAGCACCATCGACACCACCGTCTGCACCAGCGCGGCTCCGACCTCGGCGATTATCCCGCCGAAAAGCACGAGCAGCAGCAACATGCCCCACTGGATGATCATCGCGATGATAAGCAGGATGACGAACAGCCCGAACAACGACCAGCGGCTGCCCTTTGTGAGCGCCCGGCTGCGCGACATCGAACCGAACACGCCCTGGCGCTCCTGGATCAGGACCGGCACCGACATCGACCAGCCCAGCCAAAGGATGATGCCCGGCACAAACAGGGCAATCGCGGCAAGGCCGGCGCCAAGCGCGACAAGCAGGCCGATCGCAAGCGTCGGCAGTATGAACCGGATCGCGATCTGAATGCAGTCCCCGAAGGAAGGCTGCTTGCCATTGAGATCCTCGATGGTTGCCCGCACCAGCGCCGACTGCAGCAGCAGCGCGCAGATGAACGAGAGCAAGCCGGCGACGATGGTGACGTAAGAGTTGCGAAACGCGGCACTCGGGTCGACCATCGTGCCCGGATCGTGGTGAAGCATCGCGTCGATCTGCGGCTGGGTCCAAAGCCTGATGATCAGTGCAGGCAAGCCTGAAAACAACAGCGCAAGGCCGACGCAAAGTCCGATGTTGCGCCCAATCACGCCGAAAGTGCTGTTGAATACCCTGCCGATCTCGAACCGGCCGGGTCGTCCCAGTGTCGCAGTGGTCATGATGTTTTTCCCCGAGTCACAGCTGCTTCCCATTGCTGGACTTCAAAGTAAATTTGCCAAGATTGGAGGGCTGCGTCCAGTGCACTTGCAATTGTCGTGGCGTATTGCCAGTGTCGACATCGAACCGCAGGTTGCAGGGGGAGCGAGCGGGTGACAGTCGCACAGCCGGGCACATCCGACGCCGAATGGCTGGCGAAGATGCACAAGCAGCTTTTGGCGGACGATTCGATCCAGTTCGACCTGCCGGGCATCGTGCGGCCGGAGCCCCCGGAATGGCTAAAGCCGGTGCTGGAGGCCCTGGCGAAGATCGGCCCCTACATGATCTACCTGTTCTGGGGCGCGGTGATCATTGGCGTCGCCATCATCGCGCTCCTGCTCGTGCTCGAAGCGCAAGGTGTCGCCTGGCGCCTGCCATGGCGGCGCGCCCGCAAGGAGGTCGAGGAGAAGGAAGAATGGCGCCCGGACGCCGGCGCGGCGCAGATCCTGCTTTCCGAAGCCGACGCGCTCGCCGCGCGCGGAGAGTATGACGAGGCGGTGCATCTGCTGCTTCGCCGCAGCGTCGCCGACATCGCCACCCGCCTGCCCGATTTCCTGCGCCCGTCGCTGACCGCGCGCGACATCGCCGCCGCCGGTTCGATACCAACCCGGCCACGCACGGCTTTCAGCGAGATCGCGCGCATCGTCGAGGCCGCTCTGTTCGCCCGCCGCCCGGTCGGCGCCGAAGGCTGGCAGCAGGCGCGCGGCGCCTATGAGCGCTTTGCCTTCCGGGACGCCTGGGCATGAGCGCGGGGGCCGCCGATACCACGCAGGAGCCGTTCAGCCGCAGGACATTGTTCTGGGGCATCTTCGCCAGCCTGCTGGCGGCAGCCGGGTTTTTCCTGCTGTCGACCTACGCCCCTGATTTTCGCCAGCCGACGGGCGGCGCAACGCCGCTCTCCAAGGGCGGAACCGGCTATGCCGGGCTGGTCGAATGGCTGAAGCTGACCAATGGACAGGCGCCGCCCATGGTGCGCAGCGAGAAGGCCCTGGGGACCGGCCTGGCATCCACCTTCCTGCTGATCGTCACGATCGCGCCGGACAGCGACCCGGCGACGCTCGAGCGCATCGTCAAGCTGCGTTCGGGCAAGGACACGCTGTTCGTGCTGCCCAAATGGGTCACGTTCCCGCAGCCGGACCATGAAGGCTGGGAGATGAAGCTCGAGCGGCTGCCGAATACGGTGGTCAATGACTGGCTCGGCCGTCTCGCCAAGGCGAAGCTCGGCGAAGGCAAGCCGACGGTCGATCAGATCGAGGTGGGAGGCCGCAAGATCGCCGTCCCCGACGAGTTGCAATGGGTAGCCGACGAACATCCGCTGATCGCGGCCGGCGACGGCAAAGCCGTTCTCACCGAACTCGACGACGAGCCCTTCTATATCCTCACCGATCCCGATCTCATCAACAACGCTGCGCTGAAGGATCCGCAGAAGGCGGCCGCCGCGCTCGACTTGATCGCCATGCTCGAACCCGCCAAGGGCGCGGTGATGTTCGACCTGACGGTGGACGGCATCGGCCGGAACTACGATCTCGCCAAGCTTCTGGTCGAGCCGCCCTTCCTGGCGTTGACGCTGTCGGTCCTGGCGGCGGCGGCCCTTGCCTTCCTTCACGGGCTCGGCCGGTTCGGCCCGCCGCGCGCGGAAGGCCGCGCCATCGCGTTCGGCAAGCGGGCGCTGGTCGACACCACCGCGATGCTGCTCAAGCGCGCGGGACGACTGCAAGGGCTCGGCGACCGCTACGCGGCGCTGATGCGGCAGCGCGC
>JBFLWR010000280.1:0-9253 GCA_040755925.1 Pseudomonadota bacterium
TTCGTAGTCAGCCAGCGCCCCCGCGTCATCTCCCTGGAAGCCACGGTTCTGGCCGCGGTCGTAATAGGTCTCGGCATTGTCCGGATGGAGTGCGATCGCCTGGCTGTAGTCGGCAATGGCATGGGCGAAATCTCCCTTGGCCTCCCAGGCCATGGCGCGCGCCAGATACGCGTCGTGAAATGTCGGGGAGAGGGTGATCGCCTTGCCGTAAAGGGTTATGGCTCCGTCATAGTCGTTACTTTTGTGCAGCACCCAGCCCTTGCTGAGTGCCTGCGCCGCCGGCGACGCGTCGTCTGGCAAGGTTGCCTTGTCGCCAGTCTGGCCAGTGACCTTGTCGGGTATGTTCGGCACGCCTGTCCTTTGCTTCGCCGCGACCGCCAGCTTGCGTCCCTTGCGGGCGAGGCTCATCTTCGGATCGAGCTTCAGCGCCTTGTCGTAGTCGGCGATCGCCTTGTCATAGTCGCCCTTGGCGAACCAGGCGCTGGCGCGGCCGAAATAGCTCGGCGCATAGCTGGCGTCGATTTCGACGGCGCGGCTGTAGTCGGCGATGGCTCGATCGACGTCGTGCTTCTTGGTCCATGCGACGGCGCGGCCGAGATGGGCATCATGATAGGAAGGATAAAGCTCGATGACCTTGCTGTAGTCGTCGATCGCGGCGTCGTACTTGCCCTTTTCGACAAGCGACATGCCGCGCCAGATATAGGCGGACGCCCGCTTCGGCTCGAGCGCGATCGCACGGCTGTATTCAGCGATGGCGCGATCGTATTTGCGCTTCTTGTAGAAGGCATTGCCGCGATCGATGAAAGCGTTGGCGTTCTTCGGATCCGAGCCGACTGCATCTGGCGCTGCGCCGCCTTTCTTCAGCGCGGCCACCGCCGCCTTGCGCGCATTCGCGTAGTCTGGATTGCCGGGTTGCAGTCTTATTGCCTGGTCGAAGTCTGCAATGGCGCCTGCATAGTCTTTGCTATCGGCCCGCTCAACGCCACGCCCGTAATAGTTGACGGCATCTTTCGGGTCGATCTCGATCGCCGCCGAATAGGCAGCGATCGCTTGGCTGCCATCGCCCTTTGCATGCCATGCCATGCCGATGCAGAAATAGGCATTCATTGCTTTCGGATCCAGTTCCACGGCCAGGCCGCAATCGGCGAGAGCGCCTTCGGTGTCGCCTGATACGGCCTTGGCCATGCCGCGGCGAATGCGGGCCGGGAGCAGATTTGGCAGCGCCCGGATCACCTTGTCATAGTCCGCAATCGCCCGATCGTAGACTTGCTTGGAGTCCCAGGCCTTGCCACGGCCGAAATAGGCGAGGGGACTACTGGGGTCGAGTGAGATAGCCTTGCCATACGCGTCGATTGCCTGGTCGTGTTCGCCCGCATCCGACAAGCGGTCACCGTTCCGCACCTCAGCCAATACACGCGGGTCGGTCGCCTGGATGAGATCCGCCATCTCGGCGGCGGAGAGTTTGCCGCCATGGGCGGGTTGTCGTGGACCGCTGTGCGAGGTAGCAGGGTCGCCGGCCGCCGCGGTATTGCCCTGTGCATTGGCTGCCAACGCTGCCTTGCGCGCGACCGCATAGTTGGCATTGCGTGGGTCGAGTTCCATCGCCCGGTCGAAGTCGGCAACGGCATCGACAAAATCCTTGCTGCCGACCCGCGCCATGCCGCGCCCATAGTAGCTGGCGGCGTCTTTCGGATCGATTTCTATCGCCGCCGAATAAGCTTCGATCGCTCGCCCGAGGTCGCCTGTGGCGTACCAGGCGGCTCCGGAGCAGAAGAATGCGCCGCTCGCTTGCGGGTCGAGCTTGATTGCCATGATGCAATCGGCAAGCGCGCCGTCCGCATCTCCCGCCGCGGCCTTGGCAAGGCCCCGGCGCATATGCGGCGCGGCCATCTCCGGAATAATATCGATTACCTTGCCGTAGTCGGCGATGGCGCGGACGCGGTCGTTCTTGCCGTCCCAGGCCTTGCCGCGACCGAAATAAGCAAGCGGGCTTTTGGGATCGAGCGCAATGGCCTCTTCATAGGCGCGGATGGCTTCGTCGTATTTGCCTTTGTGCCGTAGGCTGTCGCCACTGGCGACTGCCACAAGAACGCGCGGATCGCTGGCGTCGATCAGCTTCGCCAGTTTCGGGTCTACGGGCTTGCCGTGCGGTTCGATATCGCCGGCGTCAGGCTCGGCGCCAGCCGATGGCTGGTCGCCTTGTCCCTTCGCCGCCACCGCCGCCTCGCGTCCCTTGAGGGCATCTGCGTCGTCCGGCTGCAGGCTTAGCGCCTTGTCGAAATCGGCGATGGCGCGGTCGTAGTCATTCTTGCCGGCCAGGAGCTTGCCGCGCGCCACATACATGGAGGCGTCCTGCGGCTTGAGATCGATTGCCCGGCCATAGTCGGCGATAGCCCTGTCGGGATCGCCCTTGGTCTGGAAGGCGAGTGCTCGACAGAAATATGCATCGCGCGATTTCGCATCGATGCTCATCGCCCGTTCGCAATCGGCGACGGCCAGATCGAAATTGCCCTTCTTCGTCCATGTCAAGCCGCGGCGGACATAGGCATTGGGCAAGGTTGGGTCGAACTGCACGGCCTTGTTGTAGTCGGCCAGCGCCCGATCGTATTTCTGCAGGCGAAACCACAAATTGCCGCGGCCGAAATAGCCGACCACGTTCTCGGGCGCGAGTTTGATGGCCAGATTGTAACCGGCGGCGGCGCGGTTGTTGTCATCTTTCGCAAGCCAGTCGCTTCCGGCAACGAAGGCGGCCAGCGCAATTTCCGTGTCCGACATGTTTCGATTGGCTCGCAAGATCGCCTTTTGCTCGGCTTTCGCCGCGACGGCGTCCGCGCGCCGGTCGCCGACATCCTTGCGGCCGGGCTCGAGCCTGGTCACCTGGTCGTAATCGGCGACGGCGCGATCATAGTCGCCGATGTCCTTGAAGGCGTCGCCGCGCAACGAGTGGAAGAACGCAACGCCCGGCTTCAGCGTTATGGCCTTGGTGTAGCCGTCAATGGCGCGCTCCGTTTCGCCATTGGCCGCCACGGTGGCGGCCAATGTGGCGACGATGTCGGCATTGTTGGGATCGAGCTGGGCGGCCCTTTCGTAATCCTGCCTGGACCCGTCCTTGTCGCCGGACTGCGCCTTGGCCATCCCCCGGCGATAGTAGGCAAGCGCATTGTCCGGTTCGAGCTCGATGGCCCTGCCGTACTCGACCAGCGCCCGCGCGAATTTGTGCTGCTCCTTCAGCCGGTCGGCATGTTCAATGACCGCCGCGATATCGGAGCCATACGCCTTGGTCGGGTCGCCGGCAGGCTCGGCCGCCCTGCCGCCGGCATCCAGAGCCGCCTTGCGGCCGGCGGCATAATCCGAATTGCCGGGATCGAGCCGGAGCGCGTGGTCGAAGTCGGCGACGGCGCCGTCATAGTCTTGCCGTCCGGCTCGCGCCAGGCCGCGCCCATAGTAGCTGGCGTCATCCTTCGCATCGATCTCGATGGCGACCGAATAGGCGGCGATGGCGTGCGCGGCATCGCCCTTTGTCTGCCAGGCCAGGCCTTTGCAGTAGTGGGCTTCGCGCGCCTTCGGGTCCAATTCGGCGGCCCTGCCGCAGTCGGCTAGCCCGCCATCCGCGTCACCCAGCATTATCTTTACAAGGCCCCGGCGAAGATAGGCCATGGTAAAGGAAGGGCCGAGTTTGATGGCCGTGTCGTAGTCGGCGACCGCCTGCCCGTAGGCGCGTTTGTTCGCCTGCGCGTTGCCCAGACCGAAATAGGCGAACCGATTGTCGGGATCGAGTGCGATAGCTCCGTTATAGGCGCCGATCGCTTCGTCATATTGGCCCATGTCCAGCCAGGCGTCGCCGCCCAGGATCAATTCGAGGGCATGCGGGTCTCTCGCCCCGAACGACTTCCCGGCAAGGTCGTCCGTGGCCGCGAAATTCAGCACGACCGCTGGCACGCCGAAAGCCGCGGTCGCAGGCTTTGGACTGACGGCCGCTGGCTCAGGCTTGGCCTCATCGGCGACGGCCTGTTCGTCGCAGCTTACTTTCCGGTTCCGGTCGAGTTCGACAGCGCGCCGGCAATCTGCCACCGCGCCCTCCTGGTCGCCCTTGAGCGCCTTGGCGCGGCTGCGGCCCAGATAGGCGTCGGCATTGTCGGGATCGAGGCTGATCGCCTTGTCGAAATCGACGAGCGCGCCGTCCACGCCGGATTTTGCCAGCCGCGTGCCGGCGCGTTCGACCAGTATCGTGGCGGCGGCCCGATCCTGGGCGGCTTGATCCTGTGTCGTGGCGGCCGGCACGGTTTGAGCCATGAGCGCGGCGCACGCGTCGGCGCGTTTTGGTTCGAGCTCTGCGGCGCGCCGGCAATCGCTGGCGGCAAGCGCCTTGTGTCCTTGCGAGGCCTCTGCGAGCGCCCGGTGGTAATAGGCTTCGGCATTGTCGGGATCGAGCTTGA
The DNA here is from genome assembly GCA_040755925.1 of Pseudomonadota bacterium. Lineage (GTDB taxonomy): Bacteria > Pseudomonadota > Alphaproteobacteria > Rhizobiales > Rhizobiaceae > Mesorhizobium. The sequence continues at coordinate 4,437 of JBFLWR010000280.1, forward strand.
TGGCGAAGCTGAAGAGATAGACTGCGCCTTTCACGTCTCCTTCTTTCTGGTCGTCCAATCCTTTTTGGACATACCAGGTAGCGGGGTTGGAAGGGTCCAATGCGGCGGATGCGTGCGCGGCCTCGTCCGGAGAGGGCGGCGTGGGCTTGGCCGCCGCCTCCGCTGCCGGCGCCTCGGCGTCAGCGGGCCCCGCATCGCAGGCGCCTGCCTTTTCCGGCTTGAGCGCGATGGCCTTCCGGCAATCGGCCGCCGCGCCGGCGGCATCGCCGCTTCGGGCTCGTACCAGCGAACGGCTGAACCATGCCCTGGCATCGTTGGCGTCGAGGGCGATGCCTTGGGTGAGATCGGCGATGGCGCGATCGTCGTTGCCCTTGTTCGCCCAGGCGACCGCCCGGTAGAAATAGCCGTCGGTGTTTTTTGGATCGAGCTCGATGGCCCTGTTCGCGTCGGAAATCGCGCGAACCCACTCTTTCCTGTAGATCCACGCCTCGCTGCGTTTGGCGTAGGCGCCGGCGCTCTTGGGATTGATGCCCAACGCCGCGTCGTAATCGGCCATCGCGCGGTCGAACTCGTCCCTGGCGGCGTGGGCTATGCCGCGGTCGAGCAGGGCGTCGAAGTTCCTCGGATCGATGCGGATCGCCTCGTCATATGCGGCGATCGCCTTCTCCTGCTCTCCTTTGCTGCTCCAGGCGGTGCCGAGGCCGACATACGCCCCGCCATTTTGCGGGTCGGCCTCGATCGCCTGCTGGAAATCGAGGATGGCCTGGTCGACCTTGCCCTTGCGCATGAAGGCCAAGCCGCGGCTGGAATAGGCATCGCTGGCCGACGGCTCCAGGCTGATGGTGGTGTTGAAGTCCGCGATGGCGCGGTCGTCGTCACCCTTATTGTACCAGGCGGCGCCACGGTTGAAATAGGTCGAAGCCCGCGCCGGATCGAGCGCGATCGCCGCGCTGAGGTCGGCAATCGCGCCGTCGTGGTCTTCCTTGTTGCCCCGTGCCGTGGCACTGAAGAAATAGGCCTTGACGCGCACGGGCGACGCCTCCGTGAGGTCCTCGGCAATCACGGTGCAGGCGGCAATGCGGCGGTCGACGGCGGCCTTGTCATCGCCGGGGCTTTCTTCATCGGCGAAACAAAGCGCATGGTCGCTCGCGGCGCCGGGAGCCGGTCCGCCCCACACGCCAAGCGCGATCATCGCCATGAGGGCCACCAGCGGCCCGCGCGAAACCCATCCAGCAAGCGCGTGCCAAAACGCGCCGGTGCGGCGTGACATTATTGATCCTCCCCCCGGAGTTACCGCGGCTGCTGCCGTGGTTGCTTATATAGTTCTGTTTTTGTTCTGGAATGCAAGCAGAAATTGCAAAGGCTGCATTATTCGACTGGCGGCGCGAAGGATCACGGCTTTTGCCGGAAGACTCCCGCCGGCCCTCTCACATGTCGATCATCGACCGCTTCACCCGGCCGATGATGGTGATCGCACCCTCCAGTTCCGGCGGCGGGATATCCAGGTAGGACGCCGGCTGGAAGGGCGGGGTGTCGTTCGGTCGCCAGCGCTTGTAGGTGGCCCGTCCCGTCTCGTCGGAGATCACGTAGCAGCCATTGGTCACCAGCCGCTTGTCGCGCAGATTGACGAAGATGATCGAATCCGGCGGCGAGATCTTGTTCATCGACGGCCCGTCGACGCGCAGCGCGATCCATTCGCCTTCCTCGAGGTCGGCGGTCGGAATGGTCGGATAGTCGGAGAGGTTGACCACGCCCTCCTGGCCGCCGAGCTCGCCGGCGCTGATCCACGATACGATCGGCACGTCGACGGTGACGGGCGAGGGGGCGAGGTGGACGGGCGCGGCCTCCGCGCCGTCGCCATTGAACAGCAGCCAGCCGGGGTCGACGCCGAACAGCTTGCCGTATTTCTCCGCCGCCTTGCGCGACAGCGGCCGGTTGCCGTTCTCATGGCTGATCAGCGTGTTCTTGTTGATGTCGCGCAGCGCCCGCGCCGCGTCGCTGGGCGTGGCATAGCCGGCCTGGGCGCGCGCCTGCTGCAATCTGTGCCGAGAATCCATCATCGTACAAAATGCCCGAAAAAAATCGTCCATTGTGTACGATTTCGCTTGCGCGGTATTCGTACATAACGTACGCTTAACGCATGATCGAACATCCCGCAAGCATTTCCTTATTGAGCGCCCCGCCGCTGCCCACGAGCATCTCGGGGCTGCCCACGAGCATCTCGGGGCTGCCCACGAACATCTCGGGGCTGCCCACGAACATCTCGGGGCTTATCGATCGCTGGCACAGCATCGGCGCCTTCGCCGCCGATGTCGGCTGCGGCTACGAGGCGGCGCGCCAGATGCGCCGGCGCGGCCGCATCGCGCCGCAGCATTGGGGGCGGGTGGTGGCGGCGAGTCGCCGGCTGGGCATCGGCGGCGTCAGCTATGAATGGCTGGCCGGCCATCGCCGCGCCGCCATGCAAGGGGAGGCGGCATGAACGCGCTTCCTCCGCTTTTCGAGTTCGAATCGTCTTTCCCATCGTCCGGGCCGTCTTCCTCCCCGGTCCGGACGCATCCGGTTGAACCGCCCGCACCCCGGTTCACCGGAACGGCCGGAGCCGCTCCTCCCTCGGCTCCGGCCCCCAATTGGAGCGCCGTCTCCTGCATCCGCACCGAGGACGGCACCGTCATCCTGTTCGACCGCGCCACTGGCCGGGCGGTGTCCGGCCTCACGCGCGCCGCCGCCGAGGCGGCGCTTCTTCGATTGACCGTCGCGGCGCCCGGCGCCGCCTGACCTTCAACGCATTCGCTGACCTGAGATGCGGCCTCGCGGCCGAACCCTGGCGCTTGGCCGAAGCCAAGCTCTTCGCAAGCTCCCTTCGCAATCAACGGAACGAGACATGGCCGCCGCATACACAGAGAAGGAAATCGACGAGATCGCCGCCTTGCTGAAGGAGGGGCTTTCGGCCTCGCGCATCGCCGGCCGTTTCAGCGCGCTGCGCGGCAGCCCGGTCTCGCGCAACGCCATCATCGGCATCGTCCATCGCAATGCCGGCCTTCGCGCCATCGGCTTCGCCAACCCCAAGGGCGGCCGCGCCGGCGGCCGGCCAAGGAAGCACGCCGCCCGGCCGGATCGCCCTGGACGGCGGGCCAGGGTTGCAGCTGGAAAAATCACGCTGTCCGAGCCGGCTGCACTTGCCAGGCATGCCGAGCTGATGGAAGGCGCCGAAGCTGCCAATCTCCCCCCTAGTGGGGGAGATGTCCGGCAGGACAGAGGGGGGCGCTGTCCCGCTGGCGTTTCAGGCGATGGGCTCTCGAACCAAGCGAACCGTCTTCCCAAACCCAAGAAACCCAAGCCCCGCAAACCCGCGCGCACGCTTCCGCCGGCCTGGCTCGCACCCGGCGAGCGCGAAAAATCCGAGGCGCACCGCTACAAGCTGCCGGCCCCGCCGCCGCCGGTAAATCCCGGCCGCCAGCCGCAGGTCGCGGCCATGCCTTTCCTCGACTGCCTGTTCGGCCGCTGCCGCGCGCCGCTCGACCTCGCCTTGCGCGAGGAGTCGGAAGCCGACCCACCCGGCGCGCGCCCTGGTCCCGACATGCTGTGCTGCGGCCTGCGCACGACAGGCACGCGCAGCTATTGCGCGCATCACCATGCAAGGTTTCATGGCCACCGCGGGAGGGGCATGTGAGGGTGGAAACAAGAATGGGCGCGGCGCCGAAGCTGCCAATCTCCCCCCTTGTGGGGGAGATGCCCGGCAGGGCAGAGGGGGGCGCGAAGGAACGCGACGTCTCAGGACTGCCTGTCGCTGTAGTCCGTTGTGACCGGGTAACGAACCCAGGCACTGATACGTTGGCGGGACAGCGCCCCCCTCTGTCCTGCCGGACATCTCCCCCACTTGGGGGGAGATTAGCCAATTGCGTTTGCCCCGCCATCGAGCCTCTCCCATGAGCGGCACGATCTGGTCGAAATTCTTCTGGTCGGACTGGGAGGCCGATCCGAACCTGCGGCTGTGCTCGCTTGCCGCGCAGGGGCTGTGGATGCGCATGCTGTGCATTGCCGCCGCGCATGAGCCCATCGGCTACGTCGCCATCGCCGGCAAGGGGCTGGATGAGGCGGCACTTGCCCGCCTTGCCGGCTGCGCTTCAATCGAGCTTGGCGCGCTGCTTGGCGAGCTGGAAAGCAACCGCGTCTTCTCGCGCGACCGCCACGGCCGCATCTATTCCAGGCGCATGATCGCCGATGCCCGCAAGGCGCGCGCGGCGCGGCGCAACGGCCTGAAGGGCGGCAACCCAAGCCTTTCGAAGGAAAGGACGATTCCGCCCTCGGATAAGCGGCGGGCGCGGGCGGGGGATAAGGCGGGCGATAAGCCCCAGAGTCCAGAATCCCAGAGTCCAGTCTCCCAATATCCAAAGGGAGAAAACGCCCCGGCGTTTTCTCCCGTAGTTGCCGCTGCGCGGGGCAGGAACGGGAAAGCGTCTTCGGGGCCGGCAATGGCGCCGGGGCAGAAATGGCAGCGGCGCAAGACCCATGTCGACGCCGCCAACGCAATCATCGAGGAGATCAATGACCGCAGCCGAATTGCAGCAGGCGACGAAGGCGCTCGTCGCGATGTTCAGTTGCTTCCCGCAATCCGCGCTGGCTGACGCCGAGATGCAGCTGCGCGGCTATCTGGCGGCTGTGCAGGATGCCGAGCTCGCCGACGTCCAGGCCGCGATCCAGCGCTTCATCCGCGGCGAGGCGAGGGTCGACAACGCCCAGTTCTGCCCCTCCAGCGCCCAGCTTTCCATCGAGGTGCGCGAGCGAAGGCTGATGCGCGAGCTGATGGCGAAGCGTGC
>JBFLWR010000281.1:0-7162 GCA_040755925.1 Pseudomonadota bacterium
GCATAGACGCGCGCCACGGCGCCGGTGGTGGCCGTCACATAGAACTGGTCCTCGGCCATCCGGTACGCGACGCCGTCGTCGATCACCGAGCCCATCTCGTTGAGCATGAGGCAGTAGCGGACGCGGCCGACAGGCTGGTTTGCATGCGCCATCGTGTAAAGCCTGTCGAGGAACGCACCGGCGTCCGGCCCGCGGATCTCCAGCTTGCCGAGCGTCGAGACATCGAGCAGCCCGACGCCTTCGCGCACGGCGAGGATTTCCTCGCGGACGGCTTCCTGCGCGCTGCTTGCGTCGCCATAGTAATAGGGCCGCCACCATGCACCCACCGGCTTCATCGCGGCGTTCAGCGCGACATGCTTCGCGTGCAGCGCCGTGCGGCGCTCCAGCGGTTCGTGGTGCCCGGCCAGCACGCCGAGCGTTTCCGGCCCGACCGGAGGACGCGCCGTGGTGATGCCGATTTCGCCGACCGACCGGCCTGTCGCCTCGGCGACGATCCGGGCCGTAGCAAGCGCCGAATGGCGCCCCTGGCTCGGGCCCATGCCGACGGTGGTGAAGCGCTTGACGAGCTCGATCTCGCGGTAACCGTCCTTGGTCGCGTTCTGCAGGTCCTTGACCTGCAGGTCCTCGTCGAAGTCGACGAAGTCGCGTCCCTTGGGATCGGCGACGATCGGCTGCGCATAGCGTGGCCGAACGGCCTTCGGTGTGACCGGTGGTTCTTCCGCCATTGCATGGCCGAGCCGCGAAAGTGCTGCTGCCGCGGCGCGCCGGCCGTCGGCGATTGCGTCCTGCAACTGGTCCGCTCCTGCAACGGCCCCGGCGAGATGGACGGGACCCTTCGGAAGCGTGATCGTCATCGTCTGCGTGTCGGCATCGTAGCCGACCTTGCCGCCGGCCTGACAGGGCAACTGCCATGCCGGCGCCTGGCCGATCGAAACGGCAAGCAGATCGCAAGCGATCCAGGTCCCGCCGACACGGACGCGGGCAAGGTGGCGATTTCCAGCGGAGCCTTCCGCCGCCTCGACGGTTGTGCCTTTGCGGATGGCGATGCCTTTGCCGCGCAGTTCGGCTTCCAACGGACCGGGATCACCAGCCGATCTCGGATCGACAAGCTCGACGACCGAAACGCCTGCATCCAGCAGGTCGAGCGCCGCGCTGTAGCCGTCGTCATTGGCGGCGAGCACCACGGCGCTTCGGCCGGGCCGGACGCCATAGTGCCGTACCAGCCGCTGGGCAGCGCTGCCGAGCATGATCCCCGGCAGGTCGTTGTTGCGAAAGACTGCCGGCTGCTCGATTGCCCCGGTCGCCAGGATCACCTCGCGGGCGCGTGTGCGGTGAAGCCGGTTGCCCTCGATCAACGGCAGCCAGTTGTCTTCGTACCAGCCATTGCAGACGGTGTCGGTCAGCACTTTGAGATTGGGCAACGCCTCCAGCCGGGGCGCCAGGCCGGAGAGGATGGCGGGATCGCAGCGGCCATAACTCAGAGAGCCGCCGATCTCCGGATTCTCGTCGCACAGCACCACGTCGGCGCCGGCTTCGGCGGCGGCAATCGCGGCGCTCAATCCCGCCGGACCGGCGCCGACGACGAGCACGTCGCAATGCAGGTGCGTCTTTTCGAAATGCCGGTGCGGCGCCTTGGTGTCGACGACGCCCAAACCCGCCTTGCGGCGGATCATCGGCTCCCAGAATTTCAGCCAGCTGTCGCGGCGCGGACCCATGAAGGTTCGGTAGTAGAAGCCGACCGGCAGGAAACGGCCTAACCTGTCCATGACGGCGTCGCGGTCGCGCTCGAGCGAGCCGTTGACGTTCTGCGCGCTGACCTGCATCCCTTCGCTGATCGGCGTGCGCTCGGCGGCGGCGTTCGGTTCTGACGGCAGTTGCATCAACGCGTTGGCGTCGGCCCCTGTCATCGACAGGATGCCTCGTGGACGATGGTATTTGAACGAGCGCGACAGCACCCATTGGCCGGAACCGGCGAGCGCGCTGGCGATGCTGTCGCCTTCATAGCCGTCGAAGGGCTTGCCCTCGAAGGTGAAGCGGATGCGGCGGCTCCGATCGATCCGGTTTCCGAAAGGGGCGGGCAGCCGGTTCATGCGCGCTCCCGCAGTTCAGAAGCGTCGAAGGTGCGGATGATCTCGTTGCTGACGAGGTCGCGCTCGGCCAGGAAGAAATAATTGCTCGGCACGTGTCGCCACCACTCGACGACTATGCCTTTGCGGTTCTCGGCGCGGAACAGATGCCGCGACCATTCCCTGTCTGCGGTGCTGTTCGGGTCGAGCTTCGCACGCTCCGGCCCGAAGGACTGGAATTCGTCGATGTTGCGCGGGCCGTTCATGGGGCAGGTGAGCAGTTTCATGGCTAGTGGCTCGCGGCGGTCGCGCCCATTTCATTGAGCAACCGGAAAGTTTCGAACCGCTCCAATGCGAATGGTTTCAGGATATCAGGCACGCGGCCGTCGGCCATCGTCTGCGCCATGCGCTTGCCTGCGACGGGCGTCGCCTTGAAGCCCCAGGTGCCCCAGCCGCAATCGAGCCACAGATTGGCGAGCGGGCTCGCGCCCATGATCGGGCTGTAATCCGGCGTCATGTCGGTGATGCCGGCCCACTGCCTGAGCAGGCGTACGCCCTGAAGGAAAGGGAAGAGGTGGACAGCGCCTTCGGCTAGGTGTTCCTTCATGTCGAGTGTCGAGCGTGTCGAATAGAGTTGGTAAGGATCGGAGCCGCCGCCGATGACGACCTCGCCCCGTGAGGATTGCACCAGATAGGTGTGTAGCGAAACCGACGAGACCAGCGTGTGCAGCCAGGGTTTCAAGGGCTGCGTCACCATTGCCTGCAGCGGATAGCAGCGGATGGGGAGCTCGACACCGGCCATCAGCGCCACGTCGTAGTTCATACCGCCGGTGGCGATCAGCACCTGGCCGCAAGCGACGCGGCCGCGGTTCGTCTGGACCGCCTGGACCCGATCGCCGACGACCTCGAAGCCCTGCACCTCGGTGCGCTGATGGATCTCTACTCCGCGCCGCGACGCCTGGGCGGCATAGCCCCAGGCGACGGCATCGTGGCGCGCCGTTCCGCCATCGGCGTGCCAAAGTCCGCCGAGGATTTCGAGTGGGCCGCCATAGTCCATGTTGAGGAGAGGGCAGAGTTCCTCGACACCCCTCTGGTCGACGACCTCGGTGCGCGTGCCCATGTGCTTGCCCATTTCGGCGCGCATGTGGAAACTGCGCATCGTCGCCTCGGTATGCGCCAGCGTGAGCTGGCCACGCTGCGAGAACATGACGTTGAAGTCGAGTTCCTGCGACAGGCGCTCGAACAGTTCGACGCCCTCCTTGTAGAAGGCGATGCCTTCCGGCGTGATGTAGTTGGAGCGGATGGTGGTGGTGTTGCGCGCCGTGTTGCCGCCTGCGAGGTAACCCTTCTCCAGCACCGCGACGCTCTTTATGCCGTGGTACTTGGCAAGATGATGCGCGCAGGACAGTCCATGTCCGCCGCCGCCGATGATGACGACGTCGTAAGACGGCTTCAGCTCGGGCGTGGCGGGGATGTCGCCGCTGACCGGGTAGTCCCTGCTGAGACCGTATTTCAGAAGCCTGAGGGGCATCGCGGCTCAGCTCAAAGTCTTGGGAGGATCGTAGAGCAGCGCCGAAAGATCGGAGAAGCGGCTGTCGCGGTCGTCGAGCGCGAGCACCGCGTCGCGGATCGCCGCCGCGCGCTCGGAACCGAGCACGGGCGCGGCGAACTCCATGTATTTGGTCTCGACGTCCTGCTTCGACATAGGCGCTTCCGGGCCGCCGCGCGCATGCACGTCGCCAGACATCAGCACGCGTCCATCGTTGGTCGCGATGACGACATCGGCCCAGCGGCCGGCGGGGAAGCGGGCGCTATGGCGCTCGGTTTCGGTCACGGTGATGCGTGTGAGCATGTCGGCGACCGCGGCGTCCGCGAGGCCAGCTCCGGAAATGTGCTCCAGCCCGATACGCCCGTGAATGATGAAGGTCGCGACGGCGAAGTGGAGGCTGTACTGCGCCTTCGAGGTCGTATCCGGCATGCCGTCGAACAGTGTTGCGGCATAATGGAAGCTGTTTACCTGGATGGTCGCGATATCGGATGGGCCGAGATTGTGCGCCAGGCAGAGTTGGCGCACGGCGTCGATCGCCGCATGCGCCCAGCGGCAGATCGGGTAGGGCTTCACATATTGATGCAGGGACTGCCAGAAGACACCGAGATCCTGCCAGTGCGTCGCGACGTCCGGCGCCTCGACGGTGATTGCCGGTGCGCCAGTGAAGCCACGCTCGGCAAGCACAGCCGCCGAAAGGCCAACGAGAGCGCCGAGGCCGGAGCCGTCATGCAGCATCGTCGGCGTGGCGATCTCGCGCATCATCTGGCTGCGTGGGCCGTGATACTCGGCAATACCGAGCGCCTCGCGCAATTGCGTTTCGTCGAGCCGCCGCAGGCGTGCCGCCACAGCCGCCACGCCCAAGGCGTTCCAGGCGCCCGACGTATGATAGTCGCTCACCGTCGCATGCAGGGCGATGCCGGCCCGACCTGCGACTTCGTAGCCGATGACCAGAGACGCCAGCACCTCCCGGCCGGTCAGGTCGGGTTTCGCTTCCGCGAGCGCGGCAAGCGCCGGTATCACCGCGACGCCGATATGGCCTTTTGTTGGGCTGTAGCCGTCATGGCCGTCGAGGTTGTCGGTCTGCGTGGCGACGGCATAGGCCGCGCCGGCGATGCTGGCGCGGCGCCCGTCGAACAGCATGCGGGCCGAGTAATGCGGATCGTTGGAACCGTAGAGCAGGACGGCTGCATCGCGCGCGATCCGGCCCGCTTCCATCGGTCCGGCGGCGATGGCAATGCCGAGGGTGTCGAGCAGGAGGTAGCGCGCCTGTTCCAGCACCTGTTGGGGGAACACCGAGGCGGGGCGCCGCAGCACGAAATCGGCAAGGCGGGTGAACGTATCTGAACTGACGACAGGCCCCTCACGCCGGTATGACGGCACAGCCACGCGCTTCTCTCCCCTGTCTCTTCACAACATCAATAAATTGGGTTCATCGCATAGGCACGCGATTAGTTTGGCGGCTTTGGCCAAAAATATTGATGCCATGTCGCCTGTCTGCGATTGAATGTGCGTTCGCCCGTGCGATAGCTAAGGAAAACACTCAGCAGGAGATCGGGATGAAGCCGCCGCCCCCCTTGAACTATATCCGCTCGTTTGAGAGCTCGGCCCGCCATTTGAGCTTCACCACGGCGGCCAAGGAACTGGGCTACACGCAGGCCGCAGTCAGCACGCATGTGCGCGCGCTGGAACACTACATCGGCCGGCAGCTGTTCATACGCTATCCGCGTAGTTTGAAGCTGACCGAGATGGGGGAGGCGTTCCTGCCGACACTGCGTCAGGCGCTCGACCAGATCGACCAGGCGACCGAGGCGATCGTCGCCTCCTCACGCAACCGCACAGTGGTGGTCTCGTGTCCAATGAGCCTTGCGGAAAACTGGCTGGCCGGGTGCATGGCGGCCTTCCGCAGGAAACATCCCGAGATCGAGATCGTGTTGCACGGCACGATCTGGGAAGATTTGAGCGAGCAGATCGCCGACATCACCATCTCGACGCGGCGTTTCGACGACAGGCCGCCTTCGGCGACTCCGCTCTGGAACGACGAACTGGTGTTGCTGTGCTCTCCCAGCATGCTCGAGGGCGAGCATGCGCTCAAGACGCCACAGGACATGCTCAAGGTGGACTGGATCTTCGTGCATGGCCGCCAGGAATATTGGCAGGTGGTGACCGAGGCGCTAGGCGTCGACATGGAGGATCACGACAAGGGCCTGTCGACCAACGCCTCCAACATAGCGCTCGAGCTCGCCGCCATGGGGGCTGGCCTGGTCGCCACGCAGCGCTCCCTGTCCCATGCTTTCATGGATCGCGGGCTGCTCGTCGAGCCATTCCCCGTCCGGCCGCCAAGCCCCTGGAATTACTACCTGACCGAGAGCCAGCTCTCGAAGGGAAACATAGCTCGCACGGTCAAGGAATGGATCCTTTCCAGGGCCAGGGAAGACGCCGCGCGACCATGAGCTCGTCCGCTCCTTCAAAAATTGACGGGACAATGACCTTGTTTTTTTAGGCCTTCAAGGCCGGATTTCTGCGGTTTGCAAGAGGTCAAGCCCTTCCGGGATTTTTGCATCGCCCCTAACATGCGCAGCCGCAAGGGGAATGTAACGGGCGAAAAGCCCCGAACCGGAGAACAACGATGACAATGTTCAAGAGCAATGGTGACCGCGTCCCAACGGTCATCGAAAGCTACGCGGCTGAAGTAAAAAGCGGCCGGATGGACCGCCGCGAATTCCTGGCGATGGCAAGCGTGATGGGCGCTTCCACGGTGCTCGCCTATTCAATGGCCGGGATCGAGCCGGCCAAGGCAGCTACGTCCGTGCCCGGCAAAAAGGGCGGCATCCTGAGGATGCAGATGATCATCAAGGACATGAAGGATCCGCGCGCCTGGGATTGGTCGGAAATCGCCAACGTCATGCGTCAATGCAACGATTACATGATCCGCTATACCACAGACTTCACCTTCGAGGGCCATCTGGTCGAGAGCTGGGAGGTGAGCGACGACGCCACCGAATACACGCTGCATCTGCGCAAGGGCGTGAAGTGGTCTAACGGTGACGACTTCAACGCCGACGACATTGTCTACAACATCGAACGCTGGTGCGATAAAGCGGCCGAGGGCAATTCGATGGCCGGGCGCATGGGGTCGCTGATCGATGCCGCCACCAAGAAGGCGGCCGCCGGCGCCGTCACCAAGGTCGACGACCATACGGTGAAGCTGAAATGCAAGCAGTCCGACGTCACCATCATCCCTGGCTTCTCCGACTATCCGGCGGTGATCGTCCATCGTGACTTCGACAAGAACGGCGCCAATATGCTGAAGACGCCCGGCACCGGCCCGTATGAGCTGATCTCCTACAAGGTCGGCGAGTCAGCCTCGGTGCGGCGGCGCAAGGACTTCACCTGGTTCGGCGGCGAACCCTATCTCGACGGTGTCGACTGGACGGACTACGGTTCTGACGCCTCCAACCCCGCGATCGGCAGCGCCTTCGAAGCCGGCGAAATCGACTGCAACTATCAGACGGTCGGCGGCACGGTCGATCTCTATGACGGCATGGGG
>JBFLWR010000282.1:0-3058 GCA_040755925.1 Pseudomonadota bacterium
GGTGATCTAGACGGCGGGCGGTCTTTTCGACCATCTCGCCGGCAAGGTCCGTCGCGCCCCGCTCTGGGTCCAGAAAGCCGGCTTTGAGTGGGCGTGGCGCATGCTGATGGAGCCGCGCCGGCTCTTCTGGCGCTATTTCACCACCAATCCCCGGGCCTTCTACGCCATCCTGAGGTACTCCAAATGACGGCCGAAAATTCTCCCCTTCCGCTGCCGGCAGGACCCGACACGGAGATCGCCGTCGTCGGCGGAGGACTCTCCGGCACGATCGCGGCGATTGTGCTCGGGCGGGCTGGCTACCAAGTCACGCTGATCGACCGTTACCCTGTGTTTCCCCGGGAGTTCCGTGTCGAGAAGATCGCCGGCGATCAGATCGAGAAGCTGCGCCGGCTCGACCTCCTCGAGGCGCTCGAGGAGGCGGCCGTGACGTTCGACGAGATCGTCAATGTGCGCAGGGGGCGCGTCCTCGACCGCACGCACGCGCGCCACTACGGGATCTTCTACGACGACCTCGTCGGCGCCATGCGCGCGCAATTGCCCGAAACCGTGCGCTTCATCGCCGGCCGGGTAAGCGGCGTCGAGGCCGGACCGGAGCGCCAGCGTGTATCCATCGTCGGGCAAAGCGAGGTGACCGCGCGGCTGCTCGTGCTTGCTACCGGGATGGGCGACATACTGAAGCGCGATCTCGGCATCGAGCGCAGGTTCGTCCATCAGCGCCAGTCGTTGACCTTCGGCTTCAACCTTCGTCCACAGGGGAGCGAAGCTTTCAGGCACCCAGCCCTGACCTATTATGGCGGGCGGGTCTCCGATGGCATCGACTACCTCAACCTGTTCCCCGCGGCAGACGTCACGCGCGCCAATCTCTTCGTTTTCCGCGAGCATCGCGATCCATGGGTCAAGGCGATGCGCGAGCGGCCCAAGGAAACGCTCGTCGAAACGTTGCCCGGGCTCGTCAAGGCATTCGGCGACTTCGAAGTGATCGACCGCGTGGAGAACTGGCTCACCGACATAACGGTGGCGGAGAATTGCAAGCGGGATGGAGCCGTGCTGATCGGCGACGCCTACCAAACCTCGTGCCCCGCCGCGGGAACAGGAGTGAGCCGACTGCTCACGGATGTCGAGCGCCTGTGCACGGTGCATGTGCCGCAGTGGATGGCGTCCCCCGGCATGGCGGCCGCGAAGATCGCTCAGTTTTACGACGACCCGGTCAAGCAGGCGATGGACCGGCATGGGCTCAATCTGGCGAGTTTCCGGCGCAGCCTGACCATAGACACCGACCTGCAATGGCGCGCGCGGCGACAGATTCACTTCAGTCGCCGCCGCATCCTGCATGAGATCAACAAGGTCAGCCCCGCCTTCGCGGCCAGGCTGCGCGGCCTGGGACGGCCAAGGGCCGAGCCCGCGACCTAGTCCGGTTCTACGACGGACCGCTCAATCTCGAAGGAACGCTCAAGATCCGACCGGCTCGTCCGTCGGCTCGGTCGATGCGATCGCCGTGGTCGACTTAGTTGGTCTTCCGTGCGCGCTTCGGAATATCCGCCGCGCCAACGCCTTGGCCGCCGGCAGCTTTTCCACGGTCAGGTGCGCCGCATAGCCCAGCGGGCTGCCGGCCCTGAATATTTGCCACATCGGGGTGGGCCTCCCGCCGAAAATAAGCTTGTAGGGCTCGTCGCCAATCGTGAAATCCAGCGAGTGGTCCTTGCGCTCGATGCAGTCGCGGGCGACTTGCTCGAAGGTCAGGCTGCCGATCGACTGCTTCCTGTAACCAGCCTCGTCGAAACCGCCGAGAATGATCAGAAGCGAGCCTCGATGCGCCAGACCCAGCGCCGCGGCGATCGGCTTGTCGTTCATCCAGAAGGCGTAGGTGCGCGCGAACCCGCCGCATCCTTCCGTCGCCACAGCCAGGTAGAAGTCGAAGTAGGATGGCTGCTGCAGCAGGTCGGCCGGACCGTCGCTCCCATCGAAACGCTTGCCGCGATAGAGTTTCAGCGCATCGAAGGTGGTACGGATGGCGGCGGGGTTATCGGCGCATTCGAAGCGCGCTTCCCCCATGCGCCCGAGCTGGCGGGCTTTCTTGTCGAGTTCCTTGCGGTAGGAGCGGTCGAGTTGATGCTCCCGCCAACTTTCAAACGTCGCTTCCAGCTTGCTGGAATAGGCGCTCATCCCCATGCTGTCGCGCTGGCCTATGCCAAGCAGGCGCTCGAGCGGCAGCGACTGATCGCCTAGCTTGCCGATGCGCAGCAGATCATAGGGTTTCAGGCGCTTGCGGATGGCGGCCACCGTACCACCGTCGGCCAGGATGTCCGAAAAGGTCTGCTCGTCGGTAACCGGCGACACGTAGTCGGAAACCAGCATGTCGGCGAACTCGACCACCTTCAACCGCATGTATCGACGTCTGACGAGCGGCAGCACCATCGCCAGCTTGCCGTTCGCCTGGTGGCGCACGACGATGACGAACGGCGTGGCGGCGCTGCGGCCGACGATTCTCTCGTAAAGAAGGGCGAGCCATATCGGATGCTGGAAAGCGGTCGCCGCGGAGCCGTCGAACAGCTCGGCATATTCCCGCGAGCGGAAATCGAACGACTCTTCGACAGTGACCTCAAACATGTGATCCGAACCGGCAGGACAGCGGCCTATCGACGACGTCTTGCGTTCCCCGTCAAGATCGGGCGCGAGCATTGTTCAAGTCTTGGTATATACGGAAAGTGCTAATCTAAGGTGCACGGGCCGATTACAGTTTTGCGCCTGCTGGCCACGGCAGATCAAAAGTTTTGCCTAAAAAACAGGCAGGCAAAGCGGCCGCGTAACCGCAAGGTAAGTTTTTTGCGTCAAGTCATTTCTCCGTCCCAAACCGGGCATGGATGCACCGCGGACGGAAAAACCACATGCTGGCGATCGAGGTCATCGTTCCGCAATCGGCGCCCCGATACTGGCAGAAGCTCGCCATAGAGCGTCTTCAGGCGGAGGGACATGACGTCGCCGTGCGGCATCAGCCCGGAGTGGCGCCTTGGCCGGCGGCGACGACCGCCGCCTTCGCCTTCGAGCAGCGCCTCTTTCG
>JBFLWR010000283.1:0-9109 GCA_040755925.1 Pseudomonadota bacterium
CGCGCCATTGGCCGTCGCCGGCCTTCTCGACGAGATCGACTATAGCGTGGTGCCGAAGACGGGCCTGATCGACGGCGCCGCCAGCAAATACTGGACGTCATGCTACATTGCCGGCTGCGTGCTCAGCTGGAACACCGACTCCAAGGACAGCCGACCGAAGAACTGGCAGGAATTCTTCGATCCCAAGATCAAGGGTCGCAGGACGTTGTGGAAGAACGCGGCGCAGACCATGGAAGTGGCGGCGCTGGGCGCCGGCCAGACGCTGGACAAGCTCTATCCGCTGGATATCGACCGCGCCTTCGCGATGCTCGACGGCATTCGCTCGTCCATCACCTGGTGGACGTCCGGCGCCCAGAGCGCCCAGCTTCTTGCCAATGGCGACGCCGATTTCGGCATGTGCTGGAACGGCCGTGTCGATCCGGTCAAGCAACAGGGCGGTCCGATCGACTACACGTTCGACTACTCGCTGCATACCCCCGGCATCTGGAGCCTGCCCAAGGGTGGCCGCAACCGCGACACCGCGATGAAGTTCATCGCGCATTGCATGGACCCGGAAGTCCAGGCGGCCTTTTCCAAGCTGATCCCATATGGACCGACGAACGACAAGGCGTTCGATATCCTGTCGCCTGAGGAACGCGCGCGCATGCCGAGCTCGCCGGAGAACCGCAAGCTCTCGGTCGCGATCAACGGCGACTACTGGCTCGAGAACGGCACGAAGATCTACGACCGCTTCAACACCTGGGTCGTGACGAAATAAGCGAGACCTCCCAAGGCGGAACTGCGCGGGTAACCTGTTACTCGCGCAGTTCCTTCTCTCGTTTCGATTCGACATCGCTTGTGCGAAAGCCTGGCAATCTGCTGAAGTGGCCGCGCCCGTCCAGCACCCGGATCGCGTTAGGATATTTTGACGCCATGAAGCATCGCAGCTTCCTGCTTTACATCCCCGTCGCCCTGCTGCTGACACCCTTCTTCCTCGCGCCGATGGCGATGATCGGGACGGAGAGTTTCAGCGGCCAGCAAGGTTTCGGGGCGGAATACGCAAAGGTCGTGACCGACCAGGGCATCAGAACGGTCCTCTCCAACACGTTCTACGTTGCCGCGATGGTGACGATCTTCTCCCTGCTGATCGGCTACCCGGTCGCCTATGTGCTTGCGCGGCTCAGGGGCCGCTGGGCCACCATCGGCATATTCCTGATCTTCCTGCCCTTCTGGGCAAGCACGGTTATCCGCTCATTCGCCTGGATGATCCTTCTCGGTCGCAAGGGGCCGATCAACTCCATGCTGCTCGGCCTCGGCTTCATCACGGACCCGATCCGCTTCATCGACAACGGGCTAGGACTGATGATCGCCATGACCTACATCATGGTGCCGTTCATCGTCGTGCCCATCCTCAACGGCCTGCGCGGCATCGACCCCAACCTTCCCCGGGCCGCGGCTGTCCTCGGCGCCAATCCGTGGCGCCAGTTCCTGGCCGTCACGCTGCCGCTCTCCCTGCCCAATGTGGCGGTGGGCTGCACGATCGTCTTCGTCACCTCGCTAGGCTTCTTCGTCACGCCTTCACTTCTTGGCGGCGACCTGACCGTGGTTTCGATGCTGATCAGCGAACAGGCCAACAGGCTGCTGGACTGGCCGCTCGCCTCGGCGCTGGCGATCATCGTCCTTCTGCTGACCATCATCATCTTCGCGTTGCTGCGGCTCAGCCAGCTGGCGTCGCGGCGCAGGGGCAAGACGCAGGCGGGAGTGTTCGCATGAGCATCTCCGAAAAGAAGCTTTGGGCGGCCTGGAGCCGCTTGCTGACCGGCATGGTCGGGGCCATCCTCATTGGTTTCCTGGTGCCTATCCTGGTCGTCGTGGCGGTATCGTTCCAGAGCAAGTCCTATCTCTCGTTTCCGCCGACGGACTTTTCATTGCGCTGGTACCAGCAGTTCATCGGCAATGACGATTACCGCTCGGCGATCCTCAACAGCATGATGATCGGGGCGACGGCCGCGGCGCTGGCGACGATCGCCGGGATATCCACGGCGCTGGCCGTCGTTCGCGCCGGCGTCCCTGGCTCCACGATCGTCAGCGCGCTGTCCATTGCGCCCGCGATATTGCCGCAGATCGTTCTGGCGATCGGGCTCTTCCCGATCAGCGTGTGGCTGGGGCTGCAGGGAACGCTATGGGCCGTCATCCTGGCGCATGCGGTCATCGGCTTGCCGTTTCCGTTCATCACGGTCTGCGGCGCGCTGGCATCGTACTCCAACCGCATCGAGATCGCCTCGATGACGCTCGGCGCCAATCCCTTCCAGACCTTCCGGCTGATTACCTTCCCGATGATCAGGTCGGCGGTGATCGCGGGTTTCATCTTCGCGTTCGCAGCCTCGCTCGACGAACTGGTGCTGGCGCTGTTCCTCAGCAGCCCGTCGACGCGGACCCTGCCCTTGCTGCTGTGGGAGCAGCTCAACTTTCAGGTCACTCCCGAAATCGCTGCCGCGGCGAGCGTCATTCTCGCGGTAACAAGCCTACTCATTCTCGCGGCAACTTTGTTGCCCCGTCTCGGCAAGGACAATTAGGATGCTGCAGATGCCAGGTCGATCCGCGACATCAGGTCAGAACCGAGCCGTGGGGGGCGCCGCGGTTTCCATTCGAAATCTTTGCAAGCGCTACAACAATTTCGAGGCCGTCGTGCCAACGTCGGTCGAGATCGACTCCGGCGATTTCTTCGCCATCATCGGACCGAGCGGCTCAGGCAAGTCGACGCTGCTCGGCATGATCGCGGGCTACATCGACCCGACCGAAGGGCAGATCGTGGTCGACGGGCGCGACATCGTTCCCGAGCCGATCTACCGCCGCAACATCGGCATGGTGTTTCAGAACTATGCTCTGTTCCCGCATCTGTCGGTCGCCCAGAACGTCGCCTACCCGCTGAAAATCCGTGGCATTGCGAAAGACGAGATCGCCAAGCGCGTGCGCGAAAGCCTCGCCATGGTGCGCCTGGAGGCATTCGCATCGCGCAAGCCCTCGGAACTGTCCGGCGGACAACAGCAGCGCATCGCGCTGGCCCGGGCATCGATCTATCATCCATCGATCCTGCTGATGGACGAGCCGCTCGGCGCGCTCGACAAGAACCTTCGCGACGAGATGCAGGAAGAGATCAAGCGCTTCCAGCAAGAACTGGGCGCAACGGTCATCTACGTCACCCACGACCAGCAGGAAGCGGCGTTCCTGGCCGACCGCATCGCCATCATGCGCGACGGCGCCATGACGCAGATCGGCAGCCCGCGCGCGCTCTACGAGCAGCCGAACAGCCGCTTCGTCGCCGAGTTCCTCGGCGAAGCCTCGATCCTCCCCGTGAAATCGGCATCGGCCAAGCAGGCCGGCCAGCCGCGCCAGATCGTGCTGGAGGACGGCACCCAGGCCTCCATCCATACCGATGAAGATGCCGGCCCAGGCCGTTTCGCCTGCATCCGACCAGAGCGTATCACCGTCGGTCCGAAGGCCCGAGGCATGGACAATGCCTATACGGGCACCGTGCGCGAGAGCCTCTATACGCCGGGCAGCATACGTTACCGAGTGGAGCTCAACGGCTCCGGCTGCGCGCTGAAAGTGCGGGTGCTGCCGCAGGGCAATACCGAGGTCTTCGAAACCGGAAGCACCGTCGATGTCGGCTGGTCGGCCGACGACATGACCATCCTTCGCGAGTAAGTCGCGACGGCCAGCTTCCGTTCTATTTCGGTTTCTGCTGGCCGTAGGTCTTGTACCGGTTCTTGACCACGCTCAATTCATCGTCGGTCAGCATGACCGGGTGCCCGACCGTGCTGGCAAGCATGTACTGCCTGGCCAGCGTTTCCAGCTTTTCGGTTCGAGCGACCGCGGTGGCGAGATCCGGCCCGTAAGCGATCATGCCGTGATTGGCGATCAGGCAGGTGTTTCGTCCCGCCAGCGCACGCACCACGACTTCAGCCAATTCCGCCGTGCCGAAGGGCGCGTAGTCGGAACACGGAACATCGTCGCCTCCGAACGACGCGATCATGTAGTGGAATGGCGGGAGGCCCCGCCGCAGGCACGAGAGCGCGACGCAGTGGTCCGGGTGGGCATGCACGACGGCCTGGGCCTGAGGGAAGGCCTTGTAGATGGCCGCGTGCATGTTCCACTCGCTCGACGGGCGGATTTCACCGTTCCAGTCACCGTCGAACGTCATCTCGACCATGGCGGCCTGATCGAGTCTTTCCGGCGAGATGCCCGTCGGCGTTATCAGCATGCCGTCGGCGTCTAGCCGCAGGCTGATGTTCCCGGAGGTCCCGCTGTTCAAGCCCTTCGAGGCGATGGCGCGCACCGCGTCGACAAGCGATTGACGCATGGTTGTCGTTTGAGCAGTCATTGGTTCCTCGCCTGTGGCGGCCATTGTTCCAGATAGGGTTCGGTCCTTACCGGCCTGCGCATCTCGTCGAGCACGGTGGAAAAGACGTCCAGTCCGCCAAGTTTGCCGGACTTCAGCATCAGCGCGACGGGAAACGGCATTTCGGCAACCATGCGCCCGGTGCCCAGGCCCTGATAAGGGCCAACGATGAAACGGGTAATCGGAAGTTTGGGCACGATGGCGCCAGCGGTCTCGCCGCCGGCGATGACAAGCCGGCGAACGCCGCTGTCAAAGATCAGGCGTTGCGCGAGACCGGTGAGGAAATCCTCGGCGGCGCGCGCCACGACATCACGGCCATACTTGCCCTGGAGGCGCTCGATCTCGTCCTGCGGCGCCATGGTGGCGATGGCAATCGCCAGGCCCGCGTTGATCGCCCTATTGGCCGACGCCAATGTCGAGGCGAGTACATCGTCGCCTTCCATGACACGGGAGAGATCAACCGTGACGACCTCGTTCCGCTGGCCGAAATGCGCCAGTTGCTCGGCGGTGCGCGGCGCCACGCTGCCGGCAAGCACGACAGCGGGGCCGTCGACCCCGGGGAGCTCGGCAGCCTGGGGATTGGCAAGCTTGCCGCTGCGCCGCCATGAGGTGGGGAGATGCGCCGCGACCGAAGCGTTTCCGGTCAACAGAGGCATCGCCGCCGCCGCCGCCGCGATCGCTGCCAGATCGCGCTCATAGATCGTGTCGGTGACCGCAAAACGTACGCCCTCCTCGATCAGCGTCCCGCAACGTTCGGCGATGGCCTGCGCGCCTCGATCGACGACCGGATGCGCAACGAGCCCGACGCGGCTCCGGCTTTGGGCCGCAAGGACGCGAACGATGTTGGAATCTGTCATCGGCGTCAGCGGATCGAAGCGCTTGGGCGATTCCGCCAGTATCTGCGAGCCGCCGAACATGTAGCCCTGGAACACCGTGCGCTGCGTTTCGCAGAGCGCGGGACAGAAGAGGACCAGCTTCGGATCGAGCAGATCGGCGAGCGCCTCGGCGCAGGTACCGATGTTTCCGGCAGGCGTGGAATCGAAGGTCGCGCAATATTTGAAGAATATCTGGTCGCAGCCTGCCGACAGCAGACGCCGCGCGGCGCGCAGGACGAGATCGACCGCCTCCGGCGCCGGTATCACGCGCGTCTTCAAAGCGATGACATGCGCCAGCGAACCAGCGGGAATGTCCGCCTCGATGCTGGTTGCAAAGCTCGTCGGCACGCCGCGCGCCACCAGCATGGCGGCCAGCTCGGAGCCGCCGGTCAAGTCGTCGGCGATCGCGCCGAACAGCAGCGGACGGTCTCGTTCTGCCATTGATCTATTCTCCTGAAACGCGGTTCGGCCTTGAACCACGGACCGGTCCGGCCGCCATCGTGTCAAAGACCCAGAAATGCCCGAGCCAGGGCCAGTTGTCCGTCCATCATCTGGCGACCGAACAGCAGGCGACAACCTCTGGCTTCCGCGGCCTGCAGGAGCCTGGTCCTTTCGGGCTTCATGACGATGTCGGCTACGATCATGCCCTGGGACAGGGTCGAGAAATCAATGGGGTCGACACTATCCTTGCCGACCATCCCCAGCGAAGTCGCGTTGATGACCATGTCGAAGCCGGTGGCATCAACCTCGCCAGTCCGCACCGACGCTTGTGGAAAGGCTGAAGAAACCGCGTCGACGAGCCCGAGGGCCTTCGCATGGTCGCGGTTTGAGATGACCAGTTCCGCCACGCCAGCCTCCGCAAGGGCAAAAGCCAGGCTGCGCCCGGCGCCGCCCGCGCCCAGCAGAAGCACACGAAGCCCGATAAACTGGACGCCGGCCTCAGTGGCGCCCCGCACGAAACCGGCGCCGTCGACATTGTCGCCGGTCAGCTTTCCGTCCGGATCGCGCCGGATGTAGTTGACGCTGCCGATCGTCCGGGCGCGAGCTGTGAGTTCGTCGAGCAACGGGAGAACCGGAATCTTGTGCGGGATGGTGACGCCCGACCCGACACAGTTTCGAAATCCCCGTAGCGCCTGAATCGCGGTTGTCAGATCCTGCGCTCCGACATGAACGGGGACGCAAACGAAGTCATGGCCGGCCGCCCGCATGAAAGCCGTGATCGCCTCCGTGCCAACCACATGCGAGACGGGATCCGCCATCAGCAGCATGATTTTCGTCTGCCCGGTTATGCGGCGCTCGTCCATTTGTCCCTCCCGCAGGCCTGCGGTTCCCTTAATATGATAAATATCGACTATCAATCCTAGGCTCGCCAATCCGAGCAAGGATTCACATTCGAGGGAATTTCGCCCATTTTACAAGAAATTCAAGCGGTTTGTGTAATGACCCGCAGGGTGCGCTCTTTCCGCATCAGGGCCGAGATTTCACTCAGAATGCCAGTTGATAATAAATAAGTTTCTCTGTAATCCTAGCCTTCTCTCATATCATGACTGGCCCGGCCACGCGGAGGATCCTCAACCCATGTCGAAGCGGCAAATGCATCTGATAGGCTATGTGCTGGCGGGACCGACATGGCATCACTACGGAAGCTGGCGGCACCCCGAGAGTGACGGACTGGATATGCTCGACCCCGCCCGCTACGAGGAGATTGCCCGCGTCCTCGAGCACGGCAAGTTCGACGGGCTGTTCTTCGTCGATTTCCTTATGCTGTTCGATTCCTACGCCGGCGGCTACCGCACCAACCTCAAGGAAGGCGGCCAGCAATGCATGATGGATCCGATGCAACTGCTGGCGGCGATGGCGCGCGTTACCTCGCGCATCGGGCTCGCATCGACCATGTCGACGACCTTCTATCATCCCTTTCACATCGCCCGCGCCTTCGCCTCGCTCGACCACATCAGCAAGGGCCGGTCCGGCTGGAACGTGGTCACGTCCGCGATGGAGCGCGAGGCCAAGAATTTCGGCATGGACGGGCTGATGGACAAGAACAAGCGCTACGACATGGCGGATGAAGTGCTGGAGGCTTGCAACAAGCTCTGGCAGAGCTGGGAACCGGGAGCCGTCGTCGGCGACCGCGAAAACAACGTCTTCGCCGATGCCGACAAGGTCCACTACGCTGACTACGAAGGCAAATATGTGCGCACCAGCGGGCCGCTGACGGTGCCGAGCTCGCCGCAGGTCAAGCCGGTCATCATGCAGGCCGGCTCTTCGCCGCGCGGCCGCGAGTTCGCCGGTCGCTGGGCCGAGATCATCTTCACGCTGCAGAACTCGAAGGAGCACATGCAGGCCTTCTACCGCGACATCAAGGATCGGGTCGTCGCCAGCGGCAGAAAGCCGAACGAATGCGCCATCGTGCCCGCCGTCGACGTCATCCTCGGCGACACGGAGTCGATCGCGAGGGAACGCGCCGAGGCCATCAACGAATATGCGAGCCCGACGCTCGGCGTCGCCGAAATCTCCAACGCGCTGGGCGTCGACATGTCGAAGGAACCGCTCGACAAGCCGCTGGAGGACCTGGAACTGACGCAAGGGTGCCGCGGCATCCTCGACGTGATGCTTCAGGGAACCAAGAAGGACGGGCTTACGCTCGGCCAGGCCGGCAAGGCCTGGGCGACCAGCCAGATGACTCCGCAGCTGATCGGCACGCCGAAACAGATTGCCGACCACCTGCAGGACTTCTTCGAGGCGGAGTGCTGTGACGGCTTCATGATCTGCCCGTCCATCAGCCCCGGAACCTATGTCCAGTTCGTCAAGACGGTGGTTCCGGAGCTGCAGCGCCGCGGGGTGTTCCGCAAGGAATACCAATACGCGACCTTCCGCGAAAACCTGCAGAACTGATCGCCGCGATAATCCGGGGGTGCCGAGCGGCCCAGCGATCCAGATCGCTGGGCCGCTCTATTTGTTCGGGATGGAAAGGCCGCTCAGGCCGCGCCCGGCCGGTCCGGAAAAGCGCGCTGTTCGCTCTGATCCCGGGGCACAAGGATCTCCGGCAGGTAGCAACGCAGATAGGCGATGCCCGCCAGATGCGCCTCCGCGATATAGTCGTCGCGGATGTATCCGTGCTCGCTGTAGGCCAGCGAGAAGACCCCATCGATCATGGAAAAATAGGTGGCAAGCCGACGCTCCCAATCCGGGACGGAAGGCACGTGGAAATAATAGGACAGAAGCTGCGACCTCCCGTCAACGAGGCGATGCAGCTGCGATATGTCGGCGGTCTTGACTTCCAGGCTGATGTTGGCGCCAAGGAACAATCTCAGCGCCGCCGGATGGTTGTTGTGATACTGGGCCGCGCTCGTCACCTTCAACCGGAACAGGTCCTGCCAACGCGCCGGCCGAACTTCCAGCGGCAGCATGGAGAGCTCGAGCAACGCGTTGTGATGCACTTCGGCCAAGGCAAGCAGCGCGGCCTCGGTGCTCGGAAAGAAATGGTAGACCGACGCGTTCGGCACCTTCGCCTTGGCGGCGATCTGGTAAAGACCGATGTCCTGGACGTTGCTGGTCACAAGCAGCTCGTCCAGGGCTTCGAGCAGCTTGCGAAAGCGAAGCTGGCCGGGCTTGCGCTGAGGCCGACGGGCCACAATGCGCTTCGGCTGCCGATCCGCGGCGGCCTTCTCCTCGACATCGTTGCTCATTGTCACCTCGAATTGCGGGGAGTCTTGAGACCGACACAAGAAGAAACACGACCCGAGGTCAAGACACCAAGGATTTCAGGCAATCAAGCCAGTCTTCTCCTCCACAGCATGGTTGGGTATGGCAGCACTTTCGGAGACCGGATTACGTACTTTGCGAATGAGTT
>JBFLWR010000284.1:0-2988 GCA_040755925.1 Pseudomonadota bacterium
AGAACTGGTTGTTGAGCGCGGTGAAGAGCAGCGGCGCCGTCTCGCCGGAGATGCGGGCGACCGCCAGCAGGATGCCCGTGACGATGCCGGAGAGCGCGGCACGATAGGCAACCGAGCGTATGACCACCCAGCGCGGCGCGCCGATGGCGGTGCCGGCTTCGCGCAAGGCGTTGGGCACCAGGTTGAGCATGTCCTCGGTGGTGCGCACCACGACCGGGATGACCAGGATGGACAGCGAAACGGCACCAGCGATCGCCGAGAAGTGGCCCATCGGCCGCACCATCAGCTCATAGACGAACAGGCCGACGATGATCGAGGGCGCCGACAGAAGGATGTCGTTGATGAAACGCACCACGGTGGTGAGCTTCGAGAAGCGCCCGTACTCGGCCATATAGGTGCCGGCCAGGACACCGATCGGCGTGCCCACGACGATGCCGATGATCGTCATCACGATACTGCCGTAGATGGCGTTGAGCAGGCCGCCGGCATCGCCGGGGGGAGGCGTCATTTCCGTGAAGACAGCCAGCGAGAGCCCGGACACGCCCTTGTAGATCAGCGCGCCGAGGATCAGCGCCAGCCAGGCGAGGCCGATGCCTGCGGCGATGACGCAAAGCGCCATCATGACGGCATTCTTGCGCTTGCGGCTCTGGTGGAGAGACGTGGCTACCGACATGGATCAGGCCCCCGTGCGGCTGTCGATACGCAACAGCATGTAGCGTGCGATGGCAAGGATGATGAAAGTGATGATGAACAGGATCAGGCCGAGCGCCACCAGCGAGGACGTGTAGAGATCGCCGACCGCTTCAGTGAATTCGTTGGCGATTGTCGCCGAGATCGTCGTGGCTGGCGCGAACAGCGAGGCGCTTATGCGATGGGCGTTGCCGATCACGAAGGTGACGGCCATCGTCTCCCCGAGCGCACGGCCGAGGCCGAGCATGACGCCGCCCATGATGCCGACGCGGGTATAGGGGATCACGACGCGGCGCGTGACCTCCCAGGTCGTGCAGCCGATGCCGTAGGCCGACTCCTTCAGCACCGCGGGCACCGTGTCGAACACGTCCTTGGTGATCGAGGTGATGAACGGCAGCACCATGATGGCCAGGATCAGCGACGAGGTGAGCAAGCCGATGCCATAAGGCGGACCGGCAAACAGGCCATTGAGGCCGGGAATGCCTTTGAAGAGCCAGATAACGAAGGGCTGCACGGTCGTCTGCAGGAACGGCGCGAACACGAACAGGCCCCAGATACCGTAGATGATCGACGGGATGCCGGCCAGGAGTTCGACGGCCATGCCGATGGGGCGCCTGAGCGGGCGCGGGCAGAGTTCGGTCAGGAAGACAGCGATGCCGATGCCGATCGGCACCGCGATGACGATGGCGATAGCCGAGGTGATAATGGTGCCATAGATGGGCGCAAGGGCGCCGAACTTCTCGGTGACCGGGTTCCAGGCCTCCGAGGTCACGAAGGAGAAGCCGAAGGTCGATAGCGCCGGCCAGGAGCCGGCGATCAGCGAAATGGCGACGCCGCCAAGCAGGACCAGAACCAGTATCGCGGCGGACTTTGTCAGCGCGCGGAAGATCGCGTCGGTGAGGGCGAACCGCCTGACCGTGGCATCGCGCGAGCTGCGGACGGCTGGCATGGCTTCCTGGGCAGCACTCATCTCAAGTCCCCGCGTTTCGGCTGGAGGAGAAAGGAGCGCCGCATTGCGGCGCTCCTTCGTTTGTCTTACTCGCCAGCGTAGACGGGCTTGCCGTCAGCCTGGATGTCGGCCTTCCAGGAGGCTTTGATCAGGTCGACGACGCTGTCTGGGATCGACACGTAGTCGAGGCCCTTGGCCGTCTCCTTGCCGTCCTTGTAAGCCCAGGCGAAGAACTTGAGCGCTTCGCTGGTGGCCTTGGCGTCTTCCGGCTTCTTGTGGATCAGCACCCAGGTCGAAGCGGCGATCGGCCAGGTGGTGTCGCCGGGCTCGTTGGTGATGATGACGTTGAAGTTCTTCGAGCCCTTGAAGTCGGCGTTCGAAGCAGCAGCCGCGAAGCTGTCCAGCGACGGCTCGACGACCTTGCCGGCGGCATTCAGCATCTTGGAATAGGAGAGCTTGTTCTGCTTGGCATAGGCGTATTCGACGTAGCCGATGCCGCCGTCGGTCTGCTTGACGGTGTTGGCGACGCCTTCGCTGCCCTTGGCGCCGACGCCGGTCGGCCATTCCACGGCGGTGTCCGAACCGACCTTGGACTTCCAGTCGGGCGAGAGCTTCACGAGATAGTCGGTGAAGTTGAAGGTCGTGCCCGAGCCGTCCGAGCGATGCACGACGGCGATGGCGGTCGAGGGAAGGGTCAGGTTCGGGTTCAGCGCCTTGATCGCGGCGTCGTCCCAGGTGGTGATGGCGCCGAGATAGATCTGGGCGATCGTCTTGCCGTCGAGGACGAGCTCGCCAGGCTTCACGCCCTGGAGGTTGACGATCGGCACGATGCCGCCCATCACCATCGGGAACTGCACGAGGCCGTTCTTTTCGAGGTCGGCGTCGGACATCGGCTTGTCGGTCGCGCCGAAGGTGACGGTCTTGGCGATGACCTGCTTGATGCCGCCGCCGGAACCGATCGACTGATAGTTGAGGCCGATGCCGGTATCCTTCTTGTAGGTGTCGGCCCACTTGGCGAACACCGGGTAGATGAAGGTCGAGCCGGCGCCGGAAAGGTCAGCGGCCATGGCCGCGCCCAAGGTGACGGTGGATGCCGCAGCCATTGCAATCGCAACGGCCGCCGAGCGGATGAAGTGTCTCATGTGGCCTGCTCCTGTTCGGAAGATGGTCTCTCGGCACCCGTTCTACCGGCGCCCGGGGAGGGCAATAGCCTTCGATTATTACAGTCGCATGACAGTTTCATGTCAGCCCGGTAACGCCTGAACGGAGATGTCCAGAGGGTCGCGCGGCCACCTGTCCGGACCGACCCGAGTTTGCCGCGTGAATCAGCGACTTGTCTGACTTTTGGC